>NZ_DYZA01000047.1 GCF_020741395.1 Mailhella massiliensis | reverse complement strand
ACGACATGCTCGATACCGAATGGAAACTGAGCCCGCCGGAAAAAGCCGATTACCTCACCTTTTCCCTTCGGCTCGACACGAGACGCATCCCTCCGGCCGTACTTCGCAAGCACACGCGCATAGCTCTGCGCGAGGAAGAGGCGCGCATCAAGGAGCTGGGCAAGAAATTCATCCCGAGAGACCGCAAGAAGGAAATAGGCGAACAGGTGAAACTGCGCCTCATGGGGCGTTTCCTGCCCATCCCGGCGGAGTTTCAGGTCATCTGGAATACGCGTACCGGCCGCGTGTATTTCGCCTCCACGCAGACGAAAATGATAGAGCTCTTCCTTGAGCTTTTCACCCGCAGTTTCGAACTGCGTCTGGAACAGCTCGTTCCCTGTGCTCTGGCACTTTCCCTGCTCGGCGAACAGTGCTCCGCAAAACTGGACGCCGTGGAAGGTACGCATTTCATTGAAAGCGCGGTATGAGCGCGGCCCTTCGTTGAAACACTACCGTATCCTGCGCAGGCTTCTCCCGGATGCCCGGCACATACGCCCGCAGGACGGCGACCTCAAAGGTCTTGGCCTGTATCCGGCGGATTATCGACCTTTCACAGGGCAAAACGCTCCGCCCACTCAACTGACAACGCTTTTCAAAGGCATCTCTTATGGCAGAAATAGGTTATATCGGAGAAAATACCGACCTCATCCTGGGGCAGGAATTCCTCACCTGGCTGTGGTTCCGAAGTGAAACCGGCAACGTCTTCCGCATGGAAGGGCCGGAGCATGGGGGCGAACCCTTCACCGTGGCCATGGAGCAGCGCATCGTGGTGCGCGGCGGCGAAGGGGAAAACCAGGAAACCGCCACCGTGGTGGGTTCCTTTTCTCCACTGCGCGAAGCAAGGCTCGGCCTGCTCACGGGAAAAAAGGTCGTCCGCGCCCTGGTACGCCTGGAAAAAGACGGCATGGACTGGCAGGTGACGCTGAAGGCCGAAGATTTCAGCATCAATTCCCTGCGCACTCCTCCCATTTCCAGAGAAGACGCCGCTGAAGACCCGGACGCCCTTTTTCTGGAAAAAATCTACCTGCTCGATCAGGCTCTGGACATGCTCGATGAAATGTTCCGGCAATTCCTTTCCCTTCGCCTCTCCCCGGCGGACTGGCAGGCCGAGGCAAGAGCCGTCGCCGCATGGATGAACCGCGACCTCAGCCAGGGGGCCATGCAGCCCGGAGCCTGAGCTTTTCCTGAGTGGGGGCGCCGGCCCCTACTCCGCTCTTAAAGGACGTAACGCATGAAGAATACCCCGATTCCGGGCAGCGCCTCACGCTGGAAGGCTCTGGCCGTCCGCGCCGCCCGCAAAACGCTGTGGATGCTGCTCGTGCTCTGGGGGATCACCCTGGTGAGCTTCTTCGTCATTCACCTCGCCCCGGGCACCCCCACCGACATGCAGACCAGCCTGAATCCGCTGGCGGGCGATATGGTACGCGAGCGCCTGAACGCCCTTTACGGGCTGGACCGCCCGCTCTGGGAACAATATGTGGACTGGCTGGGCCGCCTCATCCGGCTCGATTTCGGTATCTCCCTTTCCAGCGACGCGCGCCCGGTTATGGAAAAAATCATGGAACGCCTGCCTCTTACCGTGGGCATGAACGTGATTTCCCTGCTGCTCACCCTGCTTATTTCCATCCCCATAGGCATAGTATCGGCCGTGCGGAGAGGCACATTCCTCGACCGCGCGCTCACCGTGCTCGTGTTTCTGGGCTTTGCCATGCCCAGCTTCTGGCTGGCCATGCTGCTCATGCTCTACTTCGGCATAGACCTCGGCTGGCTTCCCCTTTCCGGCCTCACCTCCCTGGACTATGCCCAGCTCTCCCCTCTGGGCAAGGCTCTGGACATAGCAAAGCACCTCACACTGCCCATTCTTGTGGGGCTGGTGGGCAGCATAGCGGGTACCTCGCGCTTTCTGCGCTCCTCCATGCTGGAAGTGTTGCGCCAGGACTACATGACTACGGCCCGCGCCAAAGGACTGCCTGCAAGGCTGGTCATAGGCCGCCACGGCCTGCGCAACGCGCTTCTGCCCGTCATCACCATGCTCGGCCTTTCCGTGCCGGGCCTTATCGGCGGCAGCGTCATCATTGAAACTATTTTCGCCCTGCCGGGGCTCGGTCAGCTCTTTTATGCCGCCGTCATGGCGCGCGACTACCCTCTCATCATGGGAAATCTCGTACTCGGGGCCGTCCTCACCCTGCTCGGCAACATGCTGGCCGACGCCGGCTACAGCCTGGCCGACCCGCGCATCCGGGCAACGGCAAAACAGGGAGGCAAGGCATGAAGCGCCACGGTATGTTTCTCATCGGGCTTGCCATAGTGCTCACCATGAGCGCCCTTGCCCTGCTTGCTCCCTGGCTGGCCCCTTTCGACCCCGCCGCCCTGAACCTCGACGCCATTCTCATGCCGCCTTCGCCGGAACATCTTCTGGGAACCGACGAACTCGGCCGCGACGTCTTTTCCCGCCTGCTCTACGGAGCGCGCGTCTCTTTGTGGGTGGGCTTTGTGGCCGTGGGCATATCCACAGCCATAGGCATAGTTCTGGGGCTCGCCTCCGGCTATTTCGGCGGGTGGACGGACGAACTCATCATGCGCGGCGTAGACGTGATGCTATGCTTCCCTTCGTTCTTCCTCATCCTCGCCGTCATCGCCTTTCTGGAGCCGAGCCTCACCAACATCATGGTAGTCATAGGCCTCACGTCGTGGATGGGCGTGGCTCGACTTGTGCGGGCCGAAACTCTCTCCCTGAGAGAACGGGACTTCATCGCCGCATCCAAACTGGCCGGGGCCTCCTCCTCCCGCCTGCTCTTCGTACATATACTGCCCAACGCCCTCGCTCCCGTACTGGTCTCCGCTACTCTGGGAGTTGCCGGAGCTATTCTGGTGGAATCATCCCTCAGCTTCCTGGGCCTCGGAGTACAGCCTCCGGACGCGAGTTGGGGCAACATGCTCATGGACGGCAAGAACACGCTGGAAATAGCCCCCTGGCTTTCCCTGTACCCCGGCCTTGCCATACTCATCACCGTGCTCGGATACAATCTGCTCGGCGAAAGCCTGCGCGATATGCTGGATCCGAGACTGCGCGAGCGCTGATTCTCCCCCTCTCCAGGCAAAAGAAGGCCCCCTTTCGGGGGCCTTCTTCATACAATGGGTTCACACTGGCAATGCTGCGACCCAAGGGAAGAGAACGCAGGTTCTGCAGCCCGAAGCCTTTGGAACTCCGGGCCGAAAGACAGGATAAACTCACCAGCGTCCGTGACGACCGGAATCGTAATAGTTTCTTTCCTGCTGATTGCCGTAAATACCGCCGGCCAAGGCGCCCAGGCCGCCGCCTATGAGCGCACCCGTCGTGCCGTGGCCGCCGGAAAGAGCGCCCAGACCGCCGCCTATGAGTGCTCCGCCGGCTGCACCGCTCAGCGCCCCCTGCTGCGTCATGCTCATGTTGGTACAGCCGGAAAAGCCGAAGGCCAAGGCTCCGATCAAAAGAATAACGGGAATCTGCTTCATCATTGTTCTCCCAAAAATATCACGTCATCTGCCTACCGGGGCCATGAATTCATACCAAAGGACATCAAACACGGGACGGGAAGCTTCCGAAGGATGGGCAGCATACCATTCGTCCAG
>NZ_DYZA01000046.1 GCF_020741395.1 Mailhella massiliensis | reverse complement strand
AGAAAGAGAAGAGGGCTTCATCGGAGCATAAACATACGCACACGGGACCCTGTAAAAGCAGCACTGAAGGCGCCTCAAGAAGGTATAATTCAGAAATCCAAAATATATTGAACAGATATATCTTGAAATCCGAAAACAGGATTGTTTTAGACGGGATACATGACGTTGATGGAAAATATGCGGGCATCCCGGAGAATGATCCGGCCTCATGGTCTGCCTACGGCGATGCAATTATGGCATATCCGCCGGATCTTGACAGGAAAGACGTATGCGAGGTCATATATTATGCGCTGGGAAAATACAGGGTTGCGCTGCTTTTCGGAAGCGAACCCGCATATTATGAGAAGTTCCTGGATACGGCGTTGGATTTCCTGGGGAAAAGCTTTGAATGTCGCGGGGATACGGCACGAATGGCCCGTGTCGTCGATGAGTGCAACGCGCTCTTTGACGAGAGGAAATCCGTTTTCATGCATCATGACGCCGTCACGAGAAAACTGTACCGCATGAACGGCATGTTGGCGTATAATAATGTATTGTCGTCGCCCGAATTGAAGAATAAATACGGCAAAAGGGCCTCCTGTTACGAAGAATATGCGGGCGACGCCCTCCATGAAAAACATACCCGTGACGGACAAGGCGGCCGCCACAGCCCCGGCGGCGCAGGAGAGAGCGGCGTCCGGGAGAGCGCGCCGCGTATTGATGACGCCGCCGTTTTGGCCGGAATGAAGGCTGTTGATGAAAAATATGCGGGCATAAAGGCCGGCGAACGGAATGCCTATGTGGCCTACGGCGATGAACTGATGCAATATGCAGCCCGGGTCGGCGGTAAGGCGGCATGCGGGGTCATGTACTGCGCGCTGGAAAAATACAGGGTTGCGCTGCGCTCCGGAAGCGAACCCGTATATTATGAAAAGTTCCTGGATGCGGCATTGGATTTCATCGGGGAAAGCTTTGAATACGGCGGGGATACGGCACGGGTGGCCGGTGTCGTCGATGAGTGCAACGCGCTCTTTGATGAAAAGAAGCCCTCTTTCCTCAACAACCAGGCCGTGCTGAAAAAGCTGTACGATATGAACAGCGGCCTGTCCTATGTCGACGAGAGCGACGCTTCTTTGCAGAAATACCGCAAAAGGGCGGCCTACTATGAGGAATTGGGCGGGGGCTGGTAATCTGAGGGGAACGCTTTTTTCTGAAGTCCGGCCCTTCCGTAATACCGCAGGCAGGTTTTCCATGGTGGGAAGAAAAGGGCTGCAGGAGAGATATGACGAAAATCATGGGGGAAGTGCAGGTATGGCCGAAGCGGAATGTTGTCCTGGCCACATCCCTGTGTTGTGAGAAATACCGCCGAAGGTAAGTGTGCCGCCGGGTATGGGAAAGGGAAGAGCAGCCTGACGGCATGCGGTCGTCCGGTGAGCTGAAGTTCAAGTACCGCAGGCGGGATTCAGGCGCCGTGGCTGCTGTGTGGATACGGCAGGCAACGATAAGGCAACGATCACGGCGCCCATCAGGCATCAATCAGTCGGGGATAAGCCCGGAGAGCAAGCCTTCGGCATGCAGGAAGCCCGCTTGCGGGCCGCCGGCAGTTGAAAGGCAGATATCAGGCCGAGCATGCGCTGTCGAGGCGCGGCGGGTAAGAGAGCCTTACATGTGCGCAAAAGGCCCCACCGGGACAGCCGGCGGGGCCTTTTGCGCGTCTTTAAGGCCTTCAGGTAGTTGAGGGAGCAGAAGCGACCGAAACAGAAAACCACCCGCTAAGCGGGTGGAACCCAAAACGGTTATACCTGAAAAAACACCTTTTCGATAAGACGGAGTTGTTCAGGCTCCCGTCCACATCGAAAAGGTGTTTTTTTATGGCGAAAGAACAAAATCCGGCACATACGAAATGGCTGTGCAGGTACCATATTGTCTTCACTCCCAAGTATAGGAGAAAAGTAATTTATGGGCAATACCGAGAGGAGATAGGAAAAATAATACGACAGCTTTGTAATTACAAGGGAATTGAAATTATTGAGGGACATATGATGATAGACCATGTGCATATGCTTGTCATGATACCGCCGAAGTATGCGATATCGTCGGTTATGGGGTATATAAAGGGTAAAAGTTCCCTGATGATTTTTGATGAATTTTCACAGCTGAAATATAAGTACGGCAATCGAAGATTCTGGAGCGTGGGGTATTATGTCGGCACAACAGGCTTGAACGAAGCGTCCATCAGGAAATATATAAGAGAGCAGGAGCGAGAGGATATCATGCTCGATAAGAGAACGGCCAGAGAATATACGGATCCCCGTTCAGTCCACAGCCGGGAAAGTTCCTTGAGGAGCAGGCTGTGAGTCAATCTGCATGAGGGCTTGAACCATGGAAAAAAGACAGGGCGTCGACCTGAGAAGTTCAAGCCGGCGCCCTTAAGGCGCGAGCAAGTAACAAGCCACCCGTTTTACGGGTGGTCCTGACTACGCTGTCTGTGAGGAGAAAGGACGGGTTCAGACGAACATGCCGAAGTTGTCCATGGTTATGGCGGAGTTCTCCCCGGGGGTGTTTTCTGTCTCGTATTCCGTGGCAAGCTCGGCGAGTCTTTTCTTCCAGAACGAGATCTGGGCCAGAAAGCTGTTCACGGCGTCTTTCATGGTATCCGCGGTGAGGGTATTGTCGTCATATCGTTTCCACAGCACGACCTGATCCAGCCTGTCATGGATCGAAAGGGCCGCGCCGCCCGTTTCCGCACCGAGGAGCGAGGCCTTGAGCAGCGTGAGGCAGGCCTCCCTGCTCAGCCCGGAAGCGCTGCCGATTTCACTGTACAGGAGCAGGGAGCGGTCTTCCTCATCATGGGTGAAGGTGATCTCATCCTGACTGTCGAAAAGCAGCGAGCAGCAGTTGCCCGTATCGGGGGCAAGATGATCAATGCCTATGGAAGCTCCGAAGCGTTCCATCGTGGTAGTCCATTCCATGAAAAACTCCTTGATGAGAGCCATGTGCTTTGTTGGAAGGGAAACATGTCGGAAAACGGGGCGGCGTTTTGCCTGAAGGCCGCTCCGTTTTCCTGCTTGTTACGGCTTGTAATACTGGGAGAGCAGGGGGAAGAGTTCGGTATTTTCCGAGATAAACTTCTCTACATTCTGCATGAAGGTCTCGGAGTCGGTATTCCATTCGGAAGCGAAGTATTTCTCTATGGAGCGCAGGATATCCTGCCTTTGCTGGAGAAAAATGTTGGCGTCGGCGCTGCTGCTGGTGGCAGCCTTTTCGATGAGCTTATCCAGAATATGGCGGTTCTGGCAGAGAGGGTTGGTAAGGCGCTGAAGCAGATCGGCCTCCACAGCGAGCTGTCTACGGATTTCCTGTGCTTTTTCCGTGGGCTGTTCTCCCTCTTTGCCGCGCAGGAAGGCAAAACGGCTGGGATCGAATTCCTGTGTGCGGCCTATGTCAAGAGAGTCCGCCGCGTTGAGCAGCATGGCTTCCAGTGTCTGCCCGCGATGGGAGTCTATGCAGTCCTTCACGGCCTGCTCGTAGTCCTGCCCCATGGCGTCGTTGCCGAAGCTGGCCTTCATGCTGGCCACAGTCATATCCGCGCTGCGTCCTTCCCACTGGTCGGAGCCTCTGCCCTGCCTTCCGAGGTCGTGCCCGGTGATGCCGCACAGTACGGCGTTGCGATCCATGGTAACGCCCTGTTCCTCCAGAATGGAGCACATGGCTGAGGCATAGATGAATGCACGGGCGATATGGCCCCGGCCGTGAACGGAAGAGCCGCGTTCAAAGGTCTGCTCATGGTTTATGTAGGTGTCCAGATTCTTCACCAGAAAAGCCCGGCGGGCTGCACCGTCGGCGGGCATGGCTTCGGGGTGGGCCGCTTTGGGGAAGGCAGGGTAGGCGGGATGCACTTCATCCAGGACGGCGGCAGTTTCCGGCGCCACAGCGTGCAGAGCCTGGCGCAGGGGCTGTGGCAGCAGGGAAAACTCTCCGGAGAAATAGGGGATTTTCTCCGTAGACGCACCCGCCAGTACCGCCGTATTTTCGGCATTGCGCTGCATCAGAATAAAAGTGGTGTTCACGAGGAGGAAATCGGCAGTATGCTCCAGCCGTTCATATCCCTGTCTCGGTTCGATCTGACGCAGCTGGCCCATCAGTTGATACTGCTCGGGGGTGTTCAGGCGCTCCTGCAGGCGTGCCATGCCTTCCTTGTCCATGGCAGGCTCGCCGTGCTCCAGCAGCGCCAGGGACATGAAGGAGATGCGGTCAAGTTCCGTGGCCTTTTCATCCATGTCGAGATCGGGCTTGCCGCGCGATGCGGCAAAAGCCTTGAGATCAGCAGCGGCATTTCTGACCAGCATCCCGGTGCGGCGGAAGGTCTCCGCGGCCGACAGGGGCGGCTCGGCCTGGGCTATCTCTTGCAGCATCTTTGCCTGCGCCGTGGCATGGGTATGGATGATGCGTATTTCCTCCGGGGAACGGATGACATTGGCGCTGCATACCCATTGCGTAAAGGCTTCCTTCTGGGCCGGGGTCGAGAAGGGAAGCTGTTCCAGTGAGCGCAGAAGCTCGGCCTTTTCCTCCAGCAGGGGGGCGACGGTTCTTTCAAAGGCACTGCGCACCAGGTTCTGCGGGGAGAGTTCCGCCCTGGCCTGATTTTGCATATCGGCCTGTACGGCCTGCTGGAGCCGGGAGGCCAGGGTACGCAGAACATTGCCCTCCAGGCGCAGAGCCCCCTCGGGCAGATGGGCCGTAAGTTTCGGGTTCTCGGCGATATAGGTCGCCACATGGGTGGGAAGATCACGAAGCACAGCCCTGGTTTCGGCAGATATCTGTTCTCTGTCGATGTGCTGCACGTGGAAATTCTTTTCCTCTTCCCGCGAGTGGAGGATATCCGTTACCTCTTTTCCCAGATCGTAGTTTGCAATAAGGTTGACGTGAATACCCGTGCGTTCTTCAAATGCGGCCATGCGTGCGCGTAATTCCGCATGCTGGGCTCTCGGTACGTCGTTTATGTCGATGCGGATTTCGGCAATATCCCTTGAAGGGACGAGCGGCCCGTGTATCTGCGCCTCGATGTACTGTGCGCCGGCCAGGTGAACGCGGGGGATGCTGCCGGAGGCGTTCTTCATGGCGGCCATGGCAAGGGCGTTGCCGTCGAAATCGCCCATGTGAGGTATGAGCGCCTCAAGGTTGTCGTGTGTGGCCATGAGCTTGCGTGTGGCGCTCTTGTCTCCGAAGCACTGCGTCAGCAGCGCGGTGAAGCGGGCAATGTCATCCTTATTATTCAGACCGAGATCGGACGGCAGTACTTTGAAAGCCTCAGTGCGGGCATCCGGTGTCTTGGCAAGATCATTGAACCATTTTTCCAGGGCCGTATGTTCGGGCGAGCTTTTTTCGCGGCAGGCCGTGACGAACTCGGCGGGCAGGCCGGCGCCGTCGAGCAGTGCATAGAAGTTGTCGCGGCGGTTCTGAGCGACATTGATGACGGGGGCGTAGAACGTGTCTTCGGCTATATAGGTTGCCCGCCTGGCAGCTTCGGGAGTCAGCACGATAGCCGCCGTTCCGTAGCCTGTCGATGCGGAAACGGCGCCTATGCCG
>NZ_DYZA01000045.1 GCF_020741395.1 Mailhella massiliensis | reverse complement strand
GGCGATTTCAGCAATGCTGAGACCGGGTTCATAAGACTCAAAAGACGCCACCTCGGGGCGAACATCGTTGAAAGACGTGAAGGGGAGAGTCATGGGCACACCTTGAAAAAAGGAGAAAATAATAAAAGGGCTTTCCTCCCCCGGACAATGCCGCAAAAGGAAAGCCCTGTTCCTATTCAGAAGAAGTGTTAATCCTTATAAATCGCGCCGCCCGTGTAGTTGTCGGAAGGACGAATGGTAAGGACGGGGAGATGGGAGTTCTTGACGACCCGCTCAGCCACGGAACCGAAAAGGATACGATCGATACCCTTGCGGCCATGGGTGCCCATGACGATAAGGTCGGCCTCTTCCTTGGCCGCAATTTCAAGAATTTCTTCGGCAGCGTAGCCCACCACGACTTCAGCCTTGGTTTCCACGCCTTCAAAGTTCTCGGAGACAAACTGGGCCATGGCCTTTTCCGCACCGGAGACAATTTCACCCACAAAGCTGTCAATGGTATTCGGCGGGACATGGAACCCCGTATACTGCGTCAGCGTAGGGGCCGCATAGACAGCCACGATGCTGGCGTTCATAGCTTTGGCCAGCATGCAGGCGTATTCTGCCACAGTCTTGCTGTGTTCGGAAAGGTCCAACGCGCATATAATCTTCTGCAGCTTGGGCATATTGCCTCCTCTGTTTCTTTGTTCGGGGCAGGATGCCTCCTAAACATGGCTCCATCATAAAAGCTTTCCTGCAAAGTTGCAAGTATTCCCGCAGACAAAAAAACTCCCTGCACTCAAGGGCGGATTACTAATGAACGATATTATGTTCAAAGTGTCGGACCTGTCGGAAAAAAAAGACTTTTCTTCCCTGCAACCGGACACCATGTCCGTTCCTTGAATTTGTCAGGCTGTTTTATGTTGAAGACAAGTCCCTTTTCAGCATGACAACCTTGCCGCTTCCGCGCGCATTTCCTCCACAATCTGTGCAGCGGCCTCAACATCGCCCTCTTCCCAGGCAGCCCTGAAGCAACGCGCCATATCGGCAAGCGTGTGCATGCCGTATCTGTCCGCAATGGCGGAAAGCTCCCGCGAACCGCCCCGTATGGCCTGCACGTCTCCCTGTATCAGAGCCTCGGAAATATGGTTCAGCCTCTCCACAATCCTCTCCGAAGGTGTTTCCATATCTTCAGGGGAATCTTCCGGCTCCGACACTTCGGCGGGAACATCCTTGTCGGGGAAACGCTCGGGCGGGAACTCTTCGGCCTGCGCGTGGATGAGGGAGGAATCAAGTTCTATAAGTTCCTCCACCTCCCCTTCGGCCGGAGTCTCCGGCTGTTCCGAGGCAGGGGCGAGGTCGGCCTCAGTCAGTTCCTGGATACCGCTCTCCTCCACCAGCACATCTTCAGCCAGAAGCTCCACGACCTCGGCATCCTTCTCTTCACGGACAAGACGCGAGGGAATGACTTCACAGCCTTCAGGTTCTCCCTCCTGCGCCCTTTCCTGGGACGAAGCCGAGGGGTAGGTGCGGAACAGAGAGGAAAGCCAGCCCCCGCTTTTCTTTTCCTGAGGAGACTTCTGCTCTTCCGGGGAAAGAACTTTAGGCTGCCCGCCCTCAGCTCCCAAAGAAGCTCCTTCCTCAGTATGTCCGGCGAAAGACTGTCCTTCTCCTCCTGCTTCGGGGGCGGATTCCGCCTCTCTCCGCGTTTCCCCTTTAAGCACTGCCTTGCGCTGCATGCGGGCGTTGCCGGAATGCGCTCCTGCCAGAACAGCGGCCAGGGTGATGCGCTGTGTACTCAGCACAGGCCGCTCCGGCGTCGGTGCAATCAGCCACCTTGCCATGGCGCGCAGATCCTTCCGTACCACGGGCTGGATGAGGGCCTCGTCGCAACCGGCCTTCGCTATACGCTCCGCCTGCATATCGTCGCGGGCAAGCAGCAGGAAGGGAGCGGCGGGCAGGGACTGCTCACCTTCAAACATGCGTATGGCCGCAAGGGCCTGTACCATATCCTCTTCACCCAGGTTCCCGTCGAAAAGCACCAGAGCGGCAGGGGAGACGGCATAGAGAGAGGCCGCCTCTTCCGCGTCGCGGGCCTCCCACAGGCAGAAGCCCATGTCGTCCAGATAGTGGGCGTACATCTGGCGGCTCAGGCCGTCGGGAGAAGCAAGAATCACAAGTTGAGCCTCAGAACGGGACATTTCCGTTCCTTCCTGTACGGGCACGGATTTTTCCGTCACGCCGTCAGACTCCATGGCCGCACATTCCATGCTGAAGGTAAGTTCCAGCCCCTGGGGCGTAGCGTCGATGAACAAATCGCCCCCGTGGGCAGAAGCCAGCTCCCAGGCCCTCGCAATGAGCATGCTCTGCCTGCCCCGGGGAGGAAGCTCTTCACCGTTATCGGCCACCGTGAACTGCAGATGCCCGGGATGCGTACTTGCACCGGAACGCCGTACATGCAGGCTCACAGCCCCATGCGAGGAAGCGCGCACGGCATCGGCCAGCAAAAGGGAAAGCAACGCCGTCAGGCGGGAGACATCCCCCCGGAACTTCTGCCCCAGCTGGGGAGCCACATACCAGGCAAGGCCGAGCCCCTTCTTTTCCGCCTCCTCAAACACCGAGGCGAAAGCCTTCTGTATGACTTGACGCAGCTCGAATACCTGGAGTGATGCCTCTGGAAGAGTCGCGCCCGCAGGCAGGTCAAGCGCGCTTTCGGAAAGCTTCCTGGCTGCAGCCACCATGCCGTCGGCATGGGTCATGATATCCACCTTTTCCCTGTCCAAGCCGGCTCTCGTCAGAGCCTGATCAAGGCGGCATGCCTCGTCGAAAAGTTCCTCCACCGTGCCCCGGAAGGCACGGCGCAGAGCGGCAAGGCTGTTCTCCTTATAGGTGTTGGCCCGGATCTCGACGGGGCGACGCTCCGGTATCTCCATCTCCAACGTCTGAGCACCCGCCGGGCCTTCCTTATGCGGCGCGGCCGAAGAGAGAAAAAGCAGACCTACAGCCTGCCCGACGGACACAGCCACTCCCCACCACGGATTTTCCAGCCCGTGAAGAAGGCCCCACAGGGAAACGGCAGCTGCACCTCCCATGGAAAGACAGGCAAAAAAGAACGGAGCGGCACCCTGCACTCCGCGAAGGGCGAGCAGAAGCGCAGGCACAAGGTAAAGGACGGCCGCCAGCGGCCATAGGGAAAGGAGCCTTGCCGTCCACGCCATGCCGGGCAGAAGCGGTACTATGGCAGCACATGCCCCGGGAAGGGCGAAAAGAAGATAGAGCAAATCCACAGAAGGGGAGGAAAGCCGCGTGCGCATGAGCACCCGTCCC
Source organism: Mailhella massiliensis (assembly GCF_020741395.1). Lineage (GTDB taxonomy): Bacteria > Desulfobacterota > Desulfovibrionia > Desulfovibrionales > Desulfovibrionaceae > Mailhella > Mailhella massiliensis_A. The sequence continues at coordinate 5,331 of NZ_DYZA01000045.1, read as the reverse complement.
GCATGGGGCAGCATGAAAAGCGCCACACCCGCCGCGAACATTCCGGAAAAGGAAGCCGCACCCATACTGCCCGCCGGTGTGGAAGGAATCCCCCACATCCCCTGAACCACGGCAGCGAAGGCGAGAACCGCCGTCCAGAAACGGCCCTCCCCGCGTTCCGTCAGGCTGAGAAGCAGGCAGAGCGTTCCGAGAAGGGCAAGAAACGCCAGGGAAAGAACATGGGAGAGCCTTTCCGGCGAATGCATGATCTCCGGCAGGGAGCAAAGCGCGGGGCTGAACCACAGACCCGGAAGGCCATCCATTCGGACAAGCACCTGCCCGTGTCTGCCCGCGGGCGCAAGTTCATACACACCGGCCGTTTCCGCCCGGGCGCTCTGCCAGTTCCTGCCGTCGGACGAAAGCCACACGGACACGCCTGAAGGCGTCTGTGTGCCGAGATCCAGCCAGAGCGTATGGGGAGCGGTATCCTTCACGTCGGAAAGGTCGAGGTGCAGCCACAGCGTACCCGTTTCCCGGGACAGAGGACCTATGTCATAGGCTGTGAAGCCGTCAAGCTTTCCGGCGGCCTCCTCCACGCTGAAAGCCCCTTTCTCGTCCAGCATCTGGGAAAAGAGGGAAAGTACAGGCAGACGCGAGGCCGTGGAGCGCTTCTCCATCGGCGGGGGAGGAGCGGGTTGTACATCCGCTCTTATGAGCACTTCCTCCGGCAAGGCCACGGAAGGAGCAGGCTCGGCAACAAGCACGGCCGCCCCTTCTTCAGGAGCGGCATGAAGGGGCAGGGGCAGGCACAGAAACGCCAGAAGCGCCGCTGTCATGCGAACTGAGGAAAAAGAAAACGGAAACATGACCATCCCGTATGATTACTGCTTGATGCGGTCGCGGACAGGTTTGCCTGCGGGGTCGGTGGCTTCGGGATAAAGCTCCAGCACGCGCTTCCACAGAGGAAGCGCCTCCGAAGCGCGGCCCATGTTCTCCAGAAGCCACGCGCGGTGCACGAGCGCAGGGGCAAAGGAGTCATCGAGCTTCAAAGCTTCCGCATAGGAACGAAGCGCCGTTTCCTGCCTGTCGTGAGCCTCCAGTTGAAGAGCGGCATTTGCCAAAAGCGCGGGCATTACCCGCTTCAGCGGTTCTCCGCTGGACAAGGTGAAGTTGGGTTCTTTCTCCAGCACGGACTGCCAGAAAGCCACGGCCTCTTCCGGCTTCTCCAGATCGAGTATCAGCGTCACGCCCTTGTTGAAAACGGCGTTCTTGTGGCCAGGGCTATCACGCAGGGCCTGATCATAGCATTCCACGGCGCGCAGCGCTTCACCTTTCATACGGTACATGGAGCCCATGTCCGTCCGCACGTCGGCATTTCCGGGCTCGAGGCTCAACGAAGCCTGATAGGCCTCTATGGCGCCTTCAGGATCTCCCGCGTCGAAGCAGGCATTGCCGAGTTTCGTCCAGCGCCCGGCATTGCCCGGTTCGGCCATGGCTTCTTCCCTGAGGTGGCGTATATGTTCATCCTCCGCCGAAATGCTCCCGGCGGTGACTACCGGCGGGGCCGCAGCCGGAGCATGGTCGGCCTTTCCCGCAGCCCTGTGCTCCGCCACCATGCCTCCGCCGACAAATCCGGCGGCAAAGGAGACAATGCACAGAATAATTGCGGAGCTCGTCAGCATGATGCCGCGTTTTTTTTCACTGTTCATGGCATACTCCCGGCACGTTCCGAGTTACAGGACCCGCGTTTTCGTCCAGCCTTCCGCGTCGGCCACGGCCTCGGCGTCGCTTCCGCCGAGTACACAGGGCACGGCGGTCTCCAGCGCCCGGGCTAGACAGGGTGCGAAGTCATGGAAATCGGCAAGGCGGGTGGAAAGAATTTCCTCACGGATGCGCTGACGCTCTTCTTCCGACTCTCCCGCCATCCAGCGGGAGAATGCGGCCGAGCCCTTTGCGCCGGGCAGCATGTAGGCATCCACGTCGCCTATGGCGCCCACCACCGCGCGGGTAATATCCGCCTCGGAAAGGGAAAGGTTGCCGAGGTAGTCCGCCGTCTCCCTATACACCCTGAGGGTGTTTTCCACATTGGGATCGCGGTAGGAAGCAAAGGTAAACGCTCCCGTGGCGCGGCCGTAGCGGGCAAAGCAGCCGTAGGCCCCGCCCTGCACGCGCACGCGGTCCCACAGGTAGCCCATGCGCAGATGGCGCAGGATCACCGCCTGAGAGCCGCTGTAGATGTAGCCCGTCCCGTTCAGGGAAAGGCCGAGGCCCACATAGTTCACCTGAGCCGGTATGCTCAGAAGTTCCGCCCCGGGAAGGGGCGAAAGCTCGACAGGGCTGGACTGTGCGGGGCGGGAAGGCAGGGAGAGGGCCAGCTTCTCCAGCACGCCGCGTGCCTCGGCCAGAAGAGCGCCGTCCGCCGTCAGGTCGAGCTTCACCGCATCCCTGCGCACGATAACGCCGTGCAATTCCGCAAGGTCGGCGCGCACACCTTCCCAGTCCTGCTCCAGACGGCGTATGAGCTCGCGCACATACATGAGGGCGCTCACCCCGTTCATTTCCTCGGAAATGCGGCCCACGGCCGAAAGCCTGCCGTTCAGGCGCGTATTCACCAGAATATGCCCGGAAGGCACGGCGGCCTGCTCCATGCGTGCCTTTTCCTCAAGGGCCATCTGCATGAAGCGTTCACGGTTGTCGAAATCGGGTTCGGAAAGAATTTCCTCCATAAGAGAAGTCATGCGGCCCACCTTGTCCGCCGTGCATTTGCCGGACACGGACAGGAAGGAAACCACGGCCGCATCGGAAAAACGCGGCAATACCACGGCCCCGGCGCCCAGGCTGCCGGTATGGGCGGAAATCTCAAAGCCGAGATCCACATAATTACGGCGCTTCGTGCCGAGTTCCGTCAGCGCGCGGGCGTAAAGGGGAACCAGCGGCAGAAGGCGGGCAGGCACGGCTCCAAGATCAAAGGCAAGGCGCGCGTATAAAATACCCGTAGTGTCCAAAGGATGCGTCACCACGTCGAGCCCGTCGCTTTTTTCCACCTCGCAGGGAATATGGGCGTTTTTCTCCGGCAGGTCTTTCTTGCCGAGGCTGGGCACGGTATTCAGCGCTTCCTCGGAATCGGGTTTCTGCTGCGCAGCGCGAAGGGCCGCCGTGATTTCCACCACTTCGGCGCGTTCCTTTTCATCCATCCCCCTGCGCAGGGCATCGATCTTTGCATCCTCGACGGCCTGCCGGGCCGCGGCGAGGGATGCGTCCGGCGTAAGCAGTACGGTGACGCGGTGCGTATTGTCGAGGAACCAGCGGCGTATGGCGTCTTCAAACACCTTCTCCCCCCCGGCAAGACGCTCCTTGATGGAGGCAAGGGGCTTTTCCCAGGCAAGCGGGGCGAAGGGGTCGCCGTCATACAGCCAGTCCGAGAGGCTGCGGAACATGGCAGCAAGGCCGCGTGGGAAGGAACCGGTATTGTTTTCCCGCAGCATGAACTCCAGAGAATTGAGAGCCGCTTCCACGGCCGGGGCGGGCACGCCTTCGTCCGCCAGCTCCGCCAAGGTCTCCATCATGAGCCGTTCCACCTGGGGGCCGTCCTTCGCGTCTATGGAGCGCAGCCCCATGGAAAAATAGGCCTGGCGCAGGTCGCCCTCAAGGCCGCAGCCGGAAATGTCCTCACCAAGTCCGGAATCCATGAGCGCCTTACGCAAGGGAGATCCGGGAAGCGCGGAAATGATGTGCTCAAGCATATTCAGCACAAACATTTCCTCAGTTTCCTTAGATTCGCACAAAAGCCAGTTCACGGCCACATGGGCCTTGTCGGCCTCCTCACCGTCGGATGCGGCATAGGGGATTTCCAGAAAACGCGGAAGGGGAAGACGCTCCTGAAGCGGCACTTCAGAAGAGACCTCGCGCCGCGCATAGGGCGCGATCACCTCTGCGATGCGGGCAAGGCGCGCCTCTTCCGGGTCGTCCCCCCAAAAGAAGAAACGCGCGTTGGACGGATGGTAATAGTTCGCGTGGAACTCACGGAAGGCCTCGAAAGTAAGGCTCGGGATCACGGCCGGGTCGCCGCCGGAATCAAGGCTGTAGAGCATGTCGGGGAACACGGCATGCTGGCACTCTTCCATGAGCACGGAATCAGGCGAGGAATATACGCCCTTCATCTCGTTGAACACCACGCCCTTGAACTGCCACGGTGCGTCGGGGCCGTCGGCCTCAATGTGCCAGCCTTCCTGCCTGAGCACGTTCTCATCAATGCGGGGATGGAACACCGCATCGAGATACACGTCGATAAGATTGTAAAAATCCTGAAGATTACAGCTTGCGACAGGATAGCAGGTCTTGTCGGGAAAGGTGAGCGCGTTCAGGAAGGTCTGAAGGGAGCTTTTGAGAAGCTCCACAAAGGGTTCCTTCACCGGATATCTGTCGGAGCCGCAGAGCACGGAATGTTCAAGAATATGGGCCACGCCCGTGGAATCTCTGGGAGGGGTGCGGAAGCTCACGCCGAAGGACTTGTTCTCATCGTCGTTGCAGACGGAAAGAAGTTCGGCCCCGGTGGCATCATGTTTCCAGAGGCGGACGACGCCGCCCGCTTCGTGCATGTCCTCTTCCCTGACAAGGGTAAAACCATGGCTGTTCATGCGTTTTCCTTATATGTGCTTTTCTCAAGTTCAAAATGAAAACGGCGGCCCGTCGCAAGGTCGCCGCAAGGCCCTTGCGGGCAGGCACAGGTCCAATATCAGCAGTTGGCGGCGCGCAGGATTTCTTCCGCCTGTTCCAGAGCCGCGCCATCTTCCGTTCCGCAGAGCGAGCGTACGGCAAGAAGCAGAAGGTCAAGGGGAATCTCCATGGAATAGCGCCCGTTATAGATCACGCAGCGCTCTCCGTGGACAGAGATGCGATAGGCGCGGGAGAGGCTCCGGCCTTCGCCGCCCTTCTGAATGGCATACACCTGTTCGTTCTGATCGGTAACATAAAGCTTCTGGTGAGTAAGCACGCCGCTGTATTCATCATACCACACGGCCTCGGAAAAAAGACGGCCATAAAAGATGAGGCTGGCCCCATTTTCCAGATGCAATGTGACTTTTTCCATTTCATTCATCGCGACGGCCATGATATCTCCCTTTCCAGCAACATAAAACGGGCGCGGGCCCTTCTTGTCCTCCATAGCATCCCCCGCTGGAAAGTGTCAATGTTGATATTGGTAACCTATGAAAATATATTATGTTTAATTTTATGAACGTCTTTTACTCACCCAAAGACGCTCTTCTGCTTCTTTCAAAAGAGCAACATCCCCCAACTCCCGGATCGCCTTGCCTTCCCCTCTTCGTAACCGTATACAGAAGGGCAGTTCCC
>NZ_DYZA01000044.1 GCF_020741395.1 Mailhella massiliensis | reverse complement strand
TCCCTCCTGCGTGCGTGTCTGCCCCGCCGGCGCCACCTACAAGACCGGTGACGGCCTCGTGGCCATCGACTATCACCGCTGCGTGGGCTGCCGCTTCTGCATGGCCGCCTGCCCCTACGGCTCCAGAAGCTTCAACTTCCAGGATCCCCGTCCCTTCATCAAGGACCTGAATCCCGCCTATCCCACCCGTATGCGCGGCGTAGTGGAAAAGTGCACCTTCTGTGCCGAAAGGCTGGAAAAGGGCCTCATGCCCGCCTGTGTCGAGGCTTCCAACGGCGCCATCATGTTCGGCGATCTCAATGACCCGAACTCCATCGTCCGCCGTGTACTCGCCAAGAACTTCAGTATTCGCCGCAAGCCCGAACTGGGCACCGATCCCGGCGTCTATTACATCATCTAGGAGGGAACCATGGTTGAAAAAGTTCTCAAGGGTTCTCCCAAATATTATCTGTGGCTGCTCTTCCTGCTGGCCATTATAGGCTATGCCTTCATCGTCTATGTGTTCCAGCTCATCTACGGCCTGCAGATGACCGGCCTTACCCGCAACACGTCTTGGGGCTTCTACATTGCCCAGTTCACCTATCTGGTGGGCGTGGCCGCCGCGGCCGTGATGCTGGTGCTGCCCGCCACTTTCCACCACTATCATCCGTATCATCGCGTTATCGTGTTTGCAGAATTTCTCGCCATCGGCGCGGTGATCATGTGCATGCTGTTCATCGTAGTGGATATGGGCCAGCCGCAGCGCGTCTTGAACATCATCCTGCACCCCACGCCGAATTCCGTCATGTTCTGGGATGCCACAGTGCTCTGCGGCTATCTCCTCCTGAATGCGGTCATCGGCTGGACCTCGCTGGAACATGAAAGCCGCCATGTGGCCGTGCCCCGCTGGGTGAAGGTGCTCGTCGTCATATCCATCTTCTGGGCTTTCTCCATCCACACCGTCACGGCCTTCCTGTACGCCGGCCTGCCCGGCCGCCATTACTGGCTTTCCGCCATCATGGCCGCCCGCTTCCTGGCCTCCGCCTTCTGCGCAGGCCCCTCCATTCTGCTGCTCTCCCTGCTGCTTCTGAAGCGCCTCACCGGCTTCGATCCCGGCAAGGCCGTGGTGAAGTCCCTGTCCATCACCATCGCCTACGCCATGGGCCTGAACATGTTCTTCTATGTGCTGGAACTGTTCACTGCCTTCTACAGCGGTATCCCCGGCCACGCTCATCCCATCGTGTTTATCTTCTGCGGACATGAAGGGCTCAGCGTGTGGCTGAACGGCTGGATGTGGTTTGCCGTAGTGCTCGCTTTCGCCAGCATCTTCCTTCTGGCGATTCCCAAGTACCGCAACAATATGAAGATCCTGCCCTGGGCACTTGTCATGCTCATCATAGCCTCCTGGATCGACAAGGGCCTCGGCCTGCTCATCGGCGGCTTCTCCCCCACTCCCTATGAGACCTACGAAGTCTACACTCCCACGTTCTGGGAAGTCTCCATCGGCCTCGGCATCTTCGCCGTGGGCGCGCTGGTCATTACCCTGCTGTGGAAAATCGCGCTGGAAATGAAACGCGAAGGCGGTGAGCCCTTCGAGCTTGCCGAATAGGCCTCCCACCGGTTCTTCCGGCGCAATCTGATAAAAAGCCCGGGTCGCAAAAGCGCCCGGGCTTTTTATATCGGTCCCTTCCCGCTTACCCGTTGCTTCAAGCATACATAGCAAAATCCACGGCCTCTTATGGACTCCCCAGCCGATACACATCGTCTTTTCCCCTCTAAAAACCTTACGGCACCGGACGGAGAACCATCTCCCCCGACGGCCCCTTCTGCTCAACGTATGGCGGAACATATGCGGAAAATGGAAGCATCTCGGCGAGATGCTTGGAAGACGCGCCTTGACGCCTTGAAAAGCCCCGGCTATAACGGCAACATAGTTGTGTCCTCTGTGCATCCCGCGTTTCTTTCAAACAAGGATATTCGCCATGGCTCTTCATATCGTCGACCATCCCCTCATCCGGCACAAACTAGGCCTGCTCCGCAAGGAAAGCACTTCCACCAGCGAATTCCGCATGCTGGCCAAGGAAGTCGCACGTCTGCTCACCTACGAAGCCACCAAAAACCTCCCCACGGAAAAAAAGATGGTCAAGGGCTGGGCCGGCCAGGTGGAAGTAGACTATCTCGCAGGAAAAATGATCACCATCGTCCCCATACTGCGCGCAGGGCTGGGACTTATGGAAGGTGTGCTCGACATGGTACCCGGCGCAAAGATCAGCGTGCTCGGCCTGTACCGCAACGAAGAAACGCTGGAACCGGTGGAATACTACAAGAAGCTGGCCCGCCGCATTGATCAGCGTGTAGCCTTCATTCTCGATCCCATGCTGGCCACGGGCGGTTCCCTCATCGCTGCCATAGACGTACTCAAGGAAAGCGGTTGCACCAATATCAGCTCCCTTAATCTTGTGGCCGCTCCCGAAGGAGTGAAAGCCGTGCTCGACAAACACCCTGATGTGGAAATCTATATTGCAGCCCTGGACTCCTGCCTCAACGACAAGGGCTACATACTTCCCGGCCTGGGCGACGCGGGCGACCGTATTTTCGGCACGAAATAACTCCCTTCCCTATATGAAAGACAACCCGGGCCTTCTGCGCCCGGGCTTTTTTATGAAAAAGGGGAACGCCACTCGGAACATGTCGTCATGCCCGGTACTCCCGCCCCGGTCAGCCTCTCTTCTCCGCAGGTTGGGAAGAAGAACGCAGCCAGTTTCCCTTACTCTTCCAAGAATGAGGATGGAAGAGCCCCTATCCTTCACACATGGCTGCCCCTCCCGGCACAGAGTCGATGGGCATAGTTCTGCCTCCCACGATACCACCAAAGAAGCGGAATAACTCTGCTCCCCTCCGGTAAGGCCGTCCCTTTTCAAAAAAACATATCCGCCCCGCGCACGGCAACAGGCTCATCTGTTCTGCCCTCCCTTTAAGGGCGCCTTTCCGAAAAAGGAGGCTGAGCCGTTTTCCCCTGCCCCCATACACAAACCGGAAACGCCAAAGGAAGCCCTTATGGAGCCGCCCCGGGCAGAAAGGCTGTTGACGCGATTCTGCGGGGAACATACAAAAAATACGAATGGCTTTGCCCTTCTGCTTCCCGCGTGGCCGCAGGCCTCAATGCATGGTTCGGCAACGCCTCTCAAGGTAACTTCTCCACAGGCAGGTATCATGGCACGTTACTCTTCCCGTATCAGCAACAGGCACATGGTGGCAGTGCGCTTCAGTTCCATGGGCGATGTGGTGCTTACCACGGGCGTTCTTCTCGACTGGTATAAAAAGCACGGCACAAAGTTCACAGTCATCACCAAAGAGGATTTTGAACCCCTGTTTGCCCATCACCCGGCGGTGCACAACGTCATAGGCTTTGATGAAAACGACCTGCACGGCCAGGCGCAGGCCATGAATTTCCGCGGCCTCATGGAAAAATACCGTGATTCCCCGCTGCTCGATCTGCACCGCAACCTGCGCTCAGCCATGCTGGCTCGCATCTGGCGCGACGCCATCATCTGCTACAATAAAATGTCGCTGGCAAGGCGCATTTTCCTGTGGAGCAAGGGAAAATTCTTCGGGGAGGAGCTGCGCCGCTACAATGTGCCCCAGCGCTACGCCATAGGGCTTTATGATAAGAAGGAGGTCCCGTCCGCCGCAGAGCTGAAGCCTTGCATCTTCCTCACCGAAGAAGAAAAAAAACGCGTTGAGGAACTTCTCGCACCGCTCAGGGGGAAAGGCCGCTCCCTGGTGGCGCTGCACCCCTTCGCCACCCATGAAGCCAAGAGCTGGCCCATGGAAGTGTGGATACGCTTTGCCGCGCTGCTCAAACAGCAAAACATCAGCTACTTCTGGGTAGGCCAGGGGGAAGGCCTGCCCGAAGAGGAACAGCCCTGCAGCTTCATCAATAAAACAAGCCTGCGCGAGCTGTGCGCGCTCACGGCAGGGGCCGATGTGCTCGTCACCGGGGATTCCGGCCCCATGCACATTGCCACCGCCACAGGCACTCCTGCGCTTGCCATGTTCGGCCCCACCTGCCGGGAATGGGGCTTCTTCCCTTCCGGCGAAAAGGATCGTGTAGTACAGCTTGCCATGCCCTGCCGTCCCTGCTCGCTGCACGGCTCGAGCTCCTGCCCCAAAGGGAACGCCTGCATCATGGGCATTACTCCGCAGCGCATGCTTGATGAGCTGGAGGACATGCTTGCCTGAAAACAGCAAAAGCTCACCTTCGGCGCACGGAACCTCGGAAGATGCTCCGCCCCGGCCTTGCCAGGCCAGTCCGGGGCGGAAAAAGAAAAACCTTCTGCCGGAAAGCATGAAAATATGCCCTTCACCTGTCGGCCCCTCTGGACAAAACGGAAAAAGACTGTCATCTCCCGCACTTGCGCGTTGCCGTGTGAGCTATGGAACCATGTGATTTTTCTATCATTTCTTGAGAAAAAAGATTCTCTTTGGTTGACCTGCCCTTGCTGTGATGTTAGAGTTTCAGAAACTCAGAAGAGCTCATGCGCCCGCGCATGACTTTCTGCGTTACTGAACTGTCGGCAAAAGCCGCGACCTTCCCGCCGCCATGGAAGCTTTCGCGGACAAGTCCTGTATGTCAGCGCCAGGAGGGCCTTATGCAAATCTCCATTGGTCTGGGGAAAGAAGGCGCGGAAGAACGCCTTGAAAAACGGGGCGTATCGCGCCGCGACTTTTTGAAATTCTGTTCCACTGTGGCTGTCGCCATGGGCATGGGGCCCGCGTTCGCTCCCCGCCTGGCAAAGGCTCTCACGTCCCCTGCGCGCCCTGCCGCCATCTATCTGCACAACGCGGAGTGCACGGGCTGCACGGAAGCGCTTCTGCGTTCCAGCAAACCGTATCTCGACGAGCTCATCCTCGACACCATCTCCCTCGACTATCAGGAAACCATCATGGCCGCCGCCGGTGAAGCTGCTGAAGACGCACTGCATCAGGCCATGAAGAATCCCAACGGTTATGTGTGCATCGTGGAAGGCTCCATCCCCACCGCCATGGACGGGCTTTACGGCACCATCGGCGGCAGGACCATGTATGCCATCAACAAGGAAGTGCTGCCCGGCGCCAAGGCCGTCATTTCCTACGGTACCTGTGCCTGCTTCGGCGGCATCCCTTCCGCTGCACCCAATCCTTCAGGCTGCAAGGGCGTGAACGACTGCTTCGCGGATCTCGGCGTCAAGGCCGTCAATGTCCCCGGCTGCCCGCCCAATCCCCTGAACCTCATAGGCACCATCGCCGCAGTGCTTGCCGGCATGAAGCTTGAGCTTGATTCGCTGAACCGCCCCAAGCTCTTCTTCGGCCATACTGTACATGAGCTCTGCGAACGCCTGCCCCACTTCGAGGCAGGGGAATTCGCTCCGTCCTTCGATTCCGAAGAAGCGCGCAAGGGCTGGTGCCTCTACAAGCTCGGCTGCAAGGGCCCGATGACCTACAACAACTGCCCCAAGGCCCTGTTCAACGACGTGAACTGGCCCGTGGCCGCCGGACATCCCTGCATCGGCTGTTCCGAACCGAACTTCTGGGACAAGATGACCCCCTTCTTTGAAAACTAGCGAGTAATGCCACCATGAGCGAAGCAAAAACCACTCCTCAGAGTTCCTATACCGGTCCCATCGTGGTGGACCCGCTGACCCGTATTGAGGGCCATCTCCGCATCGAGGTGGAAGTGGAAAACGGGCGCGTCAAAGACGCGAGAAGCTGCTCCACCCTGTTCCGCGGGCTGGAAACCATCCTCAAAGGCCGCGACCCGCGCGATGCCCAGTTCTTCACCGCCCGCACCTGCGGCGTGTGCACCTACACCCATGCCCTGGCGTCCACACGTGCTCTGGAAGACGCCATGCAGATCGAAATCCCCCGTAATGCCTCGCTGATCCGCAACCTGGTGCTGGGCATGCAGAACCTGCACGACCATGTGGTGCACTTCTATCACCTGCACGCACTGGATTTTGTGGACGTGGCCGCGGCCCTTCAGGCCGACCCGGCCAAGGCCGCCAAGCTGAACGCCTCCATTTCCCCGCGTCCCACCAGTGAAGAAGATCTGCGCGCCGTGCAGGCCAAGGTGAAGGCCCTGGTGGAAAGCGGCCAGCTCGGCCCCTTCACCAACGCCTACTTCCTGGGCGGGCATCCTTCCTATTATCTGGATCCCGAGGCTAACCTCGTGGCCACCGCCCACTATCTGGAAGCCCTGCGCGTCCAGGTGGAAATCGCCCGCGCCACGGCCGTTTTCGGTGCGAAAAACCCGCACCCGCAATTCCTCATTGCAGGCGGTGTTACCTGCTACAACGCCCTCAGGCCCGACACCATAGCCCAGTTCAAGGCTCTCTATCAGAAAGCCCGTGCCTTCGTGGAACAGGTCTATATTCCCGACCTCCTGCTCGTGGCCGGCGCCTACAAAGACTGGGCCGCCATCGGCGGCGGCGTCTCCGACTACATGGATTTCGGCGAATTCCCGGGCAAGGAACGCGACCTCACTACCCGCTATCTCAAGCCCGGTGTCATCTTCAACCGCGACCTGTCCAACCCCCTGCCCTTCGATCCTTCGAAGATTTCCGAGCACGTCCGCCACAGCTGGTATGAAGGTGAAGAGGCGCATGTTCCCTATCAGGGCGTGACGGAACCCAAGTTCACCAAGATGGGCGATACGGATCGGTATTCCTGGATGAAGGCTCCTCGCTACGACGGCCATGCCGTGGAAACCGGCCCTCTGGCCCAGATGCTTATTTCCTACGCTCAGGGAGACAAGCTTGTTACCTCCACGGTGAACACCGTACTCAAGGCCCTGAACGTGGGGCCTGAAGCGCTGTTCTCCACCCTGGGCCGTACCGCCGCACGCGGCGTGGAAGCCGTGGTGGTGGCCAACGGCGTGGGCGAATGGCTTCAGGAACTGGAAGACAACATCGCCAAGGGCGACGAAAAAATCTGCATCAACACCCAGGTTCCCCAGAACGCCGAAGGCGCGGGCTTTGTTCATGCGCCGCGCGGCGGCCTCTCGCACTGGATTGTGATTGAAAAGGGTAAAATCGCCAACTTCCAGCTTGTGGTGCCTTCCACCTGGAACCTCGGCCCGCGCTGCGCCGAAGGCAAGCTCTCCGCCGTGGAAGCCGCTCTTGTAGGCACTCCTGTGGCCGATCCCAAGCGTCCGGTGGAAATCCTGCGCACCGTTCACTCTTTCGACCCGTGCATTGCCTGCGGCGTGCATGTTATCGACGGCCGCACCAACCAGGCTTACGATTTCAAGGTACTGTAAGCTCTTCCCGGGAAGCCCGGCTTCCCGACTACCTTTCCAACAGACCGAAGAAGCGGCGTTCCCCGCTTCTTCGGTCTGTTTTTGAAAGGCGGCAAGAGCCCGACCCCGCCGTCACCTCAGGCAGTCCTTTTCAAAAGCCGACAAAACACTCTTTATCCGAACACCAGGGCGGGGAAGCGCACTACTCCCGGATAGCAGCGCCCTGTCCTTCATGGTCAGCCCTGCCCCGCTCTTCTGCCGCCGGGCCGGAAAAAGACGGCTCTGCCGGCAGCTGACATATATAGGCCCCGTGCCTTGCGGCAGCGTACAAGACAATGATGTTGAACGCTCTCCACATTCCGGGTAACGTCACCTGGGAACCGGCATCACGGCAAAAGGCATCCGCCCCAAAACCGCCCCTTTCCTTCCACCCCGACCTTCCGACCATGGAAACACTATGGAACGCATTCTGATTCTCGGCGTAGGCAATATTCTGTTCACCGACGAAGGCATAGGCGTACGCGCTCTGGAATGGCTGCGCGAACATTATACCTTTCCCGAACAGATCACGCTTGTCGACGGCGGCACTCTGGGCATAGGCCTCATGGACGCACTTTTATCCTGCGACCGCGTCTATGTTCTCGACGCCGTGCTCTGCGGAGGCGCCCCGGGCAGCGTGTACCGCCTTACGGACAACGACCTGCGAAAAAGCGTGAGCTTCCGTGACTCCCTCCATCAAACCGACCTTGTGGATACGCTCATCTATTGCGACATACTCGGACACAGACCGGAAGGCATAGTCTTCGGTATGGAGCCTTCCGATTACCACACCATGACCGTAGGACTTTCCCCCGTGTGCGAACAGGCCCTCCCCGGCTTGGCAACACACCTTGTGGAAGAACTGCGCAGCCTGGGCCTGAGTATCCAGAGTCGCGTGAAACAAGAGTAAAGCCCCTTTATCCCAAGCTAGAAAAAGACACCTTTCTCACGGACTATGCGGAAAAATGTTCCTTCCCCTTCTGCCGTGTACCTGAAATCCTTTTCATGGCAGGCTCCGGCTTTTTTCGTGAACTTCACAGCTTGGAATGATTTCCATGCCGCCCTGCTTCGTCCACCTCACGCGGATTCCGCCAAGTTCGGTGGTACTCTTGAGCGGAATATTCCGACGCTCCATCTCGTCCCGCACCTTCCGGCTGGGAAAACCGAAATGATGAAAGGCGGCTGCGGAACAGAGCGCCATATCGGGACGTACGGCATCATAAAACTTTGTCTGAAAGCTGGACGCCGCACCATGATGGGGAAGCACCAGCACCTCTGAACGAAGGTTCTGCTCCGTCTCCACCAGCCTGCGCAGAGAAAGCGTCGTCATATCGCCGCAGAGAAAAGCCAGCCCTTTCCCGTTCCGTGTCAGACGCAGAGCAAGGGAAGCCTCGTTGTCGGTAGGTTTCTTTTTCCGGTGCAGAGTAGTCAGTTCTCTCATGTCCGGCCAGAGCACTTCAAGGCATAAGCCCCGGCTAAGCGTCAACACATCGCCCCGGAAAAGAACCTTTTCAGGAATCCCCCTCCTGAGAGCCGTCTCGCGCAGGGCAAGCACCTCCGCGTCATCGGACTCGGCGGAAAAGGACGACCAGTAAAGGGAACCTACATCAAAATGCTCCAGTATCCAGCGCAGGCCCCGGGTATGATCCACATCTCCATGGCTGACGAACACCGCATCCAAGCGGGGAAACCTTCCGATAGTCAGCTCCGGAGCCAGAATACTGCGCCCGACATCAAAAAACGGTGAGTTGCTTCCGCCTCCATCCACCAGCACACGGCCTCCCGGATACTCAAGAAGAACCGCCTGTCCCTGCCCCACATCAAAAAGGGTAAGCGTGACACGTTCCTCATGCCGGGCAAGCATATCGTCCACCCATACCGGAACCTGTCCGGCAGGTATGAGAAACACGCCCGCGACAAGAAGCCTTTTTGCCGCCGCCCCGGCCTTCTTTCCGCAAAGCGCATCCTGCGCGGCGAGAGCCAAGCCCACGAGAACGGCTCCATAACCGAGGCTGCTCAGGGAAGAAGGACGCGGGCACTGGAGAAAGGGCAGCCAGCCGTAATCCTTAAGAAAAAACAGAAAATCCAGTACGGTATCGGCAGGAAAGGCGGCAAGCTCGAAAAGCAGGGAGGAAAGAGGCTGTTCGCCGAAAACGACAAGAAACACCAGCCCCAAGGCTGCGCACGGCAAAGTGATGAAGGTGAGCAAGGGCAGCCAGAGAAGATTAGCCCAGACATGGATACTCACCACGCCGAACACGGAAACAAGCACCGGCAGTACCGCCGCCTGCGCCGCAGAAGATAACAGGAGCATGATTCCCGCCCAACGTATCACGCCATGTACGACGCGGCGCGGCAGAGAAAAGGGAGCTTTCCCCCTTCCCTGGGGACGCGAGGGGAAACGCTTCTGCAGCGCGGCACTAAGCGGCATGATCAGCAGTATGCCCGACACGGCCAGCACGGAAAGCTGAGCGGAAAGGTCGAAGGCCACCAGAGGGTGGAAGAGAAACAGCAGCAGAGCGGCAGCAAAAAGAGCGTCCAAGGGAGCGGCGGAACGGCGCAGGCACAGAAAGAACGCGGCTGCCAGCATCATGAACGAGGCACGGAGAAGCGAAAAAGGCGCGCCTCCCAGAAAAAGATAGGCCAGGGCGAAGGGAATCCCGGCCGAAACCACGAGCACTCGCCGCGGGCGGACAAGAAAAAGGCCGTGAAAGGTATGGGAGAGCAGAAAGATCAGGACCGTACCCACCATGGCCGCGAGTGCGAGATGCTGACCCGACAAGGCCAGGGAATGGACCAGCCCGGCCCGGGTGAAAACATCCACAGTTTCCGGAGCAAGAAGAGATCGGTCGCCGAAAAGAAGAGCCGCCAGCATGGCCCGTCCCTGAGAAAAAAGCGGGGCCGGGCCGTCCGGCCGGTCAGCTTCCTTCTCCGGAAAATTGTCCTTTTCTTCCGGGGAGTCGGCAAGAGCTCTGAGCAGCACGCCGCGCCAGCGTTCTCGAAGAAGCTCTGCCCGGTATATCCAGCCCTCCCCTTCCTCAAGCTCCAGAAAGACGGGAATATATCGGCTCCTGTTCAGGCGGGCGTTGTGCCAGACGTCGCGATCCGCCCAGTATCCGGCAATACCGGAACTTCCCGGGTTCACGCTGCCGCTCACGGGGTAAATCCTCATGAGCGCACGCAGACTCTGCCCGGGAACCGGACGCCCGACATGTTCAAGACACACGGTATCGAGCGTCAGGCTCACAAGGCCGGGCACCGGCGATGCACTGTCTTCAAATACTTCCCCGGGATAGTCCTTACCGCCAGGTGCAGGCATGGCAACCTTGCGTTCCAGAGCCTTGCGCATCGCCTTTTCCGCCGCCTCCGGCAGGGCCGGAAGCTCCTTCACTGGATGCAGCCCTTCCAGAAGTACCCGTACTCTGCCGCCGGGAAGCCCCGTCACAGAGGCGACACGCCCTTCGGCCACTACGCTCTTTCCCGGAACGGAGGCCCATGACGGACAATCCGGAGCCTCGGGCTGTGCCAGAAAAGTGATGCAGAAGCCAAGACAAAAGGCCGCCGCAAGCAGACCGTAGCGCACCGCCCGCTCTCTACGCGGAACTACAAGAAGGAGGCTGAAAAACGCAATACCCAAAACGGCATCGCGCAGGGAAACGGATCCTGCCAGTACTGCCAGAAAAAGCCTCTGGCGGAAAAGAAGCGGCGGAAGATGCATCATGGCACTGAAGAGCCTTCCGGCACAGCGAAGGCCATGTCGGAAGGAAAACGGTCAGTCCGGCTCCTTCACGCGGCAGATGCGTGCACCCACGGCGGAAAGTTTTTCCGCGAGATGCTCATATCCCCTGTCCACATGATAGATGCGCTGCACCCTGGTTTCCCCTTCGGCGGCGAGAGCTGCCAGCACAAGCGCCGCGCCTGCCCGCAAATCGGAAGCCATGACAGGAGCGCCCGTCAGCCTGCGGCCGCCGCGTACCATGGCGGAAGAGCCGCGCACATGGATATCCGCCCCCATGCGCACCAGTTCCTGCACATGCATGAAGCGGTTTTCAAAAATATTCTCCTCCACAAGGCCGGATCCCTGGGCGCAGCACAGAAGTACCATGAACTGGGCCTGCATGTCTGTGGGGAAGCCGGGGTGCGGCCTCGTGCTGATATCCACGCCCCTGAGCCCTTCTGCACCCACGCGGGCCAGCACGCCTTCCGGCGTCTCCTCTATGCTCATGCCGGCCTCGCGCAATTTCTCCACCACGGCGTCCATATCTCCCAGAGGGCAGTTTTTCAGCAAAAGCTCCCCACCCGTCACACCGGCTGCAATGAGGAACGTGCCGGCCTCTATGCGGTCGGGCATGATAGCGTAGGTACATCCGTGCAGTTTTTCCACACCCTGCACGCGTATCACATTGCTGCCCTGCCCTTCGATGCGCGCGCCGCAGCTGATCAGGAAGCTGGCCAGATCCACGATTTCCGGCTCTCTCGCCACGTTCTCCAGCACGGTTTCCCCCTTAGCGAGACAGGATGCCATGAGGACATTTTCCGTGCCTCCCACGGTGGGAAAATCAAAGCGTATATGAGCGCCCTTCAGCCCTCCGGGGCAGCGTCCGTGTATGTAGCCGCTCTCCAGATCGAACACTGCGCCCATCTTCTCCAGGGCGGACAAATGCTGATCTACAGGGCGCGCACCTATGGCGCAGCCTCCGGGCAGAGAGACCCTGGCTTCTCCCCGGCGGGCCAGCAGGGGTCCAAGGCAGAGTACGGAAGCGCGCATGGTCTTTACAAGCTCATACGGGGCCTCCATGCCCAGCTCGCCGTTCTTCACCGTCACCACGCCGTTCTTCAATCCCAGCACACCATGTTCCAGGGTGGCCACACCGTTCTCCAGCGAGGCTTCGCGCCCCAGCATGTTGAGCAGCTTTATGGTGGTATGAATATCCCGTAAATCAGGCACGTTGGTATAGGTTACCTTGTCATTCACGGCAATGGACGCCATGATGACGGGCAGTGCGGCATTCTTGGATCCGCTGACTTCCATGACGCCCCTGAGCGGCACACCGCCCTGTATGAGAAAACTGTCCAATCTCGTCCTCCGAAAGATTGCAAAAAAAGCTTGACTATTCCTCTGCAATCGAATAATTACTCTTTCTGCACGGCGAATATAGCTCAGTTGGCAGAGCACCTGGTTGTGGCCCAGGGGGTCGCAGGTTCAAACCCTGTTATTCGCCCCATATTTTGCCCCGATATTATCGGGGCTTTTTTTATATCCGACATTCCGCCCGTTTCCCTCTCCATCTTCCTTCCGTCCTCAGAACAGACCGCTCCGCGTAAAAAAGGCGGGAGTTTCCCGCCGCCCTTTTCCCGGCAGAGGCGGCATACACCGCCCCGTTCTTACAATTCCAGCGCCAGCCCCACAGGACAATGGTCGGAACCGTACACGTCGTTTTCTATCCATGCGTCGCGAATATGATTCCGCAGCTCGGCGGAAACAAAAAAATAATCCAACCGCCACCCGATATTGCGCTCACGTGCGCGCGTCTTGTATGACCACCAGCTGTATGCGCCTTCCACATCGCCATGCACATGGCGGAAGGTATCCACATAACCAAGCTCCACGAAGCGATCCATCCAGGCGCGCTCTTCCGGCAGAAATCCGGTATTGAACACGTTTTCCTTCGGCCTCGCCAGGTCGATTTCCCGATGGGAAATATTGAAGTCCCCGCACACTACGATGGGCTTGTCTTCCCGAAGCTCTTCCGCATAGTCCATAAAGGCGTTGAAAAAGCCCATCTTGTACGGAACACGCCTGAATACGCCCTTTTCCAGCTCTTCCCCGCCGTTGGGGAAGTAGATGTTGAAAAAATGCAGCTCAGGAAATTCCAGATGAAGCACACGCCCTTCCCCATGATAATCCGTGTCCGGCAGTTCATGCTCCACCCGTATGGGCTGCCTGCGGCTGAACACGGCCACGCCGGAATAGCCCTTCTTCACCGTGGAGGAAGACCACCACGAATTCCATCCTTCCGGCTCGCGCTGGGATGCGGGAATCTGATCCGGGGAGGCCTTGGTCTCCTGAAGAGAAATCACGTCGGCCTGCGTCCGGGAAAACCACTCCCAGTCGGGCTTTTTACTGACGGCACGAAAACCGTTGACGTTCCACGATACAAAACGCATGAGTGACATAGTTCCGTCCTTTTTCCGTTCGGCTGAATCTACGCGACAATGTCCTCAATCTCAAGAAAAAAGGTCTCTTGTCCGCAGAATGCCCGACATGAAAGAAGGCAGGCGAAAAATCTGCCTTCTTTCATGCGCGTAGTGCGCCTGGAAATGTCTTGCCTAAGCTCACCCGCAGGAAACGGACAAAGCGCCCTTCCGGCTCTTTTGCCTCCCCATGGGAGCTTGCGCCCTGCCTGCGAAAAAATGCCGTCAAAGGCCAAGAGCACGGCCGCAGCCGTAATCTGAGGGGCTAGTCGTTATTGAGGTATTCCTTGAGTTCCTTACCGGCGCGGAAGAAAGGAAGGCGCTTGGGGCTGACTTCCACACGGTCGCCCGTGCGGGGGTTGCGCCCTGCATAGGAGCCGTATTCTTTAACCTTGAAGCTGCCGAAACCGCGAATCTCCACACGATCCCCGGCCAGAAGAGCCTCCTTCATGCAGTCGACAAAAGTATTGACCACAAGGGTAGCTTCATCCAGGGACACGTTGGACTGTTCGGCGAGATTCTTGATAAGTTCGCTCTTATTCATGACATCTCCGTCATACGGTATTGACCTGCCGGGGCGCACCGGCAGGGAGAAGGATTATGATGCTGGGGATGCCCCCGGGGAACTCCATCATGGCAAGCCAGTTTTCTATAACCCTAAATCCGTTGCCTTGCAAGGAAAAACGCCTATCCGCGGCTGTGCTCGTGTCGGTAAAGAAGGTAATCTCGCAGGAAAGTGTCGATACGGCCGTTCAACACGGCATCTACGTCCCCACATTCGCAGCCCGTGCGGTGATCCTTGACCAGACGATACGGCTGCAGCGTATAGGTGCGTATCTGACTGCCGAAGGCTATGGCGTCCTTCCCCGCATAGTCGGCCTGACGCGCGGCGTCGCGCTTGCTCTGTTCATAGGCGTAAAGACGCGCTTTCAGCACACGCATGGCGCTTTCACGATTACTCTGCTGTGAGCGCTCGTTCTGGCACTGGGCCACGATACCAGTAGGAATATGCGTGATGCGCACGGCAGACTCTGTTTTATTGACATGCTGGCCGCCCGCACCCGAAGCCCGGTATACGTCGATGCGCAGGTCGCTTTCCTTGATTTCGATATTGGAAATCTCCCCCGCGTCGGGAATAAGGTCCACCGAAGCGAAGGAGGTATGCCGCCTGCCGGAAGCGTCGTAGGGAGAAATGCGGATGAGGCGGTGAATACCTTTTTCCCCCTGAAGCAGGCCGTAGGCGTTCTCACCCTGCATACGGATGGTCACGGCCTTGATGCCCGCTTCTTCCCCGGGCAGGAAGTCCACGATTTCCGCCTT
This sequence comes from Mailhella massiliensis, assembly GCF_020741395.1. Classification (GTDB taxonomy): domain Bacteria; phylum Desulfobacterota; class Desulfovibrionia; order Desulfovibrionales; family Desulfovibrionaceae; genus Mailhella; species Mailhella massiliensis_A. The sequence goes on along the minus strand of NZ_DYZA01000044.1, from coordinate 11,946 downwards.
GATCTGATGACTTTCGGCCCAGCGCAGGTACATGCGTTCCAGCATTTCCGCCCAGTCCTGGGCTTCCGTGCCGCCCGCTCCGGGATGAATGTCCAGAAGGGCGTCCATGTGGTCGGCCTCGCCGCTGAGCAGCACGGTCATTTCCGTTTCCGTGAGAAGTTTCTCCAGAATGTCGGCCTGTTCGTTCAGAGTCTCCAGAGCTTCTTCCTCACCCTCGGAGACAAAGCCGAGCCACTCCTCCATTTCCTCATAGCTTGCCTGAAGCTCGCGGAAACGGGCGACTTCCGCCTCCAGGCGGCTCTTTTCCCGGAGTACGGGGGTCATCTTTTCCTGATCGGCCCAGGCTTCGGGGCTGGAGATGATATGTTCTATTTCCTGAAGGCGCGCCTCCCGCGTGGGCAGGTCAAAGACGCCCCCAGAGGGAATTGAACTGTTCGGCAAGGGCATGGCAGCGGGAACGCAGTTCAGCCAACTGAAGCATAACGGTATCCTTTTGTATGGTATGTTCAATCTGTACAGGCAGGCCAACGGGCACAAAGCGTCCCTCTTTTCCTTCCGCATCGCAGGGCGGGGAAAGACAGCGCGAGGAAAAACGCCAGAGCGAGACCGGGCAGCCACGGATGAAGATAAAAATACGGCGTATGGCTCTGCAAGGCAAGGGCTGTGCCTGTGAGTGTCCCGGGCTTAAAAAGGGCGTAGCCGTCCTTCCCCGACCCCATGGCATGTATCCCCCCCAGGGGATCGAGCAGGGCCGTGATTCCGCTGTTGGTAGCCCTCAGCACATAGCGCCCCTGCTCCACCGCCCGCATGAGGGCAAGCTGAAGATGCTGCATGGGCGCGGAGGTATAGTCATACCAGGCGTCGTTACTGATGTTCAGGAGAAGCGCTGCACCGCCCGCCACACGCCTGCGGGAAAGCTCCGGGAAGATCGCCTCATAGCAGATGAGCATCCCCATGTCCACTCTTCCCCGCCCCTCAAGCTCCAGAGAAAAGAGGTGATCCCCCCCTCCCGCCGTAAAGCCCCCGAGTCCCTGAAGCAACGGCTCAAATATCTTCCAGTCGAGAACAGGGGGCAGATACTCGCCGAAAGGCACGAGATGCTCCTTGTCGTAATGCCCCGCGTCCCCTTCCGGCAGCAGCAGAAAGGCACGGTTGAAAAGCTCCGTGACAGATCCCGTCCGCTTTTCCACACCCGGAGCACCGAAAAGAAGGGGAATACCGAGTTCCCTCGTGAAAGCGCGCAGTTCCCCGGCAAGAGGAGAGCCGGGATAGGCAAAGGGCATGGCTGTTTCCGGCCAGAGGAGGAAGTCGGGCAGCGCGGGAGAAAGCGTATCGTCCGGCTTTTTCCCCAGGGAAAGCCCCATGGAGGCGGCAAGTTCTCCGCGTTCCGGCCCTCTTCCGCTTCCGGCAAGACCGTCCACGTCGGCGCGCACGCCCTCCACGCTGAGGCGCATGTAATGTTCCAGCGTATACTTCTGGTACTCGGGCGACCATTTCACATCCTGCCGCACGCTCCCCTGCACCAGCGTCGCAGTGACGGGCACGCCTTCAACGGCCAGCTTCTCCGGCATGGCGGAAAGCCTCCAAGCCCCGAAAGCAACTATGGCCGCGGCAATACATGCTCCCCCTGTAAAGAAAACCGCCCCGTTGCGCCTTTTTCCCCCTCCGCAAAGAAGCGCTCCTTCACAGAGCAGGAACGTCATGGCAGCCAGGAGCCCCGAATAGCCGTACTCCCCTACCAGGCTCAAAGGCTGAAGAAGAACAGGCCATGCCGCTAGGCCGGAAGAGAGGGTCAGCCAGGAAAATCCGGTACAGAACCAGCCCCTTGTCCATTCCAGAAGAAACCACAACAGCCCGAGAGCAACACTTTTCCGCCACGGGGAAAGCACGGAAAGCCTTGATGCCCCAAGGCAGAACAAGCCTCCCCATAAAGCCACATACGCGCCGAGGAGTATGGAACAGGGCGCAGCCAGAAGCCATGGAAAACCGCCGTATTTATGGGCGGCCACAGCTATCCAGTACAGAGCAGCCGCGGCGCCGGGAATACCGGTACACCAGCCCAGGCGAAACGGCGCGCGGCTTCTCGACGCCAGAAAAAGGCAGGCGGGATAGACAAGCATCGCCCCGGGCACATGGAAAAAGGGATTGGGCGTTCCCAGAAAAAGCCCCAGGGATGCGCAGCTCACAAGGACCGCGCAGGAAAGCTTGGAAAACATCATATCTGCCCTCTGTCCAGCACACGGCAGCTGATAGCTTCGGCAAGATGCGCAAGCGTGATTTTTGCCGAGCCTTCAAGATCGGCGATGGTTCTCGATACCCGCAATATGCGGGTGTAGGCCCGGGCGGAAAGGGCCAGCGCATCTACGGCGCGGCCGAGAAATTCCTGCTCCGCACTCTCCAGGCGGCAATGCTCCTCCAACATGCAGCCCGACAGGTCGGCATTGGTACGGCATCCTGTGCCCCTGTACCTTGCCGACTGTACCTCCCGTGCGCGGATGACTTTCTCCCTGACCTCGGCCGACGTGGGGCCGGAGCGCTCCGCACGGATTTCCGCATAGGAAACGGCGGGCACCTCCACATGCAGATCTATACGATCCAGCAGCGGGCCGGAAAGCTTCGCCCGGTAACGGGCCACTGCCTGGGCGGAACAGGTACATTCATGGCGCGGATCGGTGCTGTAGCCGCAGGGACAGGGGTTCATGGCTGCAAGCAGCATGAAGTCCGCAGGATAGGAAACGGCATAGGTGGACCGGGAAATAAACACCGTGCCCTGCTCCAGCGGCTGCCTGAGTACTTCCAACGCCTGCCGATGAAACTCGGGAAGCTCATCGAGAAAAAGCACGCCCCTGTGGGCGAGACTCACCTCTCCGGGATGCGGGGGCACTCCGCCGCCTATGATGGACACGCTGGAATCGCTGTGATGCGGCGCTCGAAAAGGACGGCTGGTCACAAGGCCGCGCCCGTCCAGCATACGGGCCACGCTGTAGATCTTCGTCACTTCCAGGGCTTCTTCCAGGGAAAGCGGCGGAAGTATGCCGCTCATGCGCCGGGCCAGCATGGTCTTCCCGCTTCCGGGAGGACCGATGAACAAAAGATTGTGCGCGCCCGCAGCCGCCACTTCCATGGCACGCTTGGCCCTCTCCTGACCCTTCACTTCTGCAAGGTCAAAAAAGCGCTCCTCCCCCGCCGCCATGGGCGCAGGCTCCACGGGGGAAAGCTGGGCCCTTCCGGCCAGAAAAGCGGCGGCTTCCCCCAGCGTACGCGGCGCGAACACGTCCAGCCCGTCGGCAATAGCGGCTTCAATACCGTTGTCAGGAGCGACTATGACACCGCGCGCCGCCTCCTCCCTTGCCAGAACGGCCAGAGGAAGCACGCCCGGCACTGGCTTGAGACATCCGTCCAGGGAAAGCTCCGCAGCAAAGAACCAGCCTTTCAGCGCGTCTGCCGGAAGCATGCCCGCAGCGGCCAGAAGCCCGAGGGCCAGCGGCAGATCGTAGGCGGAACCTTCCTTGCGCCGATCCGCCGGAGCGAGGTTGACCGTGATGCGCCCGGCAGGAAGGCGGAAGCCGGAATTCTGAAGCGCCTTCATCACGCGCTCGCGCGATTCGCGCACCGCGCCCTCGGCAAGCCCCACCATCACGAACGAAGGCATACCCTGCCGGCTGAAATCCACCTCCAGATCGACACGGAAGGCATCCACCCCCAGAATCGCGCCGCAGGCAAGCTTTACCACCATGGCGACCTCAGAAATTCAGGCCGGGCAGTTCAAGGATGACCCGATAGGAATTGTCCCTGGCCTTGTTTTGTATGGAACCGATGAGGTGGAAGCACTGATGATAATAACCTATGGCGAAATGGCGCTCATAGTTCTTGCCGGTTTCAATATTGTCTTGCGTACGGTAGTAAAGGGATATATTGCTCCATGGACGGAAGGTAAAAGTATTGGTCAGCAGGCGCTGCGGCGAAGTGAAGCGCATGTCGCTCAAATTGTCGCGCTTCATCTCATCAAGATAATTGTAATACTTGTCGCGGGTGCTGTACGACACGCTCCATGAACCCCAGCGGGCATTGGACAGAGTAGCCCCGGTATCGCTGCGGGTTATCCCCTCTCCGTACATGGATACATAGAGGCGGTTCCACAGGCTCAGCCAGTTCACCGGCCTGAGTTCCAGATAGGAATAGGCATCCATCCAGGGCCTGCGGCCGTACAGGTTGCGGTATTTGGTGCGCTCCGCCTCGTCAATGTCGTAACCGGTGGCTATCTCCCAGCGCACGGGGTCAAAATAGCTCGTGCCTGTTTTGTAATTTCCCTTGGCGCCCGAAACTGTCTCGCGCCGGGCCGTAAGTATATTGGTAAAGGAAAGCCTCAGCCTCTGCGAAGGCTTGATGCGGTCCATTTCCTCAAAGATGGGATTCTCGGACTGATCCTTCTCCGGCGTCCACGCATAGGTCAGGCGGGGCTGCACCCTGTGGCGCAGGCCTGTCCAGCTCGTCCTGCCCACGTTCTCGGCCGTGGCCTCCAGGTGGTTTTCCGGCATTTCCCACACGCGGGAAGCCTGTGTGAAAAGTTCTGCACTCATATCGGGAATGAAGCGGTCCTTGGTGCCTCCTCCGCGAGTCCAGCGCTGACTGTCCACAAGCTCGGTGTGCGTGCTGTTGTAATAGGTCTGGCGTATGCCGCCCGTCAGAAGCATGGAAGCCCCGGGAAGATTGACGGGAAGGCTGAGCTCGGGGTGTATCTCCGTGCGCAGGCCGCGTATGCCCTTGGCGCGATACTCATAGGCGCTCGACACTTCGCCCTGAAGTTCCAGAGGCAGTTCTTCCAGCATGCGGCCCTTGAACAGGTAAAGGTTCAGGGGGATACGCTGCACCGTGGTATCCTCGCTGTGAGGGGTGTTGCCGTGCCCCAGATAGGGAATCTGTTCGTAGCGGAAGCCCAGGGAGACCATGAAGCGATCCCAGTCGCGGTACACGAAGCCCTCGCTCACGCGGTTCTTGTCCACTTCCTGAAGGTCACGGCCGAACATGTCATAAAGGGCGTCGCGGCTGTGGTTGAAGCCGGTACGCATGTCGCGGAACTGGCGCAGGAAGTTCTGGTCGGACACATAGTCCAGATTGTAGCGGTAACGCCAGCCGGAGTCGCCCACGAAGCCGTCGCCCATGCCGCGCAGCCAGAAGCGCTCCTCGTTGGTATTCACCTTGCCGTCGGTATCGTTGATGCGGTCGCCCTTTTCCGTGCTGAACTTGTGCTTATCGTACAAAAAGTCGAAAGCCAGCCAGGTCTTGTCCTGATCGCGGGTATGGGAACGGTATTCAATGCCGGGCATGAAGCCGGCCCTGCTCATGTAGGTGGAATAGAAGGTCAGGTCACGGCTTTCGTCGATCACCTGAAAATAGGGCACGGAAAAAAACGCACCGTTCAGGCTGCTGTAGCCGAAGTCCGGCATGAGCAGGCCGGACTGACGTGTAGTTTTGGCAGGCAGCACCAGAAAGGGAGATCCCACCAGAGGCATGTCGAGAATATTCAAGGTGGTGTGGGAAAGCTTGGCATAGCCGTCGATTTCTATCTCGGCCTGCTCCGCGGCCAGGGACCAGGCGGGAACATCGCCGTCGCAGGCCGTGACTTTGGCATTTTTAAAAAGGTACCGGTCGCCGAAAAGCTTATCCACCTTTTCGCCCGTGACGTACATGTGAGGCCCGGCAATGAAAATGGAGCCGTCTTTAAGCCAGCCGGTACGGGACGTGAGGTCGAACTCCGCCTCCGCGGCGTTCAGCATGTCCCGGCCCATGCGTGCCTCCACATGGCCCTGCACAAAAATCCAGTTGGTGGTGGTGTAGTACCTCGCAAAATCGGCCTTCATGTAGTCTTCGCCGCGCTGGAGAAGCACGCTGCCCGTGGCCTCCACGATCACGCCGTCTTCCAGACTGACGAGCTTGTCGGCGTTGAGGGTCCAGGGGAGCTCACCGCGCGTGGTCAGAGACTTCTGCCCCTCCGCCGCTGCCGCAGAGGAAGAAAGGCACAACAGCGCCGCACATACGGCCAGAAACAGACGTGACACAAAATTGGAGGGAGAAAAAGGAAAGAACACGGCATTTTCCGGGTTGCAAGACAGAAGAAGAGGCGGTAGAGGCAAAAGAGTGCAACAAAAGACGGCCGCCGGACACATGGCCGGAAGTCCCGGCCAGAACTAGATGTTCCATAACATACAAATCGTGCGAAAAAAAGCCCCCGGACAGGGCTTAACGCCGAATGTCTCCATGGAGAACGGGAGCTTTGCCATGAAAGAACCTTCCTGCCGCGTACATATCAATTGGGAAAATTTCCGCCATAATATCAGTGTATTGATGCAAAAAGGCCACACCTTGATGCCCGTCATCAAGGCCGACGCCTACGGGCACGGAGTGGCAAGGGCAGCCTTGGAACTGGAAAAACTGGGCATAACCTGGGCCGCCGCAGGCACGCTCAAGGAAGCGGCCCTCATAAGGGAAAACGGCTTTTCCGGCCACATCGTTTCCCTGCTCTGCCCTGTCCCCGAGGAAGAGGACGTGGCGCTTGCCCTGGAAAAGGGCCTTGTCCCGCTCATTCACAGCAAGGAAGGGCTGCTCGCCGTAAAAGAGGCCATGCAGGGCCGCCGTCAGATCCTGGATATAGCCGTCAAGGTGGATACCGGCATGGGTCGCCTGGGGTTCCCTTTAAGTGCCATGGAAAAGGTAGCCGGATTTCTTGCGGGAGCCGAGAATATCCGTCCTGTTGTCCAGATTTCCCACCTCTCCGTGGCCGATGATCCCGACGAAGACGCATATACGGCCGGTCAGTGTGAACTCTTTTATAGCGCGGCGGCCATCATGCACCGGAGCTTTCCCGACATGCGCTGCTCTCTCGGCAATACCGCCGGACTGGCTACGCTGGTCACGGACAGCGAAGATATATGCCGCCCCGGCATAGCCCTCTACGGCTACGACCCTCTGCACGGAACGGAAAAGGAAGGCATCTGCGGAAATCTTCTGCCCGTGATGGAGGTATCCGCCCCCATCCTCAGCGTCCATCCTCTTCATAAAGGGGAAAGCCTGGGCTACGGCCGCACCTACAAGGCGGATTCGGAACGTCTGGTGGGCTGGGTGGCCATAGGTTATGCCGACGGGTACCGCCGCAACCCCGCTCCCGGAACCTGCATGTGTATCAACGGCACCCGCGTGCCCGTCATCGGCCGAGTAGCCATGCAGATGACCTGCGTGGATCTCACGGAGCTTCCCGCCCCCCCCTCCCCGGGCGACAGAGCCTATGTGCTGGGTGGTCCGGGCAATGCCGTTTCCGCACAGGAAATCGCCGACTGGTGGGGTACTATTCCCTATGAAGTAACCTGCCTGCTAGGAAAAAATAAAACAGAGTGACGATTTCCCCTTCGTTCTGCAATGACGGTATGCCCAAGGAAAAGCCCCTCTCCCGCAGAGAAAGAGGGGCTTTTACGGAAAAACTCTGCTAAGCGTCAAGAGAGCCGCGGAAGCTTTCCAGATCCTCGATACCCATTTCCTCACACAGGGCAGGAAGTTCGCGGATGATGCGGAAAATGGTTCCCGGATCGCTGAAGTTTGCCGTACCTACGGCCACGGCATGGGCACCCACCAGAAGAAATTCCAGAACGTCGCGTGCGGAACGTATTCCGCCCACGCCGATGATGGGTACCTGGACAACTTTCGCTATCTGCCACACGCAATGCAGCGCCACGGGCTTTACCGCCGGTCCGGACAATCCGCCGACCACATTCCCCAGCATGGGACGGCGCGTTGTGATATCCACAGCCATGCCCTGGATGGTGCCGATACAGGAAATGATATCGGCCCCGGCTGCCTCCACGGCTCTTGCCACCTCTACAATGTCCATGATCTGCGGGGAAAGCTTGGCAATAACAGGTTTGTTGCCTGCAGCACGCTTCACGGAGTTCACGGCGCGCGCGGCCGTCACCGGGTTCTGACAGAAACGCTGTCCGCCGCGGTGATCGTTGCGGCAGGAAAGGTTTACTTCCAGAGCCGCCACCCCCCGTTCCGAAGCCAGTATGGAGGCCAGCTCCGCAAACTCATCCACATTGGAGGCGTTCAGGTTGGGGATGATCGGCACGTCCTGCCAAGGCAGCTCCGGCAGCACTGCGCTCACAAAATGAGCCGCACCGTCGTTTTGCGTCCCCACAGCGTTCAGCATGCCCGAGGGAGTTTCCGCCACACGAGGCATGGGCGCACCCGCGCAGGGGCGGAGCGTAAGCCCGTTGGTGATGATGCCCCCAAGCTGCGTGATATCACCGTAAGGGCGGTATTCCAAACCGCTTCCGAAAGTACCGGATGCGCTCAGAACGGGATTTTTCAGGTCAAGACGTCCTTCGGCAAGAGATACGCGAAAATCCATCATACGCTCCTTTCTCCCGGCAGGACTGCATGAAGGTCAATATCGGATGCCCAGAAGACCGGTCCGCTGGTGCAGGTCTGCACGGGAAGTCCCGCCCGGACGGGGTCGGGCCAGTGCTTGGACGTGATGGTGGTACAGCCGAGGCAGGCGCCGGTGCCGCAGGCCATGCGCTCTTCCAGAGAAAGCTGCGTGGGCAGTTCCAGCTCCATGGCACGCTCCCATACACGCTTCAGAAACGGCATGGGGCCGCAGGCCAGACACATTCCCCCGTGTTCCTTGTACTCCATCATCTTTTCCCTTACAACCTTGTGAAACTGTTCAAGCTCCCCGGGGGTACGGTCACGCATGTTTTCCATTTCCATGCGTGCGGCCATGGCATCGGTAGGGTAGTTATTGCTGGGCAGACCGTGCCCGAAAAGCATGAACAGGCTCGCAGGTGCGGGATGCACGTCGGCATAACCGGCAAAGGGAGCGATACCCACGCCGCGGGCAAGAAGCAGCGTCGGAGTGTCGGGCCGCATCTCAAAGCTGGTGCCGAGAGGGCCCCATACCACCACCCTGTCGCCGCTTTTCAGGCGGGAAAGCCGGTCCGTCCCCGGGCCGAGGACACGGAAAAACAGCACGAGGCTCTGCGAAGTCACCCGGCAGATGGAAAGCGGGCGCGCCCAGGTGGAGCCCTCGCTATCCTGCATGGGACGCAACATGATGAACTGGCCGGGGCGCCAGCTTTTCCAGGCCGGGCGCTCCAGCGTAAGCGCGTAGAAACGGTAGACTCCCGCAGGTCCGGCCACGGGTTGGCCGAAGGGGACATTGTCCGTTACCGTCAGTTCTGTGCGAACAGGGGAAATCATGAGAGCCTCCGCAAGTGTTTTCCCTTTATATGTATCCGATCCCCTTCCCAGTCAAGGGCGTTGTGCCGCCCAGCCCTTTTAATATTCCTCACAACGCACCGTGTTCATGCAGAATTTTTATGCCTATGCCGATAAGTACCAGTCCTCCCAAGATAGAGGCCTTGTTGCCGAGTATGCTGGATGCGCCGAGTATGCGGCCGAGCTTTACCCCCGCAGCCGTGACTGCCGCGCAGACAAGGCCTATGACTGCTGCGGGCCACAACACCGAAAGGTTGATCATGGCGAAGGAAAGCCCCACGGCCAGGGCGTCCACGCTGGTGGCTACGGCCAGCATGACAAGCTGGAGCCCTCGCGACGGGTCGCCGCCTGTGTGCTGCTCCTCTTCGCCCGCCCGCGCCTCACGTAGCATATTGACGCCTACGAGGGAAAGCAGGGCAAATGCTATCCAGTGATCCCAAGCCTCGATGTAGCTGTGGACGGACACTCCCAGAAACCAGCCTACGACGGGCATGAGAAACTGAAACAAGCCGAAATGGAAGGACAAACGGAAGTAATGCCCCCAGGTAACGACGGGAAGCGTTGCCGAGGCGGAGACGGACACGGCGAAGGCGTCCATGGCCAGAGCGAGGGCGATGGCGAGTACGGCGAAAAACGACATATCTACTCCGAAACAGGGTTTGACGCATTATACTGATCCGACCCCCGGGCACAAGAGCTTGTGCTGAAAAGCGGAGTGGGATACGATAAAAAGTACCCTAAAGAATCAAAGGATTTTCCGAACATGTCTGAACCTTACCTGACCATAACCCCGCTGGGAGGACACGGCGAAATCGGCATGAACTGCCAGAAATGGCAAACCGACCAGGGGGTTGTGCTGGTGGATTGCGGCCTCATGTTTCCCGACGACGCGCTGCTCGGCGTGGATGTCGTCATTCCCAGGCTGGAATCCGTCTTTACCGAAGGGGAAAAGGTGCTCGGCATCGTGCTCACCCACGGCCATGAAGACCACATAGGCGCCCTGCCCTGGCTTCTGCTCCAGTATAAGAGCCTGCGCGGCATACGCATTTACGGCTCGCCCTTCACCCTCGCCCTTGTGGAACACAAACTGGAGGAACAGGGACTTCTGGACAGGGTGGAACTTGTGCCCATGCAGTCCTACGATACGGTCACACTGGGCAATCTTATCTTCCACTTCCTTCCCGTGCATCATTCCATCCCCCAGTGTTATGCCCTGGGTGTGGAAACTCCCGTGGGCAAAGTGCTCCATACCGGCGATATCAAGCTCGATCCTGCACCTCTGGACAACGAAGCCTGCGACCCCCTCTCCGACTTCGCCCGCTTCTCCGAAGAAGGGGAAAACAAAGGTATACGCCTTCTGCTCGCCGACTCCACCAATGTGGAAAACCCCGGCCACTCCCTACCGGAGAGGCAGGTGCGGGACGACCTGGACGCCATTTTCTCCGAAGTGAAAGGACGCATCATCATCGCGCTTTTCTCAAGCCACATCCGCCGTATACGTACCGTGCTGGAACTGGCGAAAAAATACCGCCGTTCCGTGCTGGTGAGCGGGCGCAGCCTTTCCACCAACATCGACAAGGCCGTGGAGCTGGGCCTTCTGGAACGGCCGGAAAACGTCTACACCGAAGCCGCAGGCTTCCCGGAACTCGACCCGGGGCAGACCGTGGTGCTCGCCACGGGCACACAGGGAGAACCCCTTTCAGCACTGGCCCGTATCGCCCGGGGAGAACACCGCCAGCTTTCCCTGCATGAAGGCGACACCATCATCATGTCCTCCCGCGTCATTCCCGGCAACGCCAGGGCCGTGTCGCGCGTGCTCAACCAGATTTACCGCCTGGGCGCCGAGGTCTATCACAACCCGGAAAGAACCGTGCACGCCACAGGCCACGCCTGTCGGGGAGAACTTAAAAACATCATCGAAACCACAAAACCCGAATATTTCATCCCCGTGCACGGGGAGTACCGTCATCTCGCCCTGCATGCCCGGCTGGCCGAGGAATGCGGCGTCCCGCATGACCATATCAAGATCATTGAAGACGGGCAGCCCGTCACCTTCACGACCGGCGCCATACGCATGGAAGAGCCGGTTTCCGTGGAATCCGTCATGGTGGACGGCAAGGGCGTGGGCGACGTGGGCCGTATGGTGCTCAAGGAACGCCGCATTCTGGGAGGAGAAGGCCTGGTGGCCGTGGTGCTCGTCGTTGCCGCGGAAACGGGGGAGGTCCTGCACGGGCCGGAAATGATTTCCCGGGGCTTCGTGTTTGAACAGCAGTACAGCCATCTTCTGGAAGATGCCAAGTGTCTGGTGCTCGACCAGCTCGAATCCACGAACCCCAACGACATATCCCGCCTTTCCGACCGCATCCGCTCCAGCCTGCGCCGCTTCTTCCGCGACGTGCTGGGCAGGGATCCCATAGTGGTGCCCATAGTCTCGCAGGTCTAGAGCCACTGTGGGAGACACGGAGAAAAACCGTCTGGAAAGACCAACCCCTCCTTCTGCCGTACAAAAGAGCCGTGTCTCCGGGCATGGCTCTTCTGTTGCGTTGCATCTCCCTCTGAGATTCAAGTTTTTAAGTCAGGATTTGCTCGCGCCTTAAGGGTGCCGGCCTGAACTACTCAGGTCGGCGCCCCGTTCTTTTTTTCAACGGTTCAAGCCCCCATGCAATTTGACTCACAGCC
>NZ_DYZA01000043.1 GCF_020741395.1 Mailhella massiliensis | reverse complement strand
GGCTGCTTCTGGGGGGTGGAATCCTATTTTTCCCGGATACCCGGAGTGCGTGACGTGACGGTCGGCTATGCCAACGGCACGACGGCGCATCCTTCGTATGAGCAGGTCTGCAGCGGCAGAACGGGGCATGCGGAAACCGTCCATGTAATCTATGATCCCGAGGTGGTCGGACTGAAAACGCTGACTGAACATTTTTTCAAAATCATCAATCCGCTTTCAAGGAACCGGCAGGGAAATGACATAGGCAGTCAGTATCGGAGCGGTATTTATTATACTGATGAGGCCGATCTTGCACTCCTGCGTTCCGTGCTGGATGCGGAACAGAAAAAGTATGCCTCTCCTCTTGCGACGGAACTGCTTCCCTTGACGAGCTACTACCTGGCGGAAGACTACCATCAGGATTATCTGGTAAAAAATCCGGGAGGTTACTGCCATATCGATTTTTCCAGCCTGTCGGAGTTTACCCCGATGATTGACCCGGCCGACTATTCCAAACCTTCGGATGAGGCGATTCGGGCAAAGCTCACCGAGGAGCAGTACAACGTCACGCAGAAGGGGCATACCGAATATGCGTATTCTGGAGAATACGATCGCCTTTTTGAGCCCGGCATCTATGTGGATATTGTGACGGGGGAACCTCTGTTTCTTTCCTCCGACAAATATGATTCCGGCTGCGGGTGGCCCAGCTTCTCCCGGCCCGTTGCCCCTGAAGTCATCGTGGAATATCCAGATACCAGCTACGGACTGACGCGGACGGAGGTACGCAGTCGGGTCGGCGACTCCCATCTGGGACATGTTTTTAATGACGGTCCGGCCAGACTGGGCGGCCTGCGTTACTGCATCAACAGCGCCTCTCTCCGCTTTATCCCGTATAAAGATATGGAGAAAGAGGGGTACGGAAAATTCATGAGCCTTGTCACCGACGCATTGGGCTGAACTTTGTCCCCGGGAGGCATAGGCCCGCAACCGGTCGCAGGCTTTCAGGGAATGTCCGCAGGAAGGAGCATGGCCGCAGGAGTAAAAGCCCCTGCGGCCTTTTTATGTTTTTCAGGCAGAGGCCTGCCGCAGGCCGGAGTTTCCCGATACTTGTCCGTGCGGGCCTGCTTTTTACGTCGAGCGTCCCCTCGGTGGTATGCTCCGCATGACGGGATTCGGGCATCATGCCGGTTCTGCAGCACGGGGGATATCGTGCTCGAAGAGGCGGATGAGAAAGGCGGCAAGAGAAGAGGCTGGCCTTTCATGGCCTGGCAAGGCGCGCTTTTTTCTAGAAAGAACGCGACGTTCAACTCCGGGAGGGGGGAGAGTCTTTTTTGAGAGTGAGCAGGGTGATCTCCGCTGCCACGCCGAGGCGCATGGGCACATAACCCCACATGCCCGTACCCGGGCTGACGTACACGGGCATGGAGCCCGCTTTGTAGAGGCCGGAACGGAAGCCGCGGTTCATGCGCGAGACAAGGGGGAAGAGAAAGAAGAACTGCCCCCCGTGCGTATGGCCGGAAAGCTGAAGGTGGCAGCCCAGCGCTGCGTTCTGTTCCGCATCGCCCGGACGGTGTGCCATGAGTATGCGCAGCCCTTCCCCAGCCCCCTGAAGGGCCTTTCGCGTATCGGGCGGGCCGAGAGATGCGTCCAGACTGCGGAAAAGTACGGCGCAGGGGTCGGACACGCCTGCGACGACAACATTTCTTCCCCGGACACGGTATTCCTTATGCTCGTTCACCAGCACGGTGATCCCCCAGGAGCGCCAGGTATCCACCCAGGAACGCAGACCGGCGTAGTAGTCGTGATTGCCCACACTTACGGCAACCCCGCAGCGGGCACGGAGGCGGGTGATGGGAAAGAGAAAGCGGCCGATGCGCTCCGGCGTGCCGTCCGCAAGGTCGCCGGTAATGAGCGTGAAATCCGGCTCCAGGGCGTTGGTTCTGCGCACCACTTCTTCAAGCCATTCCCCGGTGAAGGTGGAGCCTATGTGCAGGTCGCTCAGATGGGCGATGGTAAGGCCTTCCAATTCAGGGGGAAGTCCCCGTATAGGGATATCCACACGGCGTACGGAGGGTACGGCCAGCGCCCGCGTCATGCCGAAGGCCGCGGCGGCGAGGCTGAAGAGTACCATGCAAAGTTCCGCGGGAATGGACAGGAGGGCGGAAAAGAACATGTCCACTCCCCCGCCAGTTCCGGGCACGAACAGGGATACGACGAAGGCGGGGGCAAGGAGAGCATCGCGTACAAGAACGAGCCAGGAAAGCACCATGAAGGAGGAGGAGACGAAGCCCCCGACGCGCATGAGGCGCAGGGGCAGATTCGGCCGGAACGAGACCAGAGCCCGCATGATGGTGATGGTCTGGGAAAGAAGAAGGAGAAGCAGCGTGAGCGCCGCCCGCCAGCCTGTGGGAACAGGTTCATGCCACAAAAGGCTGAACGACATGTAGGCGGCCACGGCCAGCATGAAGGTGGTGCTGGAGGCGAAGAACATGCGGTTGCGCTTGTAGTCGGCCATGGTATGTCCTGCACGGGGCGCGACGCGGGCGGCCGCGCGGCTGATGTTTGGAAGAAATGCTTCCTCCGCGCGACGGTATGCTCAGGCCGTCGCGCCGGGGAAGCTATCTGACGGCTATGTATTTTTCCATGGCCTGTGCAGAGCAGGTCTGGCCGCGCCAGAAGGCCGAGGCCCAGAGGATGAGCACGGAGGCCTGCGCGTCGTCGAGCTGGCGGAACTTGGTTTCCAGGCTGCGCGGACTGCTGCCGTATTTCTGGTACAGTTCTTTCCTGTCGCACTGTTCCATCACATGCAGCAGCAGGTGGGTAAGACGCAGGTGCGAGGTGTCGATGACGATATTCTTATGGGCTTCGATGATGGTCTTCATTTCGGCGGGCGTGAACAGCGATTTCAGGGCCGTCACGATGCCGAACCAGAGGTCTATGGTCCAGGGAAGCATGAATTCCGCGCCCGCAGTGCGGCTGCGGAAGTGTTCCTTGAGCCAGATATCCTGTTCATCGGCTGAATTGCGGCCGTAATGGAACATGGCGACTCCAGAGGCTAGAAGGGGCGGGTATAGGCGATATCGCCGTAATCAAGGGAGGGATCTTCCGCACAGGGCAGAAGCGGGCGGCGGCCCTCCACCCAGTCACGGAAATGGCTGATGATGCGGCCGTGATCGAAACAGAGCGGGCCGGGCAGGTTGTCCAGGGGGTAAAAGGCGGCATCCGCCGCATCGTCCCCGGCCTGGAGAAGCTCGGGATGGGCGGAGCGGCCCACAAATACCGTGGTGAGCGTGTGGCAGCGCATGTCGCGCAGCGGCCAGGAATAGACGCCGAGAAGCCCGACAAGCTCCACGTCGAGCCCTGTCTCCTCTTTCATTTCACGCACGGCGGCGTGTTCGGCGCTTTCGCCTTCTTCAATGAATCCGCCGGGGAGCGCCATGCCGAGGGGCGGAGCGCCGCGTTTTACCAGCACTATGCCGCGCTGCTCATCATAAATGATGACGTCGGCCGTGGGCAGGGGGTTACTGTATTTGACGACGAGCGTACCGCAGGAAGGGCAGTAGCGGGGATGGTTCATGCATGATCCTCAGGAGTTTGAGAGTGAAAAAAACTGTCGGCCGGAGCTGTTTTTATGGCAGAGAGGCAGGCATCGCAAGTCACCGGGCGACATTCGGGAAAACAGGTGTCATGCGGAGGCGGAAGAGACCAGGGTAAAGCCTGCCTTCTCCAGGGAGGATACGGGCAGGGCTCCCTGCCGGAGGAGGTTCAGGCGTCGCCCGCCCAGAGGCTCCGCGATGGTGCTGGCCTCACCTCCGCCGGGAGCGGGGGGCGCGTCGAACACGCCGTCGATTTCCGGGTTCAGGGCGGCAAGCAGTTCGGGATCGAGGGCGTCGCAGCTTGTGACTGCGCTCCTTCCGCTTACGTTGGCACTTGTGGAGACAATAGGAAAGTCGCAGGCAAGCGCAAGTTCCCGGGCTGCGGAGTGGGAACTCACGCGGGCGGCGATGCGTCCGCTCCCCCCGGTAAGTGCCTCGGGCAGGCCGGAAACGGCCGGAAGAAGCAGGGTGAGCGGGCCGGGCCAGAAACGGGCGAGAAGGGCAATATCTTCGGCCAGTTCCGGGCCGGGGCGAGCCACAAGGCCGAGCTGTTCCGTGCTTCCGAGAATGACGGGGAGCGGCATGGATAACGAGCGGCGTTTGCACTCGAACACGCGCTTCACGGCCGAGGCGTCGTCGGCACGGCAGCCTATGCCGAAAAAAGTTTCCGTAGGATAGATGAGCAGGCCGCCCAGGCGTATGCGGCGGAATGCTTCCTGCTTTGTGAGAGTCACGCTTGCCTCCGGGAAAAGGTGAGCCTATAGTGAAGCCATGAGTTTGAAACCATTACGAATCATGACGGTCGGCAGGCTGCGCGCCTCTTTCTGGAAGGATGCCGCGGCCCACTACATGGAACGAATTTCTCGCTGGAGGCGGCTGACGGAAACCGTCATCCGTGATTCCGACCCCGCGCTGCCGGTGGCCCGGCGCGTGGAAGAGGAAGGAAAGCGCATCCTTGCGGCGATTGAGCCGCAGGATATCGTGGTCTGCCTCGATGAAAAGGGCCGCTCCATGACGTCCCGGGAATTTTCACGCTTTTTGGAAGGAATGTCCACCGATGCAACGCGTCGCCCGTGTTTTATCGTGGGCGGCCCCTTCGGCCTGCATGAAAGCGTGCGGGAAAAGGCGCGCCATCTCATCGCCTTCGGCCCGCAGACCCTGCCCCATGAGCTGGCCCGCGTGGTGCTTCTGGAACAGCTCTACAGAGCGGAAACGCTTCTGCGCAACATGCCCTATCATCACGACTGATTGCTGCGGGAAAACGTCAGGCTCTGCCCTGCTTGCGGCGAAAAGGCGGGAGAAGTTCAGGGAAGGCGGCCCCTCTTCTTCGCGTTTTGGGGTCGGAAGAGGTTTTCGCCTCCTGTTTTCAGAGGGGGCGTTGCAGACACGCGTCCTCTTCGGCGCGTTTTTTCAACCGTTTTTCTGCGTTCCGGTATTTTTTCGTGTCGGGAAAGACGGGAATTTCCGTGCCCGGGACAACGGGCATGTGGCGAGGAGCGCACACCTTTCCGGAAGTATGCTTCTCCCCGGAGAGGAAAGGAATATTTGTGGACGGGGCTTTCTGCTTTGTGGAAAACGGCGTTTAGTTTTGCGCGTCAAGAACGCATTGCAGCCCGTCGGCCGGATTCCCCAGGCGTATGCCGTCCACAAGGAATGCTGCACCCGTACGGAGAAGGGCAGACGCGTTTTTCCTTCCTGTCCACGGTATTTTCCCCAGTCGAAGAGCGGGTTGGCACAGTCTTTTCTGCCGGAACTGGTAGGGAAATGCGGGTATAGGAAATCCACGGCATGGGGGAGAAGAGGAACACGTCGTCCTCCGGACCGGTAAAGTATTTCTTCTGTGCCTGAGTTTTTCCACGGCTTTTTTCACATAGTTCTCCATGCTGTTTTCCATGTCGGCACGGACGAATTTGAAAAGCCCCGTGTCCCTGTTCAGCCGGGTGAAGGACGTATGAATCTGCTCGAAAAGTGCGACCTCTCCATTCACGAAGCGGTAGCGGAATTCCTCTATGCGATTGGCAAGTGTGTTACGGCATAGAGGGCAAGGCCGGAGCGGACAAGGGGCAGAAAATGCGTGATATCGAGCTCAAAGTGACGCATTACTGCGGCTCCAGGCCATTGCGGAAAATCCGGCAATACCCGGCGCGTTTCCATGTATCCATATCCATGCCCCGATAGGCGGCCATGGTTTGTCTCCTGTTGGGAGAGGGGCGTGCGCTCGGGCAGAATTTATATGCCGCCCGTGTGCTTCGTCAAATCGGGAGCAGACGGGGATACATGGCAATCACGCCTGTTGAGAAAACGGGCCTGCGGGCGGAAGGAAAACAAGCGCATCTGCCCGCAAGCGGCCCTCTCAGCTTTCCTCGCCTGCCATTCTTTTCAGTTCCTCGGCGCGGGCGTGAGCGTCCAGCGGGCGACAGAGCGTAAAAGTTTCGTTGCCGCGCTCTTCCTTGCACACCTGAAAATGCTGAGCCGCGCGGGAGGCAAGCTGCGGCCAGTGGGTGATGATGAGAAGCTGGCGTCGGGAGGCAAGCTCATGCAGGCGCTCGGAGACGCGGTTCAGGGTGATGCCGCCCACACCCGCATCCACTTCGTCGAAAATGAGAGTGGCGTCTTCACCTGTGGCCTGCACTCCCACCACGGCCAGCAGAAAGCGCGACAGCTCGCCGCCGGAAGCTATTTTGTCCAAAGGCTGCGCATGCTGGCCCGGGTTGGGCGCCCAGAGCAGGCGGTAGCGCTCTTCCACACAGGCAGGGCAGATGACCTTTACTTTGTCCTCCACCTGCGGCCATATTTCATGAGGCGATGCCTCCGGTTCCACATGGACGCGCTCGGAAAAGCCGAGCCCAGCAAGCTCCTTTTCCAGCGCAACGCAGAAGCGGGAAGCCGCATCCCGGCGGAGGACGTTACATTCTTCAAGTATCGCATGAAGTTTTTTGGAAAGCTCGCGTTCCTGCTTTTCCAGGCGGTGCAGATCAAGGCCGCAGGCGTCAAGAAAGGAGAGATTTTCCGCAATTTCGTCGCGCAGGCGCAGAATTTCCGGAATGCTTCTGCGCATGCGGCGCTTGAGCTGGGAAAGCTCATACAGGCGGGCTTCCAGCTCGTCGGGGTCGAATTCACTCCCTGAAGAGGGGGTGGAGCGGAAACGGCGCGTGAGCTCCCGGGCTTCTTCCTCGAAATTGAGCAGTGCTTCCAGAGAAGGGGAAAAGCTCTCATCCTCCTGCGAGAGGGCATGCAGAAGGCGCTCCATCTCCCCCAGCAGAGTGGCAAGGCCCGGGCCTTCGCCCCCCAGCATGAGCTCCAACCCCTGTTCGTACTGGCCCCTCAGGCGCTCCACACTCTTAAGCTCCGCGCGGGCCTGTTCCAGGCGCTCTTCCTCCCCTTCCTCGGGCGCGACTTTTTCAATTTCCCTTTGTTGCATTTCCAGAAGTTCCCGCTTCTCGCTCAGCATGTCCATGCGTTCCAGAAGAACGCGCCGCTGTTCCGCCACGTTTTTGAGCTCCCGGAGCAGGGCATCCTTGCGGGCGACGATGCCCGGGTCGGGCAGAAAGGAGTCAATGAGCGCAGCCTGATAGGAAGGCAGGAGCAGACGCTGCTGCCCGTGCTGGCTGACGTGGAAGAGCAGCGAGGGGCGAAGCGCCCGCACAGCATCCTGTGAGGTGAGGGAGCCGTTGAGGAAAAAATGACTGCGCCCGGAGGCGGCGGAAAGTTCGCGTCGGAGCACCACTTCTTCCTCGCCTTCCGGCCCCTTGCGGGTAAAAAGAGCCTCCACCTGCGCCTTGTCGCGCCCGGGGCGCACCATGTCGGTGCTGAGCTTGTCCCCAAGGACGAAATTGATGGCTTTGAGAATGAAGCTTTTGCCCGCGCCGGTTTCCCCCGTCAGGGCGTTCATCCCTTCGCCGAATTCCAGCTCCATGTCGTCTATGAGCGCAAGGCCGCGTATGCGCAGGTATTCCAGCATGATTCCACCAGCAGAAAATGTTGGGGCCGAAGCCCGATAGCCCATATTTCGTTGAAAAAAG
>NZ_DYZA01000042.1 GCF_020741395.1 Mailhella massiliensis | reverse complement strand
TATCCTGCTCCCGGTTGATAAGGGAAACACCCCGTGCGGAGTGGTTGACGAAGGAATGGTTTATGGCCTGATAGACGCCTTTGAGCTCCGCCTGCACCTTTTCAAAATGCACGACCATCATGTCCCCTACTTTTTCACCCACGGCAAAAGCCCCTATCTTATCCTCCACATACAAGGCGCCCCCCACGAGGCCGGGCAGACGGTCCCAGTTGCCCACCACGCGGAAAATGGCCTCGTTTTCCGCCTGGAGCGAAGGGCTGTTCTCACAGTCCCGCCATTTGCACCATTCTTCCTGAAGCTGAAGGACATGCTCGATGCCGTCGGGGTTGGAAGCCTCGCCGAGGGGACGGTAGTCCTCGCCATAGCGGCGGTGATAGCCGTTGACGTGCGTTTTCTTCTTGTGGAACTTCGGCCCGGGCAGTTCGGCAAGTTCGTCGCGGTCGTACAGGTATTCCCACTGATCGCGATCCTCCACCACCGTCACGCGGCCGCCAAGTGCATCCGACACGGCTGCGGCAAGTTTCTCCGGCGCGCGGATAAGCTCCACTCCCCGGCGTATTTCCGGCTGCATGGCCCACTCCGCCTCCGCCCAGGCCCCCACAGGCGCCCAGTAACGAAGATACGGTTTTGTCTGGCATATCCAGCAGAGATTCTCGCGCAGGGAAAGCCCCAGCCCGAAATACTCGGCCCAGCCCCAGAGGTTGGTGAAGGTCAGATCCGCCGTAGGCTGCGGCGTACGCTCGAAATAGCGCCGATAGTCGTCATAAAGGTCGAGAGTAAGCGGAATGTATCCGGCAGGCAGGTTCATGCCTTCTCCTTATGCTTGAAATGGGAAGAGTGAGCGCCCATGGCGAACCGCGTCCAGTCCTTGCGGAAGAACACCCAGACCATGGCGGAAGTCTGGATGGACATGGAAAGGAACATGGCCATGTACACGCCGCAGGCATCATGGAAAACAAGGCGGGAAAGGCCCCAGCCGAACGGCAGGCGGATGAGCCAGATGCTCGCGGTATTGACGATGAGCGGGTATATGGTGGCTCCCGCGCCGTTCATCACGCCGTGCAGCACCAGCCCGGACACGGTAAAGGGTACCACCAGCACATTGTAGAAAAGATAATTCACGATCTGCGTCTGAACAGCGCCCTCCATGGAAAAAAAGGCGGCAAGATCGGGAATGAAAGGCCACATGCAGGCAGCCACGGAACTCATGGAAATGCCGGAAATCAGGAAAAGCACCACACCTATGCGCTTCGCTCCGGCTTTGTCCCCCGCCCCCAGGGCGTTGCCCACCAAAATGGAGGCTGTGACCATGAAGGCGTTGGCGGGCATGTAGAGCAGGGACTCGATGCGGTTGCCCGCCGTGAGCCCGGCGAGAGCCTCCACACCGTCGGGGAGCGACGCGGTGATGGCGTACATGACAAGGTAGCCCGTATGCCAGAGAAGGCTGTTGCCGCAGGCCGGAACCGCCACTTTGACGAGATAGGGAGCCCCACTCCGCAGCCAGCGCAGAGGCGGCAGCAGATGGCGGCTTATCAGCCCGCCCCTTTTCAGAAAAAGCAGGGTAAGCACGGCTGCCAGAGCGTTGGCGCTGAAAGTGGACCAGGCTATTCCCGTCATGCCCAGAACCGGAAAACCCAGCCAGCCCAGGCCGAAGCATAAATCGCCGAACACATTGAGCAGACATGCGGCCACGGCCACCAGAAGCGGCGCAATGACCTGCCGCGCCGCACGAAAAAGCGTGCCCCCCACCTGCATAACGTAGAAGGCAGGCAGCCCCATGAGCATGATGCTCACCATATAATCCGTCGCAGGAAGAAGCAACGGCGGCGTTTGCAGCACAAAAAGCACCGGCGCGCGGAAAATCCAGGTAAGAAGCGCGAGAACGCAGGCCACAGCCACGCAACTTGCAAGCACAAGGCCCACATAATTCTGCGCACGCATAAAGCGCCCCGCGCCCATGGACTGACTCACCGCAGCCATACCGCCCGCGCCCAGGGCCCAGCCGAACACCATGAGAAAGACCTGAAGCTGGAAGGAAAGGCCTACGGCGGCCTGCACGTCTGAAGAAACGCGCCCTGCAGCCCAGATATCCGTAAGGTTCACGATGATGCTGCAAAAAAGCATCATCATCTGCGGCCAGACAAGCCCCCAGATGGTACCGAAGGGCACCTCTCGGAGCCATGCGCCGAAACGCAGGGAGGAAAGGAAGGAAAACAATGCGGACATGGGCAGAAGATAACGCGATACTGCCCCCTGACAAGGGGAAAAGAACAAAATTTCACACCGATTGCAAAACCGTGCGTTGCGTTGCCGAGGAAAAAATGAAGATAAAACACGCTGTTCCGCTGCGCGCATATTCACGGCGCATGAAACGCCGGGACTTCAACAGGAAGGACGGCGAACAATGCCGGGAGCTCCATGCCCCCGTGAAAAACGGAAAAAAGGGCCGCACAAGGCGGCCCCTTCCTTCCGCGCCGCACGCGCTGCGGACACGTTTTTTTCTGTCAAAAACGCGGATTTCCGCTTCAGACTTCCTCTTCCGACACGAAAAGAGCCGTCAGATCATCCAGCGTTTCCCTGCGGCGGATAAGCCTTGCCCTGCCGTCCGCCCCAATGAGCACTTCGGCAGGCCGCGTGCGCTGATTGTAGGTGGAGGCCATGACCCAGCCGTAGGCTCCCGCGTCCAGCATGGCGATGATATCGCCCTGCTCCACAGGAGGAAGCGCGCGGTCTTTGGCAAGGATATCGCCGGATTCACAGATGTTGCCCACAACGGTCTGTTCCATGGTCTCGGCGCAGGGCTCGCCGTTTTCACGGTAGATTTCCACATCGTGGAAGGCGTCGTACAGCATGGGACGGGCAAGGACGGTGAAGCCTATGTCGGTACCCACGAAACGATGGGGGCCGTTGTTCTTCACGGCATGCACGGTGCCGAGCACCACGCCGCATTCGGCCACCACATAACGGCCGGGCTCAATGAAGAAGCGGCCTTTGTAGCCCGTGGACTCCGCCCACTCCGAAAGACGCCCGTGAATGGCGCGCCCGAGGGCCTCCATGTCCATGCGGCTCTGCCCTTCATACTTGTGATAGGGCATGCCGAAACCGCCGCCGAAGTCGATGATCTCCAAAGGATAGCCCAGGTTAAGCAGCTTTTCCGCCATGGCAAGCAGAATGTTCATGGCGGCAAGATACGGCCCTTCCTCCATGAACAAAGAACCGATGTGCTGATTCACGCCCACCAGCTGAAT
>NZ_DYZA01000041.1 GCF_020741395.1 Mailhella massiliensis | reverse complement strand
AGGGGGGGAGGGGCGAGCCGCATGGGTCGGAAAGACTTGTTCGCGTGATTTCCGCAGGGAACTCGCCCGGTTCATCTTCAACGTGCCGAGCATGTTTTTGATGGTGGCGCCATGCCTGTCCATGGGGCGGTTACGGTAACGAGGGGGGATTTCCCCATAGTTGAAGGAACAGAATCAGGTGCTTTTTACCCTTTCATGGGGAAATCGGAAGGAAGAGATGCCCCGTTCATCAGCCTTGGGTTCCAAGCTGCCCAGTCCCTTGGAAAAATCTCCGGCAACCATATCGGCTCTCAGGTTTGCTGTTGTGCCGGAAACGATGGAAAGGGTCGCCGCGGTTCCGGGTGGATGACGGCAACGATGCCTTTTTCTCCCATGGTGTTCAGACTTGGGGAATGTCCGTGCGGTACATGTTGCATTCCCGGGCAAGGGCCGGAAGGATGTGAGGTATAAGACAGTCTCCGTAGGAGTGGAAGCCGTTGATTTTTACCGGCGGATTCGCCGGTATTATCGGTACATGGCGCAACAAAGCGGCTTTTCCGGCTTTGTCTGCGCTGTTGCCGCAGGGGAAAGCGCGTGTCGGCAGGAAAAGCCGCTTTTTCAAGCGGAAGAGAAGGTCAGCGTATCAGGTACGGGATGCGCACATGCAGGGCCTGCGTGGGGCAGACCACTTCACAGGGCAGGCAATACCAGCAGGTTTTGTTGCGTTCATAGGGACGCCCGCACCCGAGGCAGCGGGAAGCTTCCGCACGGGCTTCTTCTTCGGTGTAGAGTTTTGAGGCGGGGGTAACGGGAGCGACCTCGGCAATCTCTCTGTCGCCAAGCCCGGCGAATCGTTCCAGACCGCGCGCAGTGCGCTCGTCGCTTTCATAGTCGATATCAAAGCCTTCCAGAAGGTTGCGCGCGGCGTGGGCGGCTTTTGAGGCGGAGGCCATGGCCTGAAGGGGCGAAAGGCTTTTCTGGTTTTTCACGCAGGTACCGGCGGCGAAGAGGTTGTCCTTCACATAGCCGTTCTTGTCGGCAGGAAGCACCGCGCCTTTACCGCAGGCGCAGAGCACAGCGTCGTATTCCGTGCACAGGGATTCAAGTTCCGCCTGACCCTTGGGGCAAGAGGTGAGAAAATGAATGCCTGCGCCCTGCAGCATGGCCAGGGTCTTTTCCATGATTTCGGCGGGAACGGCGGGCAGGGCGTCGTTTTCTCCAGCTTCTTCAGCGGGAATACGGGTGAGGGTCATGCCTGCTTCGGGCGCGGCCTCGAATACGGTGACGTCTGCGCCGCTCATGCGCAGGATCCATGCTGCCTGCAGTCCCGCCGGCCCCGCCCCTATGACGGCGGCTTTTTTGGAGGATGAGGGCAGACGGTTCGTTTCCGCGCCGTATACGATGCCGGGCTGCGCGGCGACAAGATAGCGCAGAAGGTCGGCAAAGCGCAGCGCGCCCCCGCTCTGGCCGAGGGAGCAGGCTTTTTCCGCGTAGGGGTCGCTCAGGGCGGAGAGCAGGCCTCCGAAGGGCGTGGAACGTCTGAGCTCACGGGCGGCCTCTTCCTCCTTGCCGGAGGAGAGAAGCCGGGCGATACCCTGATAGTTCACTCCCAAGGGTGAGGCCTGGCGGCAGGGCGGCAGGGAAAGGCGGAGGTTGTCCATGATGCAGCGGTCGACGCAGTTGCCGCAGGCCAGGCAGAGCGTGGTGTCAATGGCGATATTGCTGTCGTTCATCACAGGGAAACCTCCTCGCCCAGTTCGGAAATGCGGACTTTTTCCGCGTTGAGATGATTGTCCTTCATTTTAATGACCACATGGCAGTGCCAGTTGGCGTCGTCCTGCAGGGGATAATCGCTGCGGCGGTGACATTCTCCCCAGCGGCTTTCCTTGCGGAAATCCCCGGCAAGGGCGGAGCAGTCGGCGCAGAGCAGAATGTTTTCCACTTCATAGAGTTTGGACAGCTCATGTCCGTTGTGAACGGCCACATGCTTGAAGTCCTCGCGGAAGGTGTCGGACCAGTATTTCCACAGCTCGAACTTGTGGGAGTTCTTGGGAGCGACGAGGTAGTCGCCCACCACGCGGCGCACTTTGTGTTCCAGCTCGCGCACGTCGATATCGCGGTCTTTGGCGCTGAAGCGCTCCGCAAGTTCCTCTCGCACGGCAAGGACGTCTTCTTCATGGATTTCCGTGTCAGGGGCATTTGCAATGTACTCGGCGGCCTGTTCGGCGGCGATTTCGCCGAACACGAAGGCGCCGGTCAGATGCTGCTTGGCCACGCTTGCCACGTCGCCCGCGGCATAGAGGCCGGGTATCGCCGTTTCGGCGCGTTCGTTGACGCGGATGCCCGCCAGCCCGTGCCCGCCGCAGAGCAGGTATTCCGTGGGCCACAGCTCAATGTCCTGTTTGCGGAAGTCAATGCGCCTGCCGCCGAAGAAGCGTTCGTTCACCGGCCGTTCCGTGGTGAACAGGATATGCTCGATTTCCCGGATTTTTTCTTCCGGCAGGTGGCTGAGCTGTATGTGCACGGGGCCGCGGCCTTCAGTGAAGGCCTCGTTCATGGCGTTGATGTTGTTGACCTCGCCTTCCATGATGAGGGTACCGTTGCAGTCCAACACCTTGCCCCCGCGTGTGACGCAGATGGCAAGCAGAGGCATGTTGGAATCCTTGATGAGCATGGTGCGCTGGGTGAATTCCATACCCGTGACGCCCGCCCCGGCGCGCAGGGCCATGGCGAAGCCGTCCCCGGTGTTGCCGGGGTAGTCGTACACGCCGTAGAGATAGCCGGAATTGGGGAGCGTGAGGCGGCTGACGCCGCCGGAGGCGATGAGTACGGCTTTCGCGCGGCAGACCACGAGCTGACCGGTGCGCACGTTGAGGCCCACGGCCCCGGCCACGCGGCCGTTGTCCATGAGCAGGCGCAGGCCCATGACGCGGTTGACGGGCCTCGCGCCGAGGTCGAGGGCGCGCTTGACCAGCATGGATTTGAGCTCAGGCTCGTCCATAGCCGTCTGAAATTCACCTTTGACATGATATTTCAGCGTTTTGTACTGGCCGTTCTCATCTTTGGGGAAGGTCACGCCCCAGCCTTCCATTTCCTTGAGCAGGGCGTAGGAGCGTTCGGCCATGACATAGCTCGGGCCTGCGTCCACGATACCGGCCGCCCCGGCGCGTACTGCTTCGAGGTAAAGTTCGGCCGTGGTTTTGCCCGGTATGGCGACGATATTCAGCGCGTCCATGCCCCGGGCGATGGAGCCGCCGTAGGCTATGTCGCTTTTTTCAAAAACAGTCACGCGCAGATCGGGAGCGACCTGAAGGGCGCGCATGGCCGCGATGCAGCCCGCGCTGCCGCCTCCTATGATGAGAAAATCACTTTCCAATATCTGCATGGAGTCCTCCTGGTTACGGCTTGACGGCCTTGCGGCCGCGGGTGAGGCGTACGATGTAAAAGAGCGTGATGAACACGGTCATGGCGAAAAAGCAGCATGCGATGGGCCTGTCGATGAAGATGGTCCAGTCACCCCGGGATATGGTGAGGCTCTGGCGTATCTTGTGCTCCAGAAGGGAGCCCAGGAAGAAGGCCACGATCATGGTGGGAAGGCTGAGCCTGAGCTTGGTGAAGAGGTAGCCAGCCAGACCGAACACGAACATGACGGCCACATCGAACAGGCTGCTGTTGTTCACATAGGAGCCCAGGAAGGAAAAGAGCATAACGCAGGAAAAAAGCACGGTTTTGGGGATGTTGGTCAGCTTTCTTGCATAATGCACGAAAATGCCGCCCACGATGAGCGTATAGAGGTTGCTGATGAGCAGCACCGCAAAGAGCGCATAGAGCATGGGGGCGTTGCTTTCCATGAACTGCGGTCCGGGCACGAGACCCTTGATCATGAAGCCGCCCAGGATGAGCGCGGCCGCCAGGTTGCCGGGTATGCCCAGAGTGAGCAGCGGAACGAGGTTCGGCCCGTTGACCGCATTGTTGCCCGCCTCGGAAGCGGCGATGCCTTCCAGGGCTCCGTTGCCGAATTTTTCGGGGTATGGGGATTTTTTCCTGCTCCAGATATAGCTGAGGTACGCGCCCACCGTGGTGCCTATGCCGGGTACGATGCCGATGAATGAGCCGATGAGGGTGGAACGGGCTATGGTGGGCAGGCACTGTTTCATTTCCGCAGGGGTGAGGCGGTCGTCGTCGGTACCGGGGCGGGAAAGGCGGATTTCTTCCGCACGGGCTCTGTTTCTTTCCTTATACCAGCGTTCCGCCTGAAGCAGTACTTCCGAAAAGGCCAGGAGCCCTATGGCCATGGGCATGATGCTGATGCCGTCGGCAAGTTCTATGAAGCCGAAGTTGAAGCGGGGCGTGCCGGTTTCCGGGTCGCAACCCACGGTGGCGAGGAGCAGGCCTATGCCTGTGGAGATGAGGCCGCGGCATGGGCTTCCCGATGCCGCGAGGCTGATGATGATGAGAGAGAAGAAGAGGATCATGCTGTATTCCGGCGGGCCTATGCGCAGCGCAATCATGGCCACGGGCGCGGCAAGGAAGATGAGCACGAGGTCGCTTGCGGTATCGGCCGTCACGGAGGCGAAGAGCGCGGTTTTGAGCGCCTTGCCGCTTTTGCCCTGCTTTGCCAGGGGGTAGCCGTCGAACGTGGTGATCATGGCCTGCGGCGTGCCGGGAATATTGAAAAGTATGGCGGGAATGGAACCGCCGAAGTTTCCGCCCTTGGAAAGGCCCATGAGCATGGCGATGCTGGGGATGGGCCCGAGGTAGTAGGTGAAGGGCAGGAGCAGAACAATGGCCATGGTATCACTGAGGCCGGGAATGGCCCCCATGATGATGCCGAAGGTCACGCCGAACAGAGACCAGAAGAAATTCTGCCAGTCCAGCACCATGCCGAGCGCTGTCATTAAACTTTCAAACATAGGTGACGCCTTTCCGGCACGGCCGGAGGTGGTGGGAAAAGCGGGGCTGCCTGCAGTGGGAGGGCTTTCCGGTAAGAGAACATAGCCCAGGGGCGGAAGGGGCCTTCCGGGCAGGGCGGAAGTCTTTGTTTCATACGCTAAAAAAGTATTCCCCGGGGCAGGGTAAACTGAAGAAAATGCACGATGATGACGTAAATGCCGCCGAGGCATACGAGCGGCGTGAAAAGGAAGACCTTCTTGCGGCGTTCGCCGAAGAGCAGCAGGGCGCAGACCAGAAAAATGAAGCTCGGGATGAAGAAGCCTATGCAGGCAAGGGAGATGAGGTAAAGAAGAAAAAGTGCTATGGCCGGCATCGAAACGCGCAGAAAGGTTGCGGGATCGAACGTGGACGGGAGTTTTTCTCTCGGGGTACGCAGCAGCATGATGAGGGCCGGGATGGCGATGACCAGGACGGCCAGGCGCGGCACGAATGCTTCCTCAGGTCCTTCCGTCTGTCCGGGGATGATCACGAACCACAAGAGGGCGCTGAACACAAGGAAGCCGAGTCCGGTAAGTCTGTCGGTGTGCATGGAAACTCCATGGCGGCTCCTCCGGGAGGAGGAGCCGCTTTTTTTTATTCAGCCTTTTTGTTGAATTCCAGCATATCCGGGAGGGTTTTCATGGCGTCTTCACAGAAGGCTTTGGTTTCCTCACCGTTCATGAACACCGGGCTGAAGCCCGCCTTCAGCATGGCATCCTGAAGTTCTGGATCCTGAAGCGCGAGCTTGATGGCGTTTTCCCAGGTCGCACGGATTTCTTCCGGCGTGCCCTTGGGCAGAATGAAGGCATAGGGCACGGAGGTGTAGAAGGGATGGCCGAGATCCGCATGGAGCTTGGGCAGGTTCGGGAAATCGGGAACTTCACCCGCGCCGAGGTTGACCAGAATGTTGAGATCACCCTTGCGTGCGGCCTGATAGCCAGCGGTACCTACGCCGAGTTCACAGGCGTCGATATGGCCGCCGATGAGGTCGGCCGAGGCTTCGCCGCCGCTTTTGTACATAACGAAATTGACGTCGAGCCCTTCCTTGATAGCCACGGAGCGCAGCACTTCCACGGCATCTTGAGAAGCGCCGCTGCCTATGGATACCTTGCCGGGATTGGCTTTGATATAGGCCTTGAATTCTTCCCATGTCTTGTAGGGTTTGTCGGTACGGGCAAGCAGGATGCGGTCGTTGATCATGTAGGTGCCGGCAAAGCTCATGTCGTTGAGGTCGTAAGCTTTTTTTCTCAGGAAGATGGAGGCTGAGAAAGCGGGGGTGGCGGGGGCGGAAATGGTGTAG
>NZ_DYZA01000040.1 GCF_020741395.1 Mailhella massiliensis | reverse complement strand
AGGGGGGGCCCCCTTCCTCCGAGCGCCCTTCCCGGAACGGGCGCAGGCTTTCCGCCTGCCAAAAGGCCCTTCTTCATGCGGAAAGCCCCGATCCTTCCCCGACGCGCCCCGCTTTTCAGAAAAGCCTAGTCCCCGCCCTTGGCCCTGCTTTCGCAGTACAGGCAGCGGTAAACGCGGTTTTCCCTGTCGGTGAGCTTGAAAATGTGGGGAAGTTCCTGCTCGGTGGAGGTGATGCAGCGCGGGTTCCTGCACCGTATGACGTTCACCACGCGCTCGGGCAGTTCCACGCTGAACTTGCGGTCGAGCTTGCCGTCGCGCACGATGCTCACGGTGATGCCCGGGTCCACATAGCCGAGCACATCGAAATTGAGGTCGATGATCTCGTCGATTTTAATGATATCCTTGCGGCCCATCTTGCGGCTGGTTACGTTCTTCAGAACGGCCACGGAACAGTGGAGCTTGTCCAGATTGAGGATCTGATAAAGCTCCATGCTGCGGCCCGCCTTGATGTGGTCGAGAACGATGCCGTTGGAAATCGCGTCGATGACCATTTATTCCACCCCCAGCAGTTTCATGATGAGCGCCATGCGCATATATTTGCCGTTCAGGGCCTGCCGGAAGTAGGCCGCGCGCGGGTCGTCGTCCACGGACACGGATATCTCGTTCACTCTGGGCAGCGGGTGCATGACGCACATGTCGCCCTTGGCTTCCTTCAGCTTCTCGGGCGTGAGCACATAGCTGTCCTTCAGGCGCACATAGTCGGCTTCGTTGAAGAAGCGTTCCTTCTGCACACGCGTCATGTACAGAACGTCAAGGTTCGGCATGGCGGCCACGAGATCCGTAGTTTCCTCATACTCAATGCCGTTTCTCTCCATCACGTCCTTGCGTATGTAGCCGGGCAGGCGCAGCTCATCGGGGGAGATGAGCACGAACTTCACGCCCCTGTAGCGCGACATGGCCGCGATGAGGGAATGAACGGTGCGGCCGAACTTGAGGTCGCCGCACAGTCCTATGACGAGATTCTCCAGCCTGCCCTTCTCACGCCAGATGGTGAGAAGGTCGGCAAGCGTCTGCGTGGGATGGTTGTGCCCGCCGTCGCCTGCGTTGATGACCGGCACCGGGGACTTCATGGAAGCCACGAGCGGCGCGCCCTCCTTGGGGTGGCGCATGGCGATGATATCGGCGTAGCAGCCCACCACCTTCACAGTGTCGGACACGCTCTCGCCCTTGGAGGCGGAAGAGCTCTGGGCTTCGGAAAAACCGAGCACCTGGCCGCCGAGCTCGTACATGGCTGCCTCAAAGCTCAGGCGCGTGCGGGTGGAAGGCTCGAAGAACAACGTGGCCAGCTTCTTTCCCGCGCACTTGTGGGCATAGGCCTCGGGACGGGCGATGATATCGAGGGCCGTGGCGAGCAGCTTCTCTATGTCCTCGGTGGAAAGGTCGCGGATATCAATGAGGCTTTTCATGTTACGCACCGATCCAGCTTTCGTCGGAGGGATTGTCGCGGAAGGCGATGAGCCGCGCCACGTCCTCCTTGCGGATGTAGCCCGTCTCTGCGGCCACGGCGGCGATGGTGTCGAAGTTGGTGAGGCTCACGTTCTTCACCGAGGCTTCGGCCAGGCGGTCCAGCCCCTTCTTCATGCCGTAGGTGAAAATACTCGCCACGCCGAGCACCTCGGCCCCGGCCTCGCGCAGCACCTTGACCACGTCGAGTACGCTCCCCGCCGTGGAGATGAGGTCTTCAATGACTACCACCTTCTGCCCGGGCTCCAGGCGGCCTTCGATCTGATTGCCGCGGCCGTGATCCTTGGCGCTGGAGCGCACATAGCCCATGGGCAGGCCCATGATGTGGCCCACAATGGCCGCATGGGCGATGCCCGCCGTGCTCGTACCCATGAGCACCTCGCATGCGGGGTATTCTTCGCGCACCACGGCGGCAAGGGCGTTCTCCACGTCGCTTCTCACTTCGGGCGCGGTGAGGGTGAGGCGGTTGTCGCAGTATACGGGGCTTTTAATGCCGCTGGCCCAGGTAAAGGGTTCGTCCGGGCGGAAAAAAACGGCCCTGATGGAAAGAAGGTCCTTGGCAATGAGCTTTTCGCGGGATTCCATGAATAATGGCTCCTTCGTTGATGGTGATGCTGTTTCGTTTCTCTCGTACACGGCCGGGCCTTCCGGGGCGCGACGCCTGCCGCGGGGCGGAAGCGCGCCTGCGCCTCAGGGCTCAGGCCGCCCTTCCCTTCCCGCCGGTGCGGGACCTCGCCGCTCCTTTTACCGGAAAAAGGGGAAGCGCGACGCCTCCCCTTGAAAACTCAGCCCAGAAATTCCTTCACGCAGCGGCGGTAGGCCGCCACAGGATCGGCGGCCTGCGTGATGGGGCGGCCTACCACGATGAAATCGGAACCGAGCTCCCGGGCACGGGCAGGCGTGGTTACGCGCACCTGGTCGCCCTTCTCCCCTTCGGCAAAGCGCACACCGGGCGTCACGGTGAGGAAGGAGGCGCCGCACGCCTCATGCACGCGGCAAGCTTCCAGCGGGGAACATACCACGCCGTCCAGCCCGGCTTCGCGGGCGCGGGAGGCATAGTGCATGACGACCTCCTCCATGGGCCGCTCGATGAGCAGGTCGGAACGCATCCTCTCCTCGCTCGTGGAGGTGAGCTGCGTCACGGCGATGAGAAGCGGCCTTGTGCCGTCCGGCCTCGTGAGGCCCTTCAGGGCGTCCTGCATCATGGCCACGGTACCTGCGGCGTGCAGGTTGCACATGTCCACGTCCAGCGCGGAAAGCACGGCCATGGCCTTGCACACGGTGTTGGGGATATCGTGCAGCTTGAGGTCGAGAAAGATCCTGTGCCCCCGGGACTTCACCGCACGCACGATATCCGGGCCTTCGGCATAGTAGAGTTCCATGCCTATCTTGACAAAGGGCTTCTCCTCGGTGAAGAGGTCGAGAAAGTCCATGACTTCGCTCTTCCCGCTGAAATCACAGGCCACCATAACATCTTTCTTCGGCAAGGCCATTAGTGCGCTCCTCCGATGATATCTTTTAAAGAATCTATGCCGTACCGCTGCATGACGGCGGGCAGCTCTTCCAGAATATGCGGGCAGGCCCACGGATCCACCAGGTTGGCGGAACCCACTTCCACGGCCGTGGCCCCGGCCAGCATCATTTCCACTACGTCGTAAGCGCTCGACACCCCGCCCATGCCTATGACGGGCAGCTTCACGGCCTCATAGACCTGATAGACCATGCGAAGCGCCACCGGGAATATGGCGCTGCCGGAAAAACCGCCCATCTTGTTGGCGATGACGGGCTTTCTCGTGCGCAGGTCGATGCGCATGCCGAGCAGCGTGTTGATGAGGCTTATGCCGTCGGCCCCGGCTTCCGCGGCCGCCACGGCGATGGGCACGATATCCGTGACATTGGGGGAAAGCTTCACATACACGGGCTTTTTCGTGGCGGCCTTGGCCGCCTTCGTCACGGCCGCGACGCCCAGGGGGTCGGTGCCGAAGCTCATGCAGCCGTTGTGCACGTTGGGGCAGCTCACGTTGAGCTCAATGAGGCCTACCTGCTCCTCCCCGTCTATCTTCGCGCAGCACTCGGCGTATTCCTCCACGGAAAAGCCGCCGATGTTGGCGATGACTTTCTTATGGAAGCAGGCCTTGAGCTTCGGCAGCTCCTCGGAAATCACCTTGTCTATGCCCGGGTTCTGCATGCCCACGGCGTTGATCATACCCGAAGGCGTTTCCGCGATACGCGGCGTGGGGTTGCCGAAGCGCGCCTCCCGTGTGGTGCCCTTGAAGGAAAAGGAGCCGAGCATGTTGATATCGTAAAGCTGTGCAAATTCGTAGCCGTAGCCGAAGGTGCCGCTCGCCGGGATAAGCGGGTTGTCCAGTTCCCAGCCGCTGAGCGTGACTTTCATATCTGCCATGCGAGCTCCTCCTTCTCGAACACTGGCCCGTCCTTGCAGACGCGGCGGCTCCCCTTCTTCGTCATGATGCTGCACCCCATGCAGGCCCCGAAGCCGCAGCCCATGCGCTCCTCAAGGCTGAACTCGCCCGCCGTGCCCTGCGTGGCCAGATAGAGCGCCCGCAGCATGGGCATGGGGCCGCAGCTGTATACATAGCTGAAAGAGCCGGGGAGCGCGGCGGTGGCGAAGCCCTTCACGCCCGCGCTGCCGTCCACCGTAGTCACGGCAACCTCTGCGCCGAGCGCTTCAAATTCCTTGGCGTAGAAGATTTCCTCGGCCTTGTTGAAGCCGAGCACCACA
Organism: Mailhella massiliensis; assembly: GCF_020741395.1. GTDB lineage: Bacteria > Desulfobacterota > Desulfovibrionia > Desulfovibrionales > Desulfovibrionaceae > Mailhella > Mailhella massiliensis_A. The sequence continues at coordinate 4,184 of NZ_DYZA01000040.1, read as the reverse complement.
AAGGGCCTTGAGCCCTGCGCGATAAGCCTTTTCGCCAGATGGTAGAGGGGCGGCACGCCCACGCCCCCGCCCACGAGAAGGGGCATCTCCCCGCCTTTTTCCGGCGAAAAGCCGTTGCCGAGACCGGTGATGATATCGAGCTTCTCCCCTTCCTTCATGGCGGCCATGGCTTCCGTACCCCTGCCCACCACCTTGTAGATGAGGACAAGGCCGGAAGCGTCGTAGTCGCACACCGATATGGGGCGGCGCAGGAAAAAGCCCGGCAGGCTTATTTCCACGAACTGCCCGGGCGCGCTCATGGCCGACGTGTCCCCGGCAAGCGCCATGCGGTACACGTCCTTCGTGAGGGCTTCGTGCCCGGTGACGGTATATATTCCCTGTTTCATGCTTGCTCCCATGTTTCACGTCGGCTCCCCGCCGACCGGCTCCCGAAGCCTTGCGCCTTCCTTCAGGAAAGGCAACGCCCGGGCTGCCCGCTCCCCTTTCCCCACGGCAGGAGAAAAAGGCCCGGGCGGAAAATTCAGCCCCTTTCGCTCCAGACCTCTTCCCCGCCCACGAGGGTGAGCACGCAGCGGGAGGAAAGCTCCATGCCCGCAAAGGGCGTGGCGCGACCCATACTCAAAAACTTCAAAGGTTCCGCCACCCACTCGCGGGAAAGGTCGAAAGCCGCAAGGTCGGCAATATCGCCTTCCCCGAGCCCCGTCTCGAGGCCGAAGCGCCTTGCGGGCCGCACGGCCATGAGCTCCACCAGCTTTTCCAGGGAAAGCACGCCCTTCTTCACGAAATGGGTGTACATGACGGCAAAGGCCGTCTCCAGCCCCACCACGCCCATGGCGCTGCCTTCCAGGCCTTTGTTCTTGGTCTCGGCCTCATGGGGAGCATGGTCGGTGGCGATCATGGTCACCGTGCCGTCGAGCAGGCCCTCGATGAGGGCGGCGCGGTCTTCCCTGCCGCGCAGGGGCGGGTTCATCTTGAAGCGGCCGTCTTCCTGAAGGTCCTCGTCGCAGAGCACAAGGTAATGCGGCCCCGTCTCGCACGTCACATCCACGCCTTCACGCTGCGCGCGGCGGATGATCTCCACGCTCTCCTTCGTGGAAATGTGGCAGACGTGGTATTTCGCCCCTGTCTGCCGCGCAAGCTCCACGTCCCGCGCGATCTGCCCCCATTCGCTTTCAGAGCATATCCCCCGGTGGCCGTGGGCGCGGGCGTAGACGCCGTCGTGGATATAGCCCTTATGGAGCAGCGCGTTCACCTCGCAGTGCGCGGCGATGATCTTGTCAAGGCGCACGGCCTCTTCCATGGCCGCGCGCATCATGGCCTCATCCTGCACGCCCCGGCCGTCGTCGGAAAAGGCGGCCGTATCCTTCGCCATGCCCGCCATGTCGGAAAGCTCGCGGCCCTTTTCCTCCATGGTGATCGCGCCGTAGGGCACCACGCGGATCACGGCGTCCCGCCGGATGAGGGCAAGCTGCTCTTCAAGGTGCGCAGGAGTGTCGGGCACGGGGTTCAGGTTGGGCATGGCGCACACCGTGGTGTAGCCCCCCGCCGCGGCCGCCTCCGTCCCTGAGCGGATGGTCTCCTTGCGGGAAAATCCCGGCTCGCGCAGATGCACATGCACGTCGATGAGCCCCGGCAGAAGGTGAAGGCCCGAAAGGTCGGTCTCCTCTGCACCCTCCACGGGCGCGATATGCGGCGCGATGCGCGCGATGCGGCCTTCGCGGATGAAGACGTCGGCCTTTTCAAAGCCTTCCGGGCGGTAGACCATGGCGTTTCTCAGGATGCGGTCCATATCAACTCCTTAGAACGGCTTATGCACCGCCGCTCCGGCAGGCGCAAGGCGGCGCGGGAAACGCGCTTTCCCGCCGTGCGCGGAAAGGGCGCGCCCGGAGGCGCGGCCCGGGGAAAAGCCCGACCCCTGCGGGCCGGGCACGGGTTCATGCGATTTCGCGCAGCACCTTTTCCAGCTCTCCGGTGAAGGCCTCAAGGTCGGCCTCGTCGATGGTAAGGGGAGGCAGAAGGCGCAGGGTGGGGCCGTAGGTGAGGTTCAGGATATAGCCGCGCTCCATGAGCGTGAGCCACACCTTGCGGGCCTTTTCGTCGCTCATGTCGAGCTCCACGCCGATGAGAAGGCCCATGCCGCGCACGTCGCGGATCACGCCGCCGAGCTTTTCGGCAAGGGCGCGGAAGCGCGCCCGGGCCCTGTCGCCGAGAAGCGCCGCCCTCTCCACAAGATGGTCGCGCTCCATGATCTCCAGCACCTTGAGCCCCACGGCGGTGACGAGCGCCCCGCCGCCGAAGGTGGTGGCGTGGCTGCCGTAGTCAAAGCCCTGCGCCACTTCGTCCGTGGCCATCATGGCGCCTAAGGGCAGGCCGTTGGCCATGGATTTTGCGCTGGTGAACACGTCGGGCTTCAGGTTGAAATTCTGGAATCCCCACCACTTGCCGCTGCGGCCCATGCCTGCCTGCACTTCGTCGCACATGACGAGCACGCCGTGACGGCGGCAGATATCCACGATGCCGTCGGCATATTCCTGCGTGACGGGGATGATGCCGCCCTCGCCCTGAATGGCTTCAAAAAGCACGGCCGCCGTGGTGGGCTTTATGGCCTTTTCCAGCGCGTCCAGGTCGCCCCACGGCACGCGGCCGAAGCCGGGCGTCTCGGGCTCAAAGCCTTCGGTATGCTTGCCCGTGGCCGCGAGCGTGGCCAGGGTGCGGCCGTGGAAGCAGTTGGAAAGGGTGATGACTTCCCATGCGTCGCGGCCCTTGACCACATGCTGGTAGCGCCGCGCTATCTTTATGGCGGCCTCGTTGCTTTCCGCGCCGGAATTGCAGAAGAACACCTTGCCCGCATGGCTCGTGGAAAGCAGCTTTTCCGCATAGTCGAGCTGCTCTTCCTGGTAGAAAAGATTGCTCACATGCACGAGCTTTCGCGACTGCTCGGCCATGACCTGCGCTATCTCCTCATGGCAGTGGCCGAGGCCTATGACGGCGATGCCGGCCAGAAGGTCGACATATTCCCTGCCGTCCACATCCCAGAGGCGGGAACCTTTGCCCCGGACTATGCCCAGCGGATACCGCGAATACGTCCGGCACATGAGGGACTTTTCCCTCTCCTTCAGTCTTTCCAAAGCTTCGCTCATGATTTTGCCCTTCATGGAACTTAGAATGTGGCCCCGCGCGACCGGCGCGGGGAACGCGGGAGATGATACCCCATTTATGCGCGATAGCCAAGCGGCCCGTCTGCCCCCGCCGCGCAGGGCATGTTCCCGAAAACAGGCAGGACAGCCCCGGCCCGTCTGTGACCGGCTCAGCAAAAGAGCCTTTCCCGCGCGCCTTTCCCGGACTCATCCGGCCTTTCCGGCCGCCGGGACGCGCCCTTGCCGAAGAAAAGGCCCGCGCGCCGTGTTTGCGCCCGGGCAAAGTTAAGCGTACCCTGCCTTGTTGCGAAAAAAAGCCTCCCGCTTCCGGAAGGCCCAGACCCCACGGATTTTTCCCATGACAAACGCTTTTTCCATGCTCCGGCCCCTTATCCTCGCTTCCGGCTCGCCGCGCCGCCGCGCCTTTCTGGAAAGCGTGGGCATACCCTTTGCCTGCCGCCCCGCCTCCTGCCCCGAGCCGCGCCCCCTGCCCGGGGAGGAGCCGCGCGCCTACGCCATGAGAAGCGCGGAGGCCAAGGCCCGCTTCGTGCTCTCCTCCCTTTCCGAAAAGGAAAAGGGCGCGGCCGTGCTCGCGGCGGATACCATCGTCATCCTGCGCGACGAGGGCGGCCCCTCCATCCTGGGCAAGCCCCGCGATGAGGAAGAGGCCCTTGCCATGCTCTCCCGCCTTTCCGGCCGCAGCCATGAGGTGGCCACGGCCTGCTGCCTGGCCATGGACGGCCGCACGGAATGTTTCGACGACGTGACGAAAGTCACCTTCGCGCCCTGGCCTTTGCCCGTGCTCAGGGCCTACGCCGCAAGCTCCGACCCGCTGGACAAGGCCGGGGCCTACGGCATACAGGAGGGAGGGGCCTTCCTCGTGCGCGGCATCGAGGGCTCCTGGTCCGCCGTGGTGGGCCTGCCCCTCGACAAGGTGCTGGAAAAGCTGCTTTCCTGCGGCGTGCTGGCGCTGAGGCAAGGCTGAGATTGCGCCCCGCAAAAACGCACGACACGGGCTGCCGGAAAAAGCGGCCCCAACCAGATACT
>NZ_DYZA01000039.1 GCF_020741395.1 Mailhella massiliensis | reverse complement strand
CAGGGTGAATTTCGGGCAAAGCAGCTATGAAGCTATCAAAGGATCCGACTATGTGCGTACAAGGCTGCCGCAGACAGGATGCTATGATGAACTTTTGCGGGTCATAGTGGAAGTCATAGAGCCGGACGCCCGTGATGAATTCATGCGTAATTTTTCCTGTGAGAGCATCCGGTCACTCGTCTCGCGCAGAGTAAGGGATTTCGGCGGCGATTTCCGTCGGCTTTTCGGTGAGGAGTATCGCTGGGTCAGCGTGCATGTACTGTTCGACGAATCTCTCTCTCCTGAAGAAGCGGTGATCTGCTTTCGGGAAGTGGAACAGGAAAAGCAGCGACAGCTTCAGGAGCGTAAACTCCTTCAGGACGCTCTGGAAAACACGCAGCAGAGCGAGAAGGCCAAGCAGGCCTTTTTCAGCAACATGTCCCACGACATGCGCACTCCCATCAACGCAATCATAGGCATGTCCGATCTGGCGCGGAAGTTCCTGGACGACAAGATCAAGGTCAAGGGATATCTTGACAGAATCAATTTTTCCAGTCTCCAGCTTAAGAATCTTATCGACGATATTCTGAATATGTCGCGCATGGAGCAGGGAAAGTTCGCCCTGAACAATCGTGAGATAGACTTGGAAAAGTGTGTACGCGACTGCCTCGACACCTATTATGTGCAGGCAGAAGTGGAGCATAAGACGCTGCGCGTGCATCTCGACATGGAAAATACCTGTGTGGTGGCCGACTCTGTGCGTATCGTGCAGCTTTTGAACAATCTGGTATCCAACGCCTTCAAGTTCACTTCAGCAAACGACGTAATTTCCGTTTCCGTGACGCAGGTGGAAAAGCAGGATTTTGCCAAGTATGTGTTCGTGGTCTCCGATACCGGCTCTGGCATATCCAAGGACTTTCTCCCGCATCTGTTTGAACCCTACACCCGGGAAACCCGTTTTTCTGCGAAGAATGTGGCCGGAGCGGGGCTCGGCATGTCCATCACCAAAAGCCTTGTGGAGCACATGAACGGGGAAATCCGCGTGGAGAGTACTCTCGGCCTCGGCAGCACCTTTACCGTGGTACTGCCTTTTGCCATCGCTCATCAAAGCCCTGATTCGGAGAGTGTGGAAAGCGCTCCAGACATGAATAGCCTGCACGGAAAACGTATCCTGCTCGCTGAAGACAATCTGGTGAATATGGAGCTTGCCGTGGAGATGCTTTCCATGAACGGACTGGAGGTTTCTCAGGCCTGGAACGGGCGTGAAGCCGTGGAGCTTTTCGCCGCGTCCGAGCCTTATTTCTTCCATGCGGTGCTTATGGATATGCAGATGCCGGAAATGGACGGCTGTGAGGCTGCAAGGCGCATACGTGCTATGAACAGGCCCGATGCGGGGAGCGTACCCATCATCGCGGTGACGGCCAACGCCTTTGCCGAGGACGTTGTTTCCACTACGGCTGCGGGCATGGATATGCACGTTTCCAAACCCATTGACTTCAAGTATCTTTTTCAGATCTTGGAGAAGTTTCTGAAGAAAAATTGATTTTCACGTTTCTGCATCTTATGCGGAAAGAGCATCTGTCCGGGATAGCCCATGAAAAAACAAGTCAGCCACTTTTTCCTGTTCAGCCTGTTCAGCGCGGTTTTCTGTACCGGTATATTTATCTGGAGCACCGTTTCCATGATGCGTCAGGGGCAGGAGGCAGGCTATGTAGTCGGCGAGATATACATGGATACTGTGAGTTTCCAGATGAAACTTCATTTCCGTTCCGTCATCGATTTGAAGCTGGAGGAGGTACAAAGCATCATTACCGACATTCCGCCGGGGAGTGTGTCGGAGTATGGGCCGGAGCTGAGGAGAAAGCTGGACGCCGGGGCGAAGGTGCGGTGCTTCACCTATCTCGCCCTGTACGATACCAGAGGCTATGCCGATGTTATTTCCGGAGAACCTGTGACGATACGGGATCAGGAGGCGTTCTTGCAGGCACTGAACGCCGGGGAGAAGAACATTACTTCCGGCGTGACGGCTTCGGGGAAGGAGCTTCTCATCATGGGTATTTCCGTGGGGTATCCCCTCGCGGAAGGTTACCCCATGAAGGATGGCAGAAAGTGTACGGCGCTGATCGTGGGCCTGCCTCTCGGCTATATCGGCGAGGCTCTGGCCTTGAATATGGAAAAGTCCATGGTCTTTGCCCAGATTATCCGTAAAGACGGCACATTCGTACTCCATGGAGCCGGGAAGAGGGGGAACAATCCTTACGGACGGCTTCTGGATGAAGCTCTGGCGAATGGGGCAGGCGGGGATATGCTTTCCGCTTTGCGGGAAGATATCGCCCACGGCAGGGAACACATGATGTTCATGACTGTGGAGGGAGAGCGGCTGCATATGCACGGTTCCCCCCTTGCCAACAGCGAATGGTATCTTCTGACGGTGATGCCTCACGGGACCCTGGATGAGATTATTTCCGGCATGTGGAGTCACCGGCTGTGCATGTCCGTGGGGATGGGTCTTCTGCTTCCCCTGCCCATTCTTGCCATGTTCTTTTTCTATTCCCGCGCCTCAAGGAGGCAGATTGCGGCTCTGGAGAAGGCCAAGAGCGAGGCCGACAGGGCAAGCCACGCCAAGAGCGAATTTCTTTCCAACATGAGCCATGATATCCGTACCCCCATGAATGCCATTGTCGGCATGACGGCCATAGCTTCCGCCAACGTCGGTAATGTTCCCATGGTGCAGGACTGCCTGCGCAAGATCACCCTGGCCAGCCGTCATCTGCTCGGGCTCATCAACGACGTGCTTGACATGTCGAAAATTGAGCAAGGCAAGCTTTCGCTCAATATCAGCGTAGTTTCTTTGCGCGAGATCATCGAAGAAGTGGTCGGCGTAGCCCAGCCGCTGGTCAAGGCCAAGAAGCAGCAGTTCGATATCTGCATACACGATATTCTTTCGGAAAGTGTGTATACCGACGGCGTGCGCCTCGGCCAGGTTTTGCTGAACCTGCTTTCCAATGCCCTTAAATTCACCCCCCGGGAAGGGACAGTGCAGGTGAGTCTTTCTCAGGAGAGTTCTTCTCTGGGCGAGGGCTATGTGCGTACCCATCTTCGCGTGAAGGATACTGGCATGGGCATGAGCGAGGAGTTTCAGAGAAAGATTTACGACACTTTTTCTCGCGAGGACAATGAGCGCATACACCGTATAGAGGGATCCGGCCTTGGTATGTCCATCATGAAGTATATCGTGGACCAGATGAAGGGAACCATCGAGCTGCACAGCGCTCTCGGCAAGGGCACGGAGTTCCATATCACGCTGGACATGAAGAGGGCCGAGACACAGGTGGGCCCCATGAAACTGCCCGCCTGGAACGCTCTGGTGGTGGATGACGACGAGGATCTCTGCCGCAGCGCCGCTTCCTTCCTCAAAGATATGGGGGTGCATGCGGAATGGACGACGGACGGTCAGAGTGCTGTGGACATGGTGGAGAAGCACCATGAGCAGGGCCTGGATTATCACCTTGTGCTGCTTGACTGGAAAATGCCGGGCATGAGCGGCATGGAGACGGCCCGGAAGTTGCGCGAGCTTCTGAGGGAAAGTGTGCCGGTGCTGCTTATCTCCGCCTATGACTGGGGCGATATAGAAGAGGAGGCCCGTGTTGCGGGTATATCAGGCTTTATCGCCAAGCCTCTTTTTAAATCCACGCTTTTCCATGGCCTGCGGCCTTTTGCGGAGAGCGGCGGTGCTTTGGAACATGCGCAGGAGGAGAGCGGCGATTTCGGCCGGGGCAGACGACTTCTTCTTGCCGAAGACAACGAGCTCAACTGGGAAATTGCAAGCGCCCTTCTGGAGCAGCACGGATTCACGCTGGACTGGGCGGAAAACGGGCAGGTCTGCGTGGAGAAATTCCAGGCTTCCGAACCCGGCTGGTATGATCTGGTACTTATGGATGTGCGTATGCCGGTGATGGACGGCTATCAGGCTGCAAGGGCGATACGCGCCCTGGAGCGTCCGGATAACTTCGTTCCCATCATCGCCATGACGGCCGATGCCTTTTCCGAAGATATACGCTGCTGCCTGGAAAGCGGTATGAACGCCCACGTCGCCAAGCCCCTCGACATGAAGGTGCTGCTTCGCCTGATTCAGAAATACCTGAAGGATGCCTCCTGACGAAAAAGCGTGCTTTCGTTTTTTCTGAGGGGCGCGCCGTCGGTAAGCCATGAAAAAAGCGGCCTGTAAAGGCCGCTTTTTTCATGAAAGGTGTCGCCGTATAGGTACGGCTCCGATGGAAGAGAAGATTTACCGGTATTCACTGATGAGGGCGGCAATGCGCTCCAGGCCGGTTTTCACAATGTCCCTTGAGGGGCCGTAGGAGAAGCGTACCCAGCTTTTGTAGGGCTCTTCCGCCGGACGGGTACGGTAGGGCCTCACATCGAAGAAACGGCCGGGCACCGTCATGACCTTGCGGGCAAGGCAGGCATGGAAGAAGGCATCCGCGTCATTCAGCGGGGCAGGCAGGTCGCGTATACAGGCCCAGACATAGAAGGTGCCGCGAGGTTCTGCCGCCGGGCGTATGCCGAGCTTGCCGAGACCTTCCAGCATCATTTTGCGCTTCACGGCAAATTCCGCGCGCAGGGCATTGGTCTCCTGTTCCGCACGTCCCGGCTCCAGAGCAGCGAGAGTCGCGCGCTGGGCGAGCATGGAGGGGCCGCCGTCCACGGCGCTAGCCGCGCGGTTCAGCATCTCGATGATATGTTTGGGGCCCACGGCCCAGCCCGCACGCCAGCCGGGATAACGGTGGCTCTTGGTGAGCCCGTCGAAGAGCACTACCGGATCCTTGTCTACATCTTCCACGAATTCCGCTACGGACACGGGGCCGACTGCAGGGGAGCCGTCTTCATTATAAATGAAGTGGGAGTAGAACTCGTCGCTTCCCAGAAGGCAGTGTTCGCGCCTTGCCGTGGCCACATAGCTTTCCAGCGTATCGCCGGAGATAAGCTCGCCCGTGGGGTTGCAGGGATTGGAGAACACGAAGACGTTTGCACGCTCCTGATGAATGAAGCTTTCCAGCGTTTCCGCGGGGATGGAAAAACCGTGTTCTTCCGAGGCGCGTATGGGCAGAAGTACGCAGCGGTTGCGCAGGCTGTAGAGGTAGTCTTCGTAGGCGGTGTAGTCGGGGTTCTTGTAGGCGATGCGCGCACCGTCGGCCAGAATGGTGTACAGGCGTGTGAGGGCAAGGCGGCCGCCGCTTGCGAAGCTCACGTTGTCCGCCGTGTACTTGGAGCGTCCCCTGCGGTAGGTTCTGTTGACCATGTCGGCTATGGCTTCACGCACTTCACCTGTGCCGCCCACAGGGCCGTAGGCATGATCGGCCGGATCAATGTCGATATGGTTTATGCGTTCGGGTGCACCGGGCATGTCGCCCACTTCCGGCTGCCCCTGTCCGAGGTTGCACCAGTCGGGATGTCCGTTCCTGAATCCGAGCTTCGAGGCTTCGTGCACGACCCAGATCACACCCATGTAGGGCACATCGCGAACCATGGGGAAAGAAGATGGAGTATCCATAAAGAACTGCTCCTTGGCATGTGTGAGGAGTTGCATTGCCGGGCAGAACCCGGGATGCGCAAAAAAAAAGACGGGCCCGGGAGAACTCCCGGCCTGTTGAGCGTACAGAAAAAGACCCTGCTCAGAGCAGGGGAAGGGAAATTTTTTCCTGCGGAGAGCTAATCCAGTCTGTCCAGAGGCGTGTAGGTACCGTCGGGATTGGGCCGGAACACATAGTGTTCCTTCAGGAAAATAATGTCCTTACGATGTACGGACTGAAGTTCGGCCAGTATGGCGGCACGGGCCACCACGTTGGCTCCGGCGGCGCGGGCCAGGGATTCAATGGCTTCGATGGATTCGCCGGTGGCGATGACGTCGTCGATAAGAGCCACTCTCTTGCCTTTGATTTTTTCCGCTTCGCAGCCGTCCAGCCAGAGGGTTTGTTCTTTCTGTGTGGTCACGGAGAATACGGAATGGGAAATGGCATTCTGCATGTAGGGCTTGTGGCTCTTGCGCGCCACCACGAAGTCCTTCATGCCCATGAGGCGGCTCATTTCATAGGTGAGGCAGATGCCCTTGGCTTCAGCCGTCATGAGCACGTCCACCTCGGGCAGGCGCTTGACAAGTTCGGGAGCCACGGCCTGGATGAGTTCAGTGTCAGAAAGCACAACGAAGCTGGCAAGGGCAAGGTTGTCTCCGATTTGTACAAAGGGAAGCTTGCGCTTGAGTCCCATAATTTCAAAGTCAAAGTATTTCACATGGCCTCCTGGCGTGTTGTGGGAAAGATCCGGCCCCGTCCGGCGGGAAAGTCGCAGGCGGGGCCGGGAATGTTATGGCAGGTAGACGGGAGCTCCGGGGCCGAGAGGCAGATCCAACTGCATCCAGATGATGAGGAAGAGGCCCCAGAAGAAAAGTATGCCGAGGGCGTAAGGCAACATCAGGGAAATGATGGTGCCGAGTCCGGCGTTTTTCGCATATTTCTGCGCCACGCCTATGACGAAGGCCATGAAGGGTTCGAGGGGCGAGATGGCGTTGGTGGTGGAGTCGGCCACGCGGTAGGCGGCCTGAATGAAGTAGGGGGAGAGCTGCATCTGCATGAGCATGGGCACAAAGATAGGGGCGAGCAGGGCCCATTTGGCCATGGCGCTGCCGATGAAGAAGTTGATGCATGCCGTGAGAATGAGGAACGCCACGACGAGCGGTATGCCGGAGAAGCCTGTATCGTTGAGGAAGTTCGCGCCTTGGATGGAAAGATACATGTCGAGGTTGGTGTAGGCGAAACTGGACACGAACTGACCTGCGGCGAAGCAGAGCACGATGAAGGGAGCGAATTCCCGCATGGAGCGGCTCATGAAACGCACCACGTCCTTATCGTTGCGGATGGTACGGGTACTCACGCCGTAGGGGATGGAAACGGCCAGGAAGAAGCCCAGAAGAATGGGCACGAGCGAGTCGAGGAAGGGAGAGGGAACGATACCCCCGGTCTTGGGATTGCGCAGGATACCCTGTTCGGGCACCACGGTAAGCAGGATGAGGGCAATGTAGATTGCGCCGCCGATGAGGGCCGCACGCAGTCCGCGGCGTTCTTCGGCCGTGAGGGACATGTCTTCGCTTTCCATGGCGCCTTCGTGCATGGCCACGCCTTCAAGACGCGGTTCGACGAACTTTTCCGTAAGGAACACGATGACCGCCGTAACCACGAAGGTGGAAGCAGCCATGAAGTACCAGTTCACGGCAGGATGCACGGTGAAGGAAGGGTCGATGATCTGGGCAGCCTGCTGAGTAATGGCGGCAAGCCCCACGTCGGTGCCCACTACAAGGATGTTGGCGTTGAGTCCGGCGGCGCAGCCTGCAAAGCCCGTAGCCATGCCCGCCAGAGGATTGCGTCCGAGGCCCTTGAAGATCATGGCTCCGAGGGGGGGGACCACCACGAAGGCCGCACTGGAGGCCATGTTGCCGATTACGCCGCAGAAGGCGATGATGGCCGTGACCATGCTGCGGGGAGCGCTGAGGATGCTGCCGCGAAGCACGGCGGAGAGAAGACCAATTTCTTCCGCCACGCCGAGGCCCAGCATCATGACGAGCACAAGGCCCAGCGGCTTGAATTTGATGAAGTTGTCCACGCAGCTTTTAAGGAACCACGTCAGGCCGTCGGCCGAGGCCAGGCTTTTCACCACCAGGGCTTTACCCTTGGGGTCGACCATGGGAGTTCCCTGCAGGAGGAAGGAAAGCACCATGACGACCAGCGTAAGGATCAGGAAGATGGTGACGGGGTGGGGAAGCCGGTTGCCGGCCCTCTCTATGAAGCCGAGTATGCCGGTAAGGTTTTCAATCTGTTCTTTCGCCATAGCCTGAAGCTCCTTGGCATGTTGAGGATGGGGCGGATGTACAAAAGCATCACGCCGCGAAAGGGCTTCGCGGCGTGATGCCGGGATTCTGGAAGGGCAGGTCAGTCGAGGTCGTCGGGAGTATTGAAGGCTTCACGTGAGCTTTGGCGAAGTTCCGGACTCTCGATCACGTCAAGCGCCGTCATGGCCATGGTTTTTGCCGCCACGAGCATGCCGTTGTAGCCGCACTCGGCATGGCTTGCCTCTGCAAAAGCAGGAGTGTGGCCCACAAGGTGCGGCCCTCCTATAGAGATATAGGGGTGGATGGAGGGAGCCTTGAAGCTGACGTTGCCCATGTCGGTGGAGTAGCTGCTCTGGACTTCCTCTATGTAGCTTTCCCCGATGAGGTCGAGGTTGGCGGCAAAGGCATGCAGCAGGGGCATGTTGTGCCGCATGGTGTAGTAGGGGTGTGCGGAGTGACGCCAGGAGAAGGTGCAGCCGAGAGCCTCGGCACAGCAGCGCGCACAGTTGACCACGCGCTCTATGGTGGCATTCAGGGTTTCCGGCTTGCGGGCACGCACGCCGTAGCGCAGGCGGGCGAACTCAGGAATGGTGTTGATGGCTGTGCCGGTATCGGTAAGCAGGCCGTGTATGCGTACGTCGTGCGTCATGTGCTGGCGCAGGCTGTTGATGCCCATGACGGCGAGCGCTGCGGCGTCCATGGCATTGATGCCTTTTTCCGGTGCGCCGGCGGCGTGGGCAGCCTTGCCGTGAAAGTCCATTTCAAGGTTGGCGCGGGAAATGAGCTGCTGTTTGAGTATGGTGCGGCCTTCGGCATGGGCGGCGATCACGGCATCCATCTTGTCGAAAAGCCCGGCGTCGGTCATGGGCACCTTGCCTCCGGCATCCCTTACGTTGCCTTCTTCTGCCGGAGTGCCGAACACATGCACAGCACCTGCCGGAAGATGGCGGGCAAGAGCCACGGCGGCGCCGCACGAAGCCGTGCCGAAAAGATTGTGCCCGCATGCGTGGCCGAGAATGGGAAGAGCGTCGAACTCCGCGAGGAAGGCGACCTGCGGGCCGTCTTCAGAGCCGTATACGGCGTGGAAGGCCGTGGGCATACCGAGAAGGTTGCGTTCTACCCGAAAACCGTTTTCTTCCAGAAAATCGGCCAGACGGGCGGAAGACTTGAATTCCTGATAACCGAGCTCGGGTTCTGCGAAGATGGCGGAGGCTATGTCCTTCATCTGCGCGGAAAGGTTTTTGATCTCATCGAGCAAAAGGCGCTTTTCAGGGGGGAGTCCGGGCATAAAGCCTCCTTTTAACCTCATGGGTACATAATATGTGTTCTAAGCACCTTACTCATTATTAGGGAGGGAGGCAAGGAAAAGAGGGCGGGAAATATGTGCGCGGAAAAGACATTTATCCCGGATAAACCGCATTGTTATACCCGGGAGGGACTTGATCCCGGCCTCAGGGACATTATTTTACCCCTTTTTCCTTCTCTCTGCCCTTCAGGGCTTTTGTCAGCGCTTCGCGGTAGGTACGCAGCACGGCAAGTCGTGCGGCTTTCTTGTCTTCAGCTGCGATGATGCTCCAGGGAGCGTAATCCGTGCTGGTGCGCAGGAACATTTCGTCGGCGGCGCGCACATAGTCGTCCCAGCGTTCGCGGTTGCGCCAGTCGTCGGGCGTGATCTTGTGCTGCTTCCACGGTGTTTCCTCCCGCTCCTTGAAGCGGCGCAGCTGTTCTTCGGGCGATATATGCAGCCAGAACTTCACGAGCACGTTACCTCTCTCGACAAGCTGCTCCTCAAAAAGATTGATTTCCGCATAGGCACGGCTCCAGTCTTCCTGCGCCGTGAGTCCTTCCACCCTTTCCACCAGCACGCGGCCGTACCAGGAGCGGTCGTACACCGTGACGAAGCCCGCACGCGGGATGTGCCTCCAGAATCGCCATAGATAGTGGTGGGCCAGCTCTTCGTCGGTCGGAGTACCTATGGGAATGGCCCGGCTGATGCGCGCGTCGATACCGGCCATGAGGCGGCGTATGCAGCCCCCTTTGCCGGCGGCGTCCCATCCTTCAAAGACAATGGTACTGGAAATGCCTTTCTTCCATGCCTGATAGGTGAGTTCGCGCAGCTCGTCCTGCAGTTCTTCCAGCTCTTTCGCATAGGTTCCCGGGTCGGCTTTCACGTCCAGCGGTATGGCTTCCAGCGTGGAAATGACACATTCCTGCGTGGAGGGTACTTCTTTCGGGCGTACGTTTGCGGCATCCTGTTCGGCGAGGGCACGTTCCACGGCGGCAATGACGGCCCGCGCCACGGCAAGATTCCGGTAATTGGCGTCGGCCGCGTCCACGATGATCCACGGGGCGTAGGATCTGTCGGTGAGGGTGATGGCTCGGGAAGCAGCGGAGGCGAGGGCGTCGTAATTTTCCGAAGCCTTTTTATCATAGGGGGTGAAGTGGCGTACCTGCCGGTGCTCCAGCCTTTTTTGAAGGCGTTTTGCATGCTCCTTTTTATCAAGATGCAGCCATATCTTGGCCATGGCCATGCCGGAGGCGGCAAGGCTTTCCTCCAGTCCCCGGTAGTGGTGCATGCGGGCGCAGAACTCCATCTCATTCATGCCGCCGGTACAGAACATGCGTATGGCGGCCCCGTACCAGCCGCCGAAAAATACGCCCACGGTACCCGCGGCGGGGAGCCTCAGCCAGTAGCGCCAGTCGCGCGGGCGTTCCCGTTCGTCGTCGGTCTCCATCCAGAATACATGGTTGTGTACATGCTTGTTGTCCATCCATTCCGAAAGCAGGTTGACCACGGCGCCGCGGCCGGCCCCGTCCATGCCCGCCACGGTGACGAGGAGCGGTATCTTCCGCTCTATGCACCGGCGCTGGGCCTCAAAGAGTTTCATGCGCAGAAGGGGGGCTTCTTCCTTGAATTTCTTGTCGCTGCAACGCCTGCCGAGAACGACGGTTTCAAACATGGGAACCTCGCTTTGACACCTGTGAAAAAGAGGGGGACGCTTTCACCGTATCCATCCGGTGGCGAAAGGGCAAGGGGTTAGGTTCTTCCTGTGTCCAGCGTCTTTTCACCAGGAATATGATCTGTTCGGAGTGAAGAATTTTCTTGGGAAAACGCACGGAACGACATAGAATGACGCTTCTTTACCCACGGGCGGCATTATGGCATATTCGTCACAAGCGTGCCCAAGGAGTGTTTATGCCGGTAGTCCATGTTCCCGAACATTCAAGGTCTCTTCTGGAGGCCATTTCATCAGGCCGTTCCTTTGTGCTGGACAGTTATGTATTCGTTTCGGCGGACGATTGGCTTATGGCCATAGGATACCCTCTGGAGGGGGAGGGTAGCCCTGAGCGTTTTGAAAAGGCGCTGAAGGATGCCGTGCGGCGCGAGAAGCCCGAGGACTGCTTTGCCATAGCGCCGGAAATGCCGGAAAGCCTGAAGGGGCATGTGCAGGAAAGGGACGTGTACTACACCCTTGCGGCGGATGCCCCTGTGCCTTCCCGCCTGCGTGGGCCGGTGCGTCATGCCCGCGAATGTCTCACGGTGGACGAGACCCGCCTTTTCACGCCGGAGCACCGGCGGCTGTGGGCGGAATTCCTGGGCAGGATGCCCCTTCCTCCGCGCATACGGCAGCTCTATTCGGGAACGGCCTCTGCGCTTGAGAAGGGGGCGGCCCTTCGCCTTCTGAACGCCTGGGACTCGGAAGGGCAGCTCGCGGCCTGTCTGCTCCTGGACTATTCTCTCCCCTGTTGCGTGAGCTATGTGCTGGGCGCACATTCCAAAACGCATTATGTGCCGCATGCGCATGACCTCCTTTTTGCCGAAATGCTGGAGAGGGCTCGGGCAGAGGGTAAGAGCTCCATATTGCTCGGCCTCGGCGTGAATGAGGGCATTACCCGTTTCAAGCGCAAATGGGGCGGGGTGAAGGACGCTCCCTACGAGCTTGCCGTGTGGCAGCCTTCTTCCTCCCACGGGGCGAAGGGCGCCCTTTCCGATATGGCGGCTCTTCTGGCCATGAACATCGCCTCTTCCTCGGGCGGAGAAGTTTCCCGCTGGAAATTCTTCGACTCCCTGCCCAAGCAGCGGCCCTGCGCCATGCTCTGGAGGCTGGATAAGAACGGCCGTACCTCATGGATAGGCGGCTCGGCCCATTTTTTCTGTTATTCCTTTGAACATTCCCTGCGCCGCCTTTTCGAGAATGTGGACACCGTGCTTCTGGAAGGTCCCATTGACTCCGACAGCATGGACGAGGTGGCCCGCATAGGCCGCACTCCCGAGCCGGATGCGGACAGGGTGATCCGGTACCTTTCCGAAGAGGATATACGCCGCCTTGAGCGCACGGTGTACGGGCCGGAAGGCTTCTGGGCGCAGCTCGGCGGCTGGCAGAAGCCCCGCACGCTGGACGTGCGGCAGGTTCTTGCCGAAAGCCGCCAGTGGTACGCCTTTTTCTCCCTGTGGACAGCCTATCTGGAGCGCAACGGCTGGACGAATTCCGTAGATCTTGAGGTATGGAACACTGCGCTTGACATGGGCAAGTCCGTCATGGGCATGGAGAGCCTTGCCGAGCAGATAGCCTCCCTGGAATCGGCCCCCATGCCGCGCATCGTGAAGTTCATGAAGGATTGCTCCTTCTGGCCGAAGCTCATGAAGAGCAACTGTTCCCGCTATCTTGCAGGGGATCTCATGGGCATGATGGGCACGAGCGCGGAGTTTCCCACCCGCACGGGCACCATCATCAGCGTGCGCGATCAGCGCTTCCGTGAAAGGATGCGCCCCTACATTGAAAGGGGGGGGACGGCCGTATTCGTGGGCTCCGCGCATATGATCAATCTGCGGAACATGCTGGCGGAAGACGGCTTTACCGTGACGAGAGTGCTCCCCACGCTGAGGCACCGCTTTTTTGCCTGGATACGGAGAGACGATTCCGTGGTGCTGCCGGGCAATCCCGACGCCCCCGTGTGGGAAAAGGCCCCGGAAAACGTGCGCTCCCATGCGCTGCAAAGTTCCGTTTCCCGGGCAGGAGTTCAGGCGGCTTCGCACGGGCCTTTGTCCGGCCGTGCACTGGCCGATCTTGGCGCGAGGGCCCTTGTGCCGGAACAGATCCCTCCCTATGTGCGGGCCGTTTCCGGCCGC
Source organism: Mailhella massiliensis (assembly GCF_020741395.1). Classification (GTDB taxonomy): domain Bacteria; phylum Desulfobacterota; class Desulfovibrionia; order Desulfovibrionales; family Desulfovibrionaceae; genus Mailhella; species Mailhella massiliensis_A. The sequence continues at coordinate 26,279 of NZ_DYZA01000039.1, read as the reverse complement.
ACACTGAAGTCGTGCGAGGGCTTCGCCGCCTGGACCACAGAGGACAGTTGCACCCTGGTGGCTTTTCCCTCCGAGGATGAGCTTGCCGCCTGCCCGCTGGACGGGGAGGCCTACGCGGAGAGGCTGGAAAGGGCCGTCGCCTGCGCTCTGGCCATGCCGGGCCTTCGGCGCATCACGGTACTTTCCCCCCTTATCCCTGCCGCCGCGCCCGAACAGGCCGTGGTGGAGCGGGATGCATGGTGGTGCGTGAAGCTGCCGCATTCTCCCGCACAGAAATTGCGCAACATGCTGCGCCGCGCGGAGCGGGAGGCTTCCATAAGCGTGGAGGAATGGGGGCCCGAACACGACGCTCTGGTGGATTATTACCTCAAGGTGCGCACCCTTGCCCCGGGGACGCGGCATATTTTCGGCCGTGTGGGCAGATATGTGCGTTCTTCTTCCGAGGCGCTGCTTTTCTCCGCGCGAGATGCGTCGGGCAGGCTTCTCGCCATGGCCGTGGGCGACTACAGCGCTTTGAGCACGGCGTTTTACATGTTCGCCTTCCGGCAGGACGATTGTCCTCCCGGTGTGAGCGACGCTCTTTTGCGCGCCCTTGCCGACGAGGCGGAGAGAAGGGGTCAGACCACGCTGAACCTCGGCCTTGGTATTGACGGGGGCATTGCCTTCTTTAAAAAGAAGTGGGGTGCATTTCCCGCCATGCCGCACCTTGAGACGAGCTGGACGGCGTAGCCCCGGCCCGTGGCTCTGCCGCGGGGCCTCTCTGAGGGAGGCCGGGCAGGGGCGGGCATGATGAAAATATTCCGGAAGGGGGAAGTATGCCTTCAAAGGTTGAAGAACTGTTTTCCCAGTTTCGCGCTCCGGGGTTGTGGCAGGACTTGCGCGAATTTTTCCATCCGCGCGAACTGGAATGTCTGCAGGTGGAAGTGACTTCATGCTGCATGGGAAAGTGCGTGTACTGCCCGCATACCACGCGCGCTGACGTGTGGAAGAGCCGCCACATGTCCCCGGAGACCTTCGCCGCCCTGTGGCCCGTGCTGTGCAAAACCACCAGAGTCCATCTTCAGGGGTGGGGTGAACCTTTTCTGAATCCGTATTTCATGGATTTCGTATCGCTGGCACGGCGGGCCGGATGCGCCGTTTCCACCACTACCTGCGGCATGCGCATGGATGAGGAACTCGCCCTGCGCATTGTGGAAAGCGGCATGGATATCGTGGCTTTTTCCCTGACAGGCACCGACGAGGCCGGAAACGCCGCCCGCGCGGGAGTTCCCTTTTCCAAGGTGGAAGAGGCCGTGCGTACGCTCCAGAAGGTGCGCAGGGAGAAAAACGCCGTACATTTGGAAATCCACCTGGCCTACCTTATGCTCGCCTCGCAGGTGGAGGGGGTGCGCGGACTGCCGGAACTCATGGACGACTGGGGCGTGCACGCGGCCGTGGTCAGCACTATGGACTACATCCCGTCTCCTGCCATGGAGCATGAGGCCTTCGCTCCCCATGAAAGGGAAAAAATAGAGGCTGCACGGGTGGTGCTTGAGGAGACTGGCGCGAAAGTCCGCGCTTCCGGGCGGGATTTCTATGCCTCGCTTCCCGCGGCGGAACCGGCCCCCTGCTGCCGGGAGAGGGCACATAAAACCATGTATGTGGACGCGGAAGGGGATATTTCTCCCTGTGTGTACCTGAATGTGCCCCTGAATGAACCGGATGCTCGGCGTACCGTGTTCGGCCGGGCTGGAGAGGAAAGCCCGGCGGCGATATGGGAAAAAACGGAATATGCCGCCTTCCGCGCCGCCGTACAGACTGCGGAACCTCCCCGCGCCTGTGATTCCTGCGCCAAGCGTTTTGAAGCCCCCTGCGCCCTGCGGAACGGTTGAAAGGGCCGGATTTTTGTACGGAAGTGTAACAGACGCGGGAAAACATTCTTTCACAACACTGGAGCTTATGCAGCGCGCGGCGCCGGCCGACGTACGGCCGTTTTCCGGTGTTTTTTCCCACAGGGTAGTATTCAACATTTTGAATAACGGAGAAATCATGTTCATCCGCCATGCAAACATGGATGATCTTGCAGCCATAAGCCATGTGGAGAAGCGCTGTTTCCCCGAGGCGGAGGCCGCCACGGAAGAGGAATTCCGGGAGCGACTCGCAGCCTATGCCGATCATTTCTGGCTGCTTTTTGATGAAGACGGGAACCTTGTTTCCTTTATTGACGGCATGGCCACGGATGAGCCGGATCTTGCAGACGAGATGTACCGGAACGCCTCTCTGCACAGGGCAGACGGGCGCTGGCAGATGATATTCGGCTTGAATACCGTGCCGGAACATCGGGGGAAGGGCTATGCCGCCTCCCTCGTCCGCAGGCTTGTGGAGGATTCCAGAGCGAAGGGAAAAAAAGGCGTGGTGCTTACCTGCAAGGAGTATCTCATCCCTTACTATGCGTCCTTCGGTTTTGTGGATGAGGGAGTTTCGTCTTCCACGCACGGAAATGTGGTGTGGCATCAGATGAGACTTCTTTTTCCTTCCGGCGCGTGAGGTTTTTGGGCAAAGCGGTTAGGGAAGCCTTCCCCGAGATGTTGCCGCTCTTTGGGTCTGTCCGGAGTTTTTCCCCCGTCCTCACGGGAGAGGCGGCATTTTTGTACGAAAAAAGACGGTTAAAGAAAAATGATATAATCTTGACGGATTATGATTTTTTTGCGCAAAAAGGAGCAATGTCGGCGGAAGAGCCTCCTTGCATAAATTTTTCAGCTGGTCTACTTGCCTCTTAGAGCAGCGGCGCCGGGGCTGTTTCGTGCGGGAGAGAGACTTCCGCGACGGAATATCCGCTACCTGCGTTCGGGCGGTATATTCACCGCGGCTCTTGAGATCGGGCGGTGCTTTCCCGTGCTATGGTTGTACGCAGAAAGCCCGTCATAGGAGAGGTTGTTTGTATGGTTAGCTTTTTTCTGTGCCTGGCGCTTCTGATCATAGGCTACTTTACCTACGGCAAGCTGGTAGAGAGCACCTTTGGTCCTGACGACCGGGAAACTCCCGCCGTGGTCATCAACGACGGCGTCGACTATGTGGTGCTTCCCCAGTGGAAGCTTTTTCTTATCCAGCTTCTGAACATCGCCGGTCTCGGCCCCATTTTCGGCGCCTTGCAGGGCGCTCTCTGGGGCCCCGTGGTCTTTCTGTGGATCACCTTCGGCACCATTTTTGCGGGCGCCGTGCATGACTTCTTCTCCGGCATGACCAGCGAGCGCAACAACGGCGCTTCGGTTTCCGAAATCACCGGCAAATATCTCGGCTCCACTATGAAGACCATCATGCGCGTATTCTCTGTGGTACTGCTCGTCATGGTAGGCACCGTGTTCGCCGTGGGCCCCGCCGGTCTCATCGTGAAGCTGTGCAGCGAAGCGGGCGCCACGGGCATGATGCTCAACGCCTCCTTCTGGCTGGTGGTCGTGCTGGCCTACTACTTCATTGCCACCTTTATTTCCATCGACAAGATCATCGGCAAGGTCTACCCCCTCTTCGGCATCTGCCTGATCATCATGGCCGTGGGCGTGGGCGCGGGCATCGTCATGAAGCCCGAATACCAGATTCCCGAAATCTGGGAGAACTTCACCAACATGCATCCCAAGGGTACGCCCATCTGGGCCTTCATGTTCATCACCGTGGCCTGCGGCGCTATTTCCGGTTTCCATGCCACGCAGTCGCCCCTTATGGCCCGCTGCATGAAGAGCGAACATCAGGGCCGTTTCGTGTTCTACGGCGCCATGGTGTGTGAAGGTATCATCGCCCTCATCTGGGCCGCCGCCGGCTGTTCCATCTACGAAATCACCAACGGCCAGACCACCGGCCTGCTCGCCAGCCTGGGTTCCGGCCAGTCCGCCGCCATTTACGACGTGTGCAGCAAGACCATGGGCGGTATAGGCATCGGCCTCGCCATGGTGGGCGTCATTGCCTGCCCCATCACCTCCGGCGATACTGCCTTCCGTTCCGCCCGTCTGGTGCTGGCCGACTGGTTCAAGGTCAGTCAGACGAGTTACAAGAACCGTCTCATCTTCTGCATCCCGCTGCTCGGTGCGGGTGCGCTCATCAGCCAGCTTGATTACTCCATCGTGTGGCGTTACTTCAGCTGGACCAACCAGACTCTGGCCATGATCGTGCTCTGGGCCGCCTCCATGTACCTCTTCCTCGACAAGAAGAACTACTGGATCACCGCCGTGCCCGCCACCTTCATGAGCGCCGTGTCCATCACCTACTTCTGCATGGCTCCCGAATGTCTCGGCCTCATCGTGAAGCTGCCTGTCAGCGTGGCTTACATTCTGGGCATAGCCGCCGCCGTGCTGTTCCTCAGCCTCTTCATCCGCGCGACGAAGAAGCAGGCCTGAGGCGTATAGCCTGAACCGGGGCCGCCGCGTGAGCGGCGGCCCTTTTTCTTTTGTCTCCCGTGTAGATGCGGCGGGAGCTTACCCTTTCTGGGAGTTGCGATGCTGTATTTCAAACCCGCCAGGCTGGGCAATGTGGGCCTGGAAGACCGGGAACTTAAAGAAGACCGGAAAGCCTGTCTCGTGTTCGGTCCCTGCGGTGTGGGCGCGAAGGCCCTGTATCTGAACAGCCTTTTTCTCGATCGCCGTTTCTATATTCCGGTATCCAATATCCGCCGGGCCTACAAGCGCGTCGCCATGAGCAAGGGCGCGTTTACCGGCAAGGGCATATTCGGCTCCATCCCCTATCTGGTGGTAGAGTACGGAAGCGGGGAAAGCGTGCAGTGCACCTTCAAGCATGAGCGCCATGTGGATATGATGATTGCCGAGATACAGCGCCGTTTTCCCCATATCAAAACCATGTCCGAAGCTGCGGCGAGGAGGCTGGCCGAGGCAAAGGCGGCAGAAGAAGCCCGCTATAAGAAAAATCTTTCTCCGAAGGCGCAGGCCGCTTTGGAAGAGCTCCGGCGTGCGCTGTCCTATCTGGAAAAGCGGCCCGACCTTGCCACGCGTCTTGCCGCTGCGAGCAAGGCGCGGCGCGTGGATCAGATGACGAACCCCATGCAGAAATGGGTGGCTCTGGCCATTTTCTGTCTTGCGCTGGTCGCTTCCGTATACGGCGTGTATATCTGGTCGACAGGTTCCGGGGATTACGGACTTTATGTCACTCTCATCGGCCTTGCCGCGCTCTTTTTCTTTGCCGGGGCCAATGTGCTGCCCACGGCCCGCAACAACCGCAGGGCAATCATTGCCGCTCTGGAGAAGGCCCGCGCCGAGGTGGAGGAGTACATAAGCGCCTACCCGGATTTCCCGCTTCCGGCCCGTTATGCCCACCCCGCCACGCTGTCCCGCATGATACGTTCCATCCGTGAGGGGCGTTCCGAAAGTGTGTCCGAGGCTTATGAGGACATGAAGGAGGTATTGAAGGCCCTCAATTCCAGCGTGCGCGTCAGCCAGACGGAATACGATGAGGTCGTGGCGATAAAGCCCATGTTTCTTCTGGAAAATTATGAGTAGATGGGCCATGCCGTAAAAAAGGCCGCATTCCGCCGGGGATTGCGGCCTTTTTTATGGCCTTGTGCGAAAATTTTCCGGGAACGTCAGTGTCTTACTGCTTCGGAAAAGACATTGATGACGACCACCCCTGCGATGATGAGCCCCAGGCCTATATAGGCGGGAGTGTCCAGATGCTGCTTGAAGTAGAACACGCCTACGGCGGAAATAAGCACGATGCCGAGAGCGCACCAGATGGCATAGGCTATGCCTACGGGCATGGATTTGAGCACATGGGAGAAGGTGTAGAAGGAAATCACATAGCCCGCGATGCAGCAGATGGTAGGCAGAGGTCGGGTGAACTGTTTTGAGGCGTTCAGGCTGGAAGTAGCGAAGGTTTCGGCCAGAATGGCTACGATCAGAAGGCCGTAAGTGATGAGTGCGCCGCGCATGAGATTCTCCTTGAACAGAATGGCGAAACAGGAAAGGCGCAGTACCGGGGCTTTTTCCACCGTGTTGCCGCGCAGTTTTCAGCGGAAGGAGAATAAGCTCCGAACACCGCGGGAGCAAGGTGTCGACGGTCACTTGCGTCCGTCCTTGTCTCGTGTCGGATTTTTATCTCTCCCCGGCGGCGGACGCAAAGACGCCCGCCGTCTGAAATCAGGACAGCGGGCGCACGGAGGGGGAAGGAACTACTGGATGGTTTCAGGATCGATGAAGATCCAGTTCTTGTTGGCGGTGACGGGCATGTTCAGCTCGTTCTGCTGCTGGGCGGACTTTTCGGCATGGTCGATGGTCCAGAGGGCCTTCTTGTCCTTCTTGGGATCGCCGGGCTTACGGTTGATCCACAGCTTGATGCCGCCGCGTTCCACGTTCACGCTTTCCAGCATGTAGGTGTCGGAACCGGTGGAGTCGCCGCCGGCCATGATGGGACGCTGCCACTGGTTGATGTAACCGATGGTGGAACCCTGCTTGCCTTCAAACCAGGTCATGGGGTTGGTGAGGAAGGCGGTGGTCACGAGGTCCATGTTCTTCTCGGGGTCGAACTTGCCGTCGCGGATCTGCATACGGGAGTTGGTAAGCTCACCGGTTTTGGGGTTCTTGAGCAGCACGGTCACACCGATGACTTTTTCAGGATCCACATTGTAGCCGTACTTGGGGTCGCAGGCGATCATGCGGATGATTTCTTCGTGGGCGGCCGTCATGATGTACACGTCGATGCCGTTCTCACGCAGCTTGGCATAGAGTTCCTGCATGCCGCGGAACATCTTGGGAATGGGAAGCTTCACGGTGACGACCTTGTCGCCGTCCCAGACCTGGCGTTCGATGGGCTTCTTGAGGGCCAGCATTTCATCGAGGTTCTTCTTGAGTTCCTTCAGAGTGAAGCCCGCGAAGATCTGAGAGGCCCAGGGATAGCTGATGAGGTCGTGCATTTCGCACAGACGCCAGTAGTAACTGGTCATGTTTTCCTTGCCGCCCTTGAAGTCCGGGCTGTCCTTGAAGGGGATGAGCTTCAGGGACGGATCCATGGTTTCGCGGGTCAGCAGGCCCTTCTGGTCCATGTAGGCCAGAAGCGGATCCAGAAGGTCATAACGGTAGGTGGTCTGATCCATGTCAAAGGTGGCGTACTGGCCCTGATGGGCGTTAGCCTGGATCATGGCTTCGATCTGCGCGCGGGCTTCCTTGGGCCAGTGCTTGAGTTCGGTGGCCGCGTTTGCACTGCCGACCAGCATGGCGCAGCAGAAGGCGGAGGCGAGCAGAGCATTGAGAAGTTTCTTGATCGTCATGAAGACCTCCAGAGCTTAGGGGTGGAATTCCGGGACCTGTTACCTGATGTACTTATTGATGGTGGCGATAGCTTCCGCGCCTGCGCGGAAGAATACGCGCACTTCCCCGTTTTCATCCAGCTCGAAACGCGATTCTTCAAGCAGGCCGTTGGATTCCGCCGTCATGAGCGCGGTGAGCACGTCTGTCTTGTTGAGGGCCTTGAAATGGCCGTATTCGGCCTTGAGCGCCTCGATCACGTTTTCCGGGCAGGCTTCCTGTCCGTTGGTGAAGAATTTGAGTATGGCGAAGTTCAGCGGCATCATGGCTCAATCCTCCTCCTTCTTCATGAAGAACGCCAGCGGATTAGTGGCGATGGTAAAGATGCCGATGATCATGAGGACGGCGGCGATCCATGCGATGAGAGGCATGTCCCAACCCTCGATGCCGAACACGAGGCCGATCCAGATCCAGCAGAAGAAGGGTCCCCAGAAGGAGAACATGCCGTTGCAGGCCATGCCGAGGGCCGCGCCGCACATGGCGTTGCCCTTGTACCACAGCATGAAGCCCCAGTAACAGGCAAAACCGCCGATGATGAAGAACTTGAGCGATTCTCCGTCGCAGAGCGCCTGCCCTATGATCTGGAAACCGTCGGCTTCGCCGATCAAGGCAAGTATGGGAACCATGATGATGAGGTTGGAAAGCCCGTTGGTCACTTCGCGTATGGCGATGCTGACTTCAGGGTCGATCATGGAGGAGGCGTAGCCGCCCACACATCCTTCGATGCCCCAGCCGAGAGCTGCACCGAAGCCGAACAGAAGGCCGATCATCATGTTGGGGTGCGCTTCCGTGCCGCCCATGCTGGACATGCCGATGAGGGCGCTCGCGCCGAAGCAGATGGCGATGCCGAGCAGCATGCGCGCCGTGAGGGGCTGCTTGAACAGGATGCGGGCGAGTATGGCCCCTATGGCCGGGCACAGGGCGCTGATGGGTACCACGATGGAGCCCGCCTGCTGCAGGCCGATGACATAGGCCGTGGAAGCGAAGGGGCCGCCGATGAGGGCCGCACAGGCGAGGATTGCGCCCGGCTTCGTCTTGAAGCTGCGGTAAAAGTCGCCGAGCTTGCCCTTCCATGCCGCGATGAGCAGCGCCCATACGGCGCTGAAGGTGTCGGTGAGCGCTGCGCCGAGCGCGCTCAGCATGAAGGCTACGGCAAAAGGAGTGAAGCCGGAGTTTTCTCCGTACCATGAGGCCCAGATACCTACGGACATGGCCAGTGTCATGAAAGCCGTATAGTTGCCGTAGGTGACGCCCGACATAATGGCGGTAATGATGCCTCTGCGCCGGAAGCCGTCCGCGAGCCTCTTTTTCGCCGCTGCCGCGGCAAGGTTCGGTGCGCCGCTTGTCTGCGCCATGTGTCCTCCTCTGTTTGGAACGCTTTTATACACTGTCGCCTTCACAGGCGGGACTCTTACGTTCTCATGACATGGGCCCGGCTCTTCGCCGCAGCGCCTTCTCCGGAAGAAGAGTAAACCTTCCCCCGGAGGAGAATGCCCTGCGAAAAGCAGGATCTTTCCGCTTCCCAAGGAAAAGCTTTCCACAAAGGGGAAGCCGTTATCATCTTTCCTGCGGGGAAGCATGGAGGATTAATCCTGTAAAAAACGCATGTTGGCATAATCAGGATTAGAATAACCTTTCCCCTAGGGGAAAGGTCAACCCCGATTTTCGCACAGAAAGGCACTCTTTTGTCGCCGGGAAGAAAGAAAAAATTTTTTGCCTGATATTATAGGCTGTTTTCCTTCTCCCTTGCTGGGAAAAAACTTCATATTGGCGTAACATTTGTGGAAAAGTGCGGGAGAAGAACTTTCCATCTATCTTGAATGAATAAACAAACAGTTTTTCCCGCATCCTTGCAACAGCGCGACTTTGCTGGTGTTTGGACTGTGCGGGCGTTTTTTCCCTTTTTGCGGCTCTTTCCGGGGAAATGTTCTTGACCTTCCCCTATAGGGAAAGGCTATGATAATCATACTATCCAAAACAGGTTTTCGCCGGAACCTTTCCGGTACCGGCATATCCGGAAATTCCGAATCGGAATGGAGAGAGTATGAGGTATCACGCTGAAGAGGCCATGGGCCTCATTGAAACCCTTGGGATGGTGCCTGCCATCTATGGCGCGGATGCCATGCTGAAGGCCGCCGATGTCCAGCTTTTCTCCTATGAAAACGTGGGCTCCACACTGGTAACCATTATGGTTAAAGGCGATGTGGCGGCGGTGCGCGCCTCCGTGGAGGCAGGCAGGGCCGCGGCTTCGTCCATAGGCAAGCTGACGGCGCACAACGTCATGCCCCGCCCTGTGCGCGGTGTGGGCGAGATAGCCATGGTGCACAGCGTTCTTGATGAACCCGTGGATCCCCCCCTCCGTTCCCTGGCGCTCATTGAAACCTTCGGCATCGTGTACATGCTTGAAGCGGCCGACGCCATGATCAAGGCGGCGGATGTGGAACTCATAGGCTATGAGAACGTGGCTTCCGGCTACATTTCGGTGCTCACGCAGGGCGACGTTGCAGCCTGCAAGGCCGCCGTGGCCGCCGGCATCAAGGCCGTGGAGGCCATGGGCGCCTCCGTGTACAGCTCCTGCGTCATTCCCACCCCGCACAGGGATCTTGTGAAAATGACGCGCCGCTACGCCATTGAGAATCTTCTTGCCTGACGGTGCTCCCCCCAAGGGGCGGGCGCGGCCGGAAGCGGGGCCTGAGAGATGATTGCCGACAAAGACTTGCTTTCCATGCAGTACGCCAGAATCCTCGCGGAAAACGCGAGGGAGGCGCAGAGGAAGCTCGCCGCCTTTTCCCAGGAAAGGCTGGATGAGATCGTCGAACATGTGGCCGGGGAAATGGAGGAGCATGCCCGCGCCCTTGCCGTCATGTCCTTTGAGGAGACGGACTACGGCCGCCGTGAAGACAAGCTTGCGGAAATCCTTTTCGTGTGCCGGAGAGTGCGCGAGGCCCTGCGCGGTATGCGCTGCGTGGGCCCGCTGAAATACGACGCTTCCGGCAATATTCTGGAAGTGGGCGTGCCGCGCGGCGTCATTGCGGCGCTGTGCCCCTCCACCAGCCCCGTGTCCACCACCATATACAAGGCGCTCCTCGCCATAAAATCGGGCAACGCCATCATTTTCACCCTGCATCCGCGCGCCGAACGCTGCATGGCCCGGGCCATTGACCTCATCATTTCCGCCGCCACGGCCTGCGGGCTCCCGGAAGGCTGTATTTCCTACCTTGCCACCACCACGAAAAGCGGCACTGTGGAACTCATGCGCCACCCGGCCGTGTCCCTGGTTCTCATCACGGGCGTAGCGGGCATGCTCGATGCCGCGGAAGCTTCCGGCAAGCCGCTCATCTGCGGCGGTACGGGCAACGGGCCTGCGTTCATCGAACGAAGCGCCGACGTGCGGTCTGCCGTGCGGGACATTGTGTTCAGCAAGACCTTCGACTGCGGCATCGCCCCTTCGGCCGAGCAGTGCGTGGTGGTGGATTCCCGCATAGCGGAAGAGACGCGCCGCGCCTTTGAGGAGGAAGGGGCCTGGTTCATGGGCGAGCAGGAAACCCGCGCTCTTGCCGGGGTGCTTTTCCACCACGACGGAAGGCGTCGCCGCGACATGCTGGGCATAGACGCGCCTACGCTTGCCCGCCGTGCCGGGTTCGAGGCCCCGGCCGGGACAAAGCTGCTCATTGCCGAACGCAAGTATGTTTCCGATACCGATGTGTACAACCGTGAGCTTCTGGCTCCGGTGCTGCCCTGGTATGTGGAGGACGACTGGATGCACGCCTGTGAAAAATGCATTGAGCTGCTTCTTTTCGACAGGGCGGGGCACACTCTGGTCATCCATTCCCGCGATGCGGAAGTCATACGCCAGTTTGCGCTGAAAAAGCCCGTGGCGCGGCTCCTTGTGAACACCCCGGCCGCGCTCGGCGGCATGGGCATGACTACGGAGCTTTTCCCGGCCTTGACGCTGGGCAGCGGGCTGGCCGGGCACGGCATGACTTCCGACAATGTTTCCCCCATGAACCTCGTCTATATCCGCAGGGTCGGCTACGGCGTGCGGGGCGCGGAAGAAGCGCTCCATGCCATTGATGCTCCGGCCGGGCGCAATGACTCCCTTGATGCTCCGGCCGGGCCGGAAGACAGGCTTGAGACGCTGCGCCGGCTCCTGCGCGAGGCCGTGCGGGCCTTGTCCGACGCTGAACAGAAATGACGGTATTTTCACCAACGGAGGAAGTATAGTGGATCTTCACGACTTTTCCAGCAAGATTGCGGAAGCGACCAGGAACCTTTCCCCTGCGGAAAGGGAGACCCTGCGCAAGATTTTTGAAGGCGTTTCCCTGGAGCTTCTTGAGAAGGCGGCCAAGGCCGTTCCCGCCGCTCCTGCTCCTTCCGCCGCGTGCAGTCACGGCGCGGGAGTGCCCGACGGGCCTACGGAAAGGCATAAGCGCCTGAAGGCCAACTTCCTGAAGCAGGTGCCCACCATCTCCATACACCGCGCCAGGGTCATCACGGAGATCGACAAGGCCAATCCCGGTCTGCCCAAGATCGAGCTGCGCGCCAAGGCCTTCCGCCGCTGCTGCGAGACTGCTCCCCTGGTCATACAGAAGGATGAGCTCATCGTGGGCTGCCCCTGCGGCGGGCCGCGTACGGGCGCGTTTTCTCCCGATATTTCCTGGCGTTGGCTGCGCGATGAGCTGGATACCATCGCCCACCGCCCGCAGGATCCCTTCTATATTTCCGAAGAGGACAAGAAGGTGCTGCGCGAGGAAATCTTCCCCTACTGGCAGGGCAAGTCCGTGGATGAATACTGCGAGGCGCAGTACCGCGAGGCCGGAGTGTGGGAGCTTTCCGGCGAGTCCTTCGTGTCCGACTGCTCATACCACGCGCTGAACGGCGGCGGCGACTCCAACCCCGGCTACGACGTCATCCTCATGAAGAAGGGCATGCTCGATATCCAGCGCGAGGCTCGCGAGCACCTGGAGCATCTCGATTACGAGAATCCCGAGGATCTGGACAAGATTTACTTCTACAAGTCCATCATCGACACCACCGAAGGCGTGATGACGTATGCCCGTCGTCTGTCGGAATACGCCGCCGAGCTGGCCGGTAAGGAATCTGATCCCGTGCGCAAGGCCGAACTTCTGAAAATCGCGGAAGTGAATGCCCGTGTACCTGCCCATGCGCCTTCCACCTTCTGGGAAGCCATTCAGGCCGTATGGACCGTGGAATCCCTGCTTCCCGTGGAAGAGAACCAGACAGGTATGTCCATCGGCCGCGTGGACCAGTACATGTATCCCTTCTATAAGGCAGATCTTGAGTCCGGCCGCATGACTGAATATCAGGCTTTCGACCTTGCGGGCTGCATGCTCATCAAGATGTCGGAAATGATGTGGCTCACGAGCGAGGGCGGCTCCAAGTTCTTCGCGGGCTATCAGCCCTTTGTGAACATGTGCGTGGGCGGCGTCACCCGCGAGGGCCGCGATGCCACCAACGACCTCACCTATCTGCTCATGGACGCGGTGCGTCATGTACGCATCTATCAGCCTTCCCTTGCCACCCGTGTGCACAACAAGTCGCCGGAGAAGTACCTGCGCAAGATCGTGGACGTCATCCGCTCCGGCATGGGCTTCCCGGCCGTGCACTTCGACGATACCCACATCAAGATGATGCTCGCCAAGGGCGTATCCATTGAAGATGCGCGCGACTACTGCCTCATGGGCTGTGTGGAACCGCAGAAGGCGGGGCGCCTCTATCAGTGGACCTCCACTTCCTATACCCAGTGGCCTATCTGCATCGAGCTTGTACTCAACCACGGTGTGCCGCTCTGGTACGGCAAGAAGGTCTGCCCCGACCTCGGCGACCTTTCCCAGTTCGACACCTGGGAAAAGTTCGACGCCGCGGTGAAGGAACAGATCAAGTATATCACCAAGTGGACCTCCGTGGCCACCGTGATTTCCCAGCGCGTGCACCGTGAGCTTGCTCCCAAGCCCCTCATGTCCGTCATGTACGAGGGGTGCATGGAACACGGCTGCGACGTGTCTTCCGGCGGCGCCATGTACAACTTCGGGCCCGGCGTGGTCTGGAGCGGCCTTGCTACCTACGCGGACTCCATGGCCGCCATAAAGAAGCTGGTGTACGATGACAAGAAGTACACGCTGGAACAGCTCAACGAGGCGCTCAAGGCTGACTTCCAGGGTTATGAACAGGTGCGCGCCGACTGCCTCGCCGCGCCCAAGTACGGCAACGACGACGACTACGCCGACTACATCGCCGCCGACCTCATCGCCTTTACCGAACGTGAGCACCGCAAGTACAGGACGCTTTACTCCGTGCTGAGCCACGGCACGCTGTCCATTTCCAACAATACCCCCTTCGGGCAGCTCACCGGCGCGTCCGCCAACGGCCGTCATGCCTGGCTGCCCCTTTCCGACGGCATCAGCCCCACCCAGGGCGCGGACTACAAGGGGCCCACGGCCATTATCAAGAGCGTTTCCAAAATGGCCAACGACAACATGAACATCGGCCTTGTGCATAACTTCAAGCTCATGAGCGGCCTGCTCGATACGCCGGAAGGCGAGAACGGCATCGTCACGCTCATCCGCACGGCCAGCATCCTCGGCAACGGCGAGATGCAGTTCAACTATCTTGATAACGACACGTTGCTGGAAGCCCAGCGGCACCCGGAAAACTACCGTGACCTGGTGGTGCGCGTGGCCGGCTACAGCGCCTTCTTCGTGGAGCTGTGCAAGGACGTGCAGGACGAAATCATCAGCAGAACGGTGCTGCGCTCCATCTAGCGCGGCGTCTTTGTACGGTGAAAGGGAGCCCGGCCGCAGGGCCGGGCTCAAACAGGGAATCTAGCGGAGCGGTTTCGCTGTGGAAAGAAAGGCACTGATATTCAACATACAGAAGTACAATCTGTATGACGGGCCGGGCATCAGGACGCTGGTCTTTTTCAAGGGCTGCCCCCTGCGCTGTCTGTGGTGCTCCAACCCTGAAGGGCAGCTTCGCGCCTATCAGATCCTGTTCAAGAAGGACAGGTGCGTCAACTGCGGCGCATGCGCGGCGGTCTGCCCGACCGGGGTGCACGCCATGGCCGATTCCCGCCATGAGATCCGGCGCGAGGTGGAATGTATAGGCTGCCGCGCCTGCGAAAAGGCCTGTGCGCAGTCTGCGCTCAGCATTTCCGGCGAGTACCGCACGATTTCGGAAATCATGGAAGTCATTGAAGAGGACAGACCCTTCTATCAGAGCTCCGGCGGCGGTGTGACGCTCGGCGGGGGCGAGGTGCTCATGCAGCCCGAGGCCGCCGTCAACCTGCTCACCACCTGCAAGGAGCGGGGCATCAACACCGCCATGGAAACCTGCGGCTACGCAAGGCCCGAGGTGGTGCGCCGTGCCGCGGAAGTGACGGACCTTTTCCTTTTCGACGTCAAGCACATGGATTCCGACCGCCATTACCGGCTTACCGGCGTGCGCAACGAGCTGATCCTCGACAATCTGCGCTGGCTTCTGGAAAACCGCAGTAACGTCAAGGTGCGCGTACCGCTTCTTCGCGGCGTGAACGACGGTGAGAGCGATATCGAGGCTATGGTGCGTTTCCTTGCCCCGTACAAGGGCCATCGCAATTTCAAGGGCATAGATCTTCTGCCCTACCATAAGATGGGCGTGAACAAATACGCGCAGCTCGGCAGGGAGTACCCCATGCAGGGCGACCCCGCGCTGGACGAATCCGATCTGGCGAGGGTGGAAGATATCATCAGGCGTTACGATTTTCCGGTAACGGTGATCAGGCACTGAGCCTGAGGAGGCTTTTCCATGCTGGCACTCGGACTTGTGGAAACCAGGGGACTGCTCGCGGCGATAGAGGGCGCAGACGCCATGCTCAAGGCCGCCGACGTGCGTCTTCTGGAAAAGAACCTGGCCACCGGAGGGCTGGTGACCATTACCGTGGCGGGCGAGGTCTCCGCCGTGCAGGCCTCCGTGGACGCGGCAAAGGCCTGCATACTGCGCATAGCCGGGGCGGAACTTGTGTCCACCCATGTCATACCTCGGCCGGATGAGGAGCTTTGCGGCATACTGCGCCTTGACCCCGATGCGGGTGAAAAGGATCCCGAGCCGCCCCTTCCCTCCTCAGGAGGCGGAGTGACGCGCGGCGCGGCGTTTGTGAGCGAAGAGGTGAAGCGTGTCTCCGGCAAGGCGGAAGAAGTTCCCGATGAGGACGCCCTTGCCGAGGCCAGGCTGAAGAGAATGAGCCTGAACCGGCTGCGCCGTATGGCCTGGAACATGGAAGGCCTGTCCATGTCCGAGGAAGCCGTGGCGTCGGCCGACAAAAAATCCCTGATTGCCGCTATATTGAAGGCTTCAGGAAAATAGAGGAGTAGTTCAATGGTAGACAAGGATTTGTTGTCCATTCAGGAAGCCCGTTCTCTGGTGCGCGCCGCCCGCGCCGCCCAGGCCGAGTTCTCGCAGCTGGGGCAGGAACGCATTGACGCGGTGGTCAAAGCCGTTTCCGAAGCCACGGCCGCCCAGGCCGAGGCACTGGCTGTCATGGCCAACGAAGAGACAGGCTACGGCAAGCCGCAGGATAAGAAGACCAAGAACCTGCTTGCCAGCGAGAAGGTCTACGCCTGTATCAAGGATATGAAGACGGTGGGGATTCTCCGCGAGGACAAGGTCAACAAGATCGTGGAAATCGCCGTTCCCGTCGGGGTCATCGCGGGCATCATTCCTTCCACCAACCCCACCTCCACAGTCATCTATAAGTCTCTCATTTCGCTGAAGGCCGGCAACGCCATCGTGTTCACGCCGCACCCCGCCGCAAAGAAGTGCATCGGCCGTACCGTGCAGATCATCAAAGAAGCGCTGCACAGCTGCAACGTGAGCACCGATCTTGTGAGCTGCATCAGTGTGCCTACCATGGAAGGCAGCGCCGAGCTCATGAAAATTGCCGACCTTATCCTTGCCACCGGCGGTCCCGGCATGGTCAAGGCTGCCTACAGCTCCGGCACGCCCGCCCTCGGCGTGGGTGCGGGCAACGTGCCCGCCTTCATTGAGCGCAGTGCCGATATCAAGGACGCCGTGACCAAAATCATGACCAGCAAGACCTTCGACAACGGCACCATCTGCGCTTCGGAACAGTCCATTGTGACTGAAGCCGTCATCGCCGCCGAAGTGAAGCGTGAACTCATCGCCCAGGGCGGTTTCTTCCTGGAAGGGGAGAATCTTGCCAAGGTGAAGGCCGTCATGGAGCGGGGCAACGGCTCCATGAACCCGGCTATCGTGGGCCGCGACGCGCAGACCATTGCGCGCATCGCAGGCATCGAAGTGCCCGCCGGGACGCGCCTGCTCATTTCCGACGAGGCGGGCGTGGGCCCCAAGTTCCCCTTCTCCAAGGAAAAGCTTACGGCGCTTCTGGGCTTTTATGTGGTCAACGACTGGCATCAGGCCTGCGAGCTGTGCCATGCCCTGCTGCACAACTGCGGTATCGGCCACTCCTTGGCCATACACTCCCACAACGAGGAAATCATCCGCGAATTCGGCCTGAAGAAACCCGTTTCCCGTATTCTGGTGAACACCCCCTCCACCCATGGCGGCGTGGGCATCACCACCGGGCTCTTCCCCTCCTTCACTCTGGGCTGCGGTGCGGTGGGCGGCAGCGCCACCTCCGACAACGTGACGCCCATGAACCTTCTGAACATCCGCCGCGTGGCCTATGACCTCGGCAACACTCCCTGCGAGGCGCATCACGAATGCTGCCACAGCGAAGCTCCTGCCCACGGCTCTGCCTGCGGCGCAACTTCCGGTATTGATATCAACGCCATCACCTCGTTGATAGTCGCGGAACTCAAGAAAGTCATGTAAGCTGAGCCTGCAGCCGGAAAAGCCGGGCGGGCCACCCCATAATCAACCAGAGAAAACCCTTTCAAGGAGATGGATATGACTTCCACCAATGCTTTGGGCATGATCGAAACCAGAGGTCTCGTCGGCGCCGTTGAAGCGGCCGATGCCATGGTCAAGGCCGCCAACGTCACCCTCATCGGACGCGTGCAGGTCGGCGGCGGGCTCGTCACCGTCATGGTTCGCGGCGACGTGGGCGCGGTGAAGGCAGCCACGGATGCCGGTTCTGCCGCCGCCCAGAAGGTCGGCGAGCTCGTCAGCGTGCATGTCATCCCCCGTCCTCATTCCGAAGTGGAGCTTATCCTGCCCCATAAGGAAGCGTAAGCGCATGGCGCGGGCCGGAAGCGGTTTCCGGCCCCTGCCGCATTCGCCGGTGAAGGCTGCTCCTGCGGGTGCTTCGATATTGCAGTGGAGACAACATGAACGAACAAGCCATGAAAGACGTGCTGGCGCAGATCCTTTCCTGCGTGCTCAACGAGGTGGCGGCCCAGGCGGGCCATACCTGTTCCGCGCCGGAAAACGGGCCCATCCCTGTGGAGCTTTCCGCCCGTCACGTTCACCTCAGTGAAAAGGACGCCATAGCCCTGTTCGGCGCGCCGCTGACCCATGCCCGGGATCTTTCCCAGCCGGGCCAGTTCCTGTGCAAGGAGCGCGTGCGCATTATCGGGCCCAAGGGCGTCATGGACAACGTCGCCATACTCGGCCCTTCCCGGGGCAAGTCGCAGGTGGAGATTTCCAAAACCGACGCACGCGCTCTGGGTGTGGATGCGCCGGTGCGCCAGTCCGGTGATGTTGCCGGTTCCCCCGGTATCATTCTCGCCTCGGATCACGGCATCGTGGGCCTTGAGGAAGGCGTCATTGTGGCTTCCCGCCACATTCACATGACTCCGGCGGACGCGGCCCGCTTCGGCGTGGCCGACAATGACATGGTAAGCGTGCGTCTCGGTACGGAACGGCCCGTGGTGTTTGAAGATGTGCTTGTGCGCGTGAGCGACAAGTTCAGTCTCGCCATGCATATAGACGCCGATGAAGGCAACGGTTCCGGCTGGAAGAAGGGCGTGGACGGTGTAATCGTCGGCAAGTCCGGGTGTTGCCATGGACATTGAGGCGGTCAACAGCCGTATAGGCGAGCTGGAACGCCTCATCGGCAAGCCCGTGAAGCCTGAACCTTCCGAGCGCCTCTTTGTGGGGGTGGATCTCGGCACGGCCTACATCGTGGTGGTCGTGGTCGACGCCGAGGGCCGCCCCATGGGCTGTGCCCTGGAGTTCGCGCAGGTGGTGCGCGACGGCCTCGTGGTGGACTATACCGGGGCGACGGCCATTGTGCGCCGGCTTGTCCGCCAGCTTGAGGAAGGCCTCGGCCGGGAGCTGGAATACGCGGCCATTGCCGTGCCTCCGGGTACCGGCGAGCGCGAATGTGCTACGCATCGCCATGTGGTGGAAGGCGCGGGGCTCACCGTCACGTCCATTTTGGACGAGCCTACGGCGGCCAATGCCGTGCTCGGGGTAGATAACGGCGTCATTGTGGACATTGGCGGCGGTACTACCGGGCTTTCCGTTCTTGAGGACGGCAAGGTGGTCTATGTGGCCGACGAACCTACCGGCGGTACGCACCTTTCCCTGGTGCTGGCGGGCAATTACGGCGTGAGCTTTGAAGATGCGGAAGAAATAAAGAAGGATCCTTCCCGGCAGAAGGAAATCCTGCCCGTGGTGAAGCCCGTACTGGAGAAAATGGCCAGCATTATCAATCGGCATATCGCCGGGCGCGATGTGGAGGTGGTTTACCTTGTGGGCGGCACCTGCTGCCTGAAGGATATGGAAAAAATCATCGCCAAGGAAACGGGAAAGACGGTGTGCAAACCCGCCAATCCTTTCCTGGTCACGCCTCTGGGTATAGCGCTCAACTGTGCGGCGGGCGCTGAAGTATAGCGGGGAAAGCATGATGGATATGGCGGAACTTGTGCGCACCGTGGTTCAGGAAGTCCTGGCACGGACGGAAAATTTCCGGGCGAAGGCCTGCGTGAGGGTACTTGCCCCCCGCGACGAAGCGCTTGCGGAACGTGTCGGCGCACTTATTGCTCCGTTCTACGAAGGCGGGGCGGATATCCTTTTCCTGGGAGAGGATGCCGGAGGCCGCATGCCGGAGCGCCATATCCTGCCCGTGCTGTCCTGCTCCGACATGGCAGATCTCGCTGTAGGGCGCGCTTCTTCCCCTTGTATGGAGGAAGTGCTCGGTTTGCTGCTCCGCGGCGTGAAGGTGGAGATCCTGGAATTTTCCTACCGCGCCTGGGCCGACACCGCTCCCGGCCCGCTGTATGAACTTTATGCCGCTCATGAAAAGACCCTGGCCGGGTACGGCCTCCGGGCCTTCCGGCCCTGGGTGCCCGAAAAGGCCATGGTGCGGGAAAAGCTGATCACCGCCGCCATGGTGGAAAAGGCAGGGGCCGAGGGCCGCCGTACGCTGGTGATCCCGGCCGCGGCCAGCGTCACGCCTCTTGCATCGGAAAAGGCGGAAGAGCTGCACATGCGCATCATGAAGGAAGGAGAGGCATGATTATCGGCATTGTGATCGGCAACGTATGGGCCACCAAGAAGGAAGAGGCGCTCAACGGCTTCAAGCTCATGGTGGTACAGCGCATCGACCCGGCGGATGGAAAGCGTCACGAAAGTCTTGTTGCTGCCGACTGCGTGGGTGCGGGCATAGGGGAGCAGGTGCTTGTAGTCACCGGTTCTTCGGCGCGCATGGCCCTCGCCTCATCCGATATTCCCATGGATGCCGCCATTGTGGGCATCCTGGACGAAGTAGAGATTACAAAGGGTTTGTGAGGATTGCATGGACAGTCTCGGGGTGGTGGAAGTTTCCGGTATAGCTTCCGGCGTGGAGCTTGCCGATGCCATGGTCAAGGCAGCCGAAGTGGAGCTTGTCCGCGCAGGCACGCTTTGTTCGGGGCGCTTTCTCATCTATGTCGCGGGCGAGCGCGAGGCTGTGGGCACTTCCGTGGCCCTTGCGGAATCTTCGGGCCGGAAGATTGTCGGATCCTTTGTGATTTCCCATATTTCTCCCCAGGTGACGGCCGCGCTGAGAAAAAGCGAAGCGGCCATGCCCGGGGAAGCGCTGGGCGTGGTGGAGAGCCGTTTCGTATCCCCGGCCCTTCACGCCGCCGACAGGGCGGTGAAGCGTTCCGCCGTCCGGCTGCTGAAATTTGTGTCCGGCCAGGGCATTGCGGGCAAGGCGTTCTTTGTGCTCGGCGGCGACGTGGCCGCCGTGCGCGAGGCCGTGGAGGCCGCCCGTGAGGCGCTTGGTTCCAGACTTGTGGAAGCCGTGGTCATTCCCAATCCCGCCGAAGCGTTGGCAAGGGCATTGACGGGCGCAGTGAGGTAAGCATGAAAAAAGAACTGATCAGTGTGGAGAATCTCGACGCTTTCATCTGCCGGCAGGACGGGAAGCTCTATGTCGGCAAGAACCGGATTTTGACGCCGGGCGCGAAGGACGAGCTTGCCCGGCGCAAGGTGAGCGTCGTGTACGGCGAGGAACCGGCTCCGGCGGAACCCGTTCAGGCTCCCTGCCGGGGAGGCTGCGGAGCGGGCAAGACCTTTTTCGTGGGCCCTGAGGAAGGGGCGGGCCTTGCCTCCGCGGGCAGCCTGGAGAGCCTTTCCATGGCAGTGGCGCACATGCTGAGGACGCAGTACGGCGTGACTGATCCCAATGAAGTCCGTGCCATGACTGTGGAAGCCCTTAAAACCATCAGGGATAATATCTGAGATTGCGGTGCGCCGCATGACGAAGACCATCAGCCGTGCCCTTCACAGGCACGCCATAGTTAACACATAAGGAGAACATCCATGAAACTCGACGCACTCGGCATGATTGAAACAAGAGGCCTTGTTGGGGCCATTGAAGCCGCTGACGCCATGGTCAAGGCCGCAAACGTGACGCTCATCGGCCGCGAACAGGTAGGCGGCGGCCTTGTCACCGTCATGGTGCGCGGCGACGTGGGTGCGGTGAAGGCCGCTACCGACGCGGGCGCTGCCGCTGCAGAACGTGTGGGCGAACTGCGCAGCGTACACGTCATCCCCCGCCCCCACAGCGAAGTGGAGCTGATCCTGCCCCATCGCTCTGAAGAGGCCGAATAGTATTTTTGTCCGGGAAGGGGGATACTCTTCCCGGGCAAGCAGTCCGGGTGAAAGGGACCGTTTCGGTTTTCTGAAGGTCCGGCAGCGCGGGCAAGATCCCGCGGATTAACTTTTAAAAGCGTTGCGTATGCGCCGTGAAGCGGCGTAGTCCGTGGGGCGGCAAAAGCAGATCCATGGAGAAATACGCAGCGCAGGCATATTTTGCGGAGAACCAGCGTGACCCAGTTCCACGGAAAAACAAAGATATGCTACGGCAAATACGCCCTTGATACCCTGGAGGAACTGCCCTGTACCCGCGCCTTCGTGGTGACGGATCCTTTTATGGTCAAGAGCGGCTTCGCCGACCAGATCACCAGCCATCTGGAACGGCGGGATATCCCGCACCGCATTTTTTCCAGCGTGGAGCCCGATCCCTCCCTGGAAACGGTGAAGCAGGGTACCGTCGAATTTGTGGCCAGCCGGGCCGACCTCATTGTGGCTCTCGGCGGCGGCTCCGCTATCGACACGGCCAAAGCCATTGCCTTTTTCGCGCACAAGGCCGCGCCCAACCTGCCACAGCCTCTTCTGGCTGCCATTCCCACCACGAGCGGTACAGGTTCCGAAGTCACGGCCATTTCCGTAGTCACGGACAAAAAGCACGGCGTGAAAATTCCCCTGAACGATGAGCTGCTCATTCCCGACGTGGCCATTCTCGACGCGCGCTTCACCCGCACCGTGCCGCCTTCCGTCACGGCGGCCACAGGCATGGATGTGCTCACCCACGCCGTGGAGGCTTATACCTCGCGCGACAACAATGCTTTTACCGATATTCTCGCCGTGCAGGCCATACGCTATGTGTTCTCCTACCTGCTCAAGGCCTACCAGCAGATGGAAGACATGGAAGCGCGTGAAATGATGCTGCTCGGCTCCTGCATGGCGGGCATGGCCTTCAACAACAGCGGCCTCGGCATTACGCACAGCATGGCCCATGCGCTCGGCGGGCAGTTCCATATTCCCCACGGCCTGGCCAACGCCGTGCTCCTGCCCTATACCATACGTTTCAACAGTTTTGATGCAGGCGTCCGCTACAGGGAACTTGCTCGCATCATCGGCCTGCCCCATGGCAATGTGGAAGAGGGGACAAGCGGCCTTATTACGGCCGTACGCGGCCTGAACGAAGCCATGGGCATACCGGCGCGCATACGCGACCTCAAGGTGGAGGAGGCAGCCTTCGCCTCCGCTCTCGATATCATGGCTGCGCATGCCCTGGAGGACATGTGCACGAAGAGCAATCCCAGACGGCCTTCCGTATCGGATATCAGGCAGCTTCTGGAGCAGGCGTGGTAGGATAGTATTTGCCCCGCACCCGGGGAGAGAAAACAGGAATCCCGCGCAGCCCGTTGCCGGAGAGGCGCGCGGGAAAAGGGCGCTTTTTATGGATTGCGCGCCGGACGCAGCCCGTGCGGCACGAGCGGCGTCATGTCATGCCGGAGGACGGAAGAATGAATCAGATTGTCGAAAGAATACGGGAAGCCGGCGTGGTCGGCGCAGGCGGCGCCGGTCTGCCCACGCACGTCAAGGCCGACGCCACGGTGGATACGGTTCTTGTGAACGGCGCTTCCTGCGAGCCTTTGCTCATGAGCGATCCGCATCTTATGGAACATGAGGTGGATACCTTGCTCCGCGGGTTGAAGGCCGTCATGGAATGTACCGGTGCGAAGAAGGGTATGGTCTGCCTGAAGGGCAAGCATGCCAAAGCCATGGCATCGGTACGCGAGGCCGTGGCCCGCGAGGGGAGCGGCACTCTGGAAGCTTTTGAACTCGGGGATTTCTACCCTGCAGGCGATGAGCAGGTGTTGGTGTATGAAGCTCTCGGGCGTATCGTGCCCGAACGCGGTCTGCCCCTTCAGGTGGGGGCCGTGGTGAGCAATGTGGAGACGCTGTACAATGTCGCCCGTGCGCTGGACGGCATACCCGTGACGGAGCGTTACCTCACCGTGGCGGGCGAAGTACGCAGGCCCATGGTGGTCAAGGCGCCTGTGGGCACGCCTGTGGCCGAAGTCATAGCTTTTGCCGGAGGGGCGACCATCTCCGAATATTGCGTGGTGGACGGCGGCCCCATGATGGGCAAAGTGCTTCCCGATGTTTCCCGCGCCGTGGTCACCAAGACGACGAGCGGCCTTCTGGTACTTCCGCCCGATCACAATGTGGTGGTGCGCAAGGTCATGGATCCCGCGAGAGTGCGGCAGATCACCAACACCATTTGCTGCCAGTGCTCCCGCTGCACGGATCTGTGTCCCCGCCATCTGCTCGGGCACGACCTGCATCCCAACAAGCTCATGCGCGTGTTCGCGGGGCAGGATCTGGCGAGCGAAACGGCCAAAGAAGCACTTTTGTGTTCCGAATGCGGCCTGTGCGAGAAGTTCGCCTGCCCTATGATGGTTTCCCCGCGCGAGGTCAACGCGCAGATCAAGAAGGAACTTATGAAGGCGGGCGTGAAGTGGGTTTCCTCCGGCCGTGCGCTTGAGCCGAACCACTTCCGCGAGGAGCGCCGCGTGCCCACCGCGCGGCTTATCCAGCGCCTGGATCTTGTGGAATATGATACGCATCCCGGTTATGCCGGGGAAATCGTGCCTTCCCGGGTAAGTATTCCGCTTCGCCAGCACATCGGCGCGCCCGCCGTGTGCGTCGTTTCCGAGGGCATGCATGTGAAATGCGGCGACCTCATCGGCGAGATTCCCGAAAAAGCCATGGGCGCGAGGGTGCACGCCAGCATCGACGGCGTGGTGGAGTCCGTTGCGGACGGAATGATAACTATCAAGGCGTGAGGAACTTGTAATGAAATTACGCACTATCGGCTGCGTGGAACTGAACAGCATCAGCGCGGGCCTGCATGTCGCGGACGAAATGGTGAAGGCCGCCGAAGTACAGCTTGTCCTTTCCCGCCCCACCTGCCCGGGCCGTTATCTTGTCATCGTCACCGGCGATACCGGAGCGGTGAAGAGCTCCGTGGCCCGCGGCCGCGATATCGGCGCGGATATGGTGGTAGACTGGTTTGTCATTCCCAGTGTGCATGAGGCCGTGATACCCGCCATGAACGGCACCGCAGTCTGCCCCCGTATTGATGCCTTAGGCTGCATTGAAACCTGCACTACGGCGGCCTGCGTGCTTGCCGCCGATGCTGCGGCCAAGGCCGGTCAGGTGCACCTTATTGAACTGCGCTTCGCCTCGGGCCTCGGCGGCAAGGCCTACATCGTCATGACCGGTGAGGTCAGTTCCGTGCAGGCTTCCGTGGATGCTGGCGTGTCGGTCGTGGGAGCCGAAGGCTCCGGCCCGGTGCTCAGCCACATCGTCATCCCCTCGCCCAGCGAGGATCTCAAAAAGCATCTTCTCGGGTAACACCGGCCGTGCGGGGAAGGAGCGCTCCTTTCCCGCGCTTCCGGACGGAAAAGAAAGGCCGGCATTATGGGCAGGATCAGCGACGAACCGAAGCAGCGTGTCATCCAGGAATATGTTCCGGGTAAGCAGATCACGCTCGCCCATGTCATCGCCAGTCCCAACAGAGGTATTTACCTCAAGCTGGGGCTGGACGATACGGTAAGCGACGCTCTCGGTATACTCACCATCACTCCTGCGGAAGGGGTCATCATCGCGGCGGACATTGCCACCAAGTCTGGTTCCGTGGATATAGGCTTCCTGGACCGCTTCGGCGGTTCCCTGCTTCTTGTGGGGGACGTGGCCAGTGTGGAATCGGCGCTCAAAAGCGTCATCGCCTATTTCGACGGCGTGCTGCACTATGCCTCCGTGGATATGACGCGCACCTGAGAATATCGGATATATTGCATGGCCCGGCCCGCTGAAAGCCCGCCGGGCTTTTGTGCGTCATGGGCCGGAGCGCGGAACAGTCGGAGAGATTTTTTCGGTGAAGCTTCGCAAAAAACGGCGTTACATGCGTCGGAGATGTTTTTTACGGTGCGTATGGGCCGAGGAGGACGACGCGGCTTTTCGGGCCGAAGACCTGCGGGAGATGCGAGGGAAACATGCGTTCCGCACCGATCCGTCGTAGCTGCGGCTCGGTGAAGGGAAATGGGCGTCCCCGGAGAGCCGAAAAACGCCCCGCGCAAACGAAGGAGTTTCGTTTTCATACAGGGAAGATATGTCCGGCAAGCGCCTGTACCGGAGAATCGACCTTGCGCGGCACAACACAGCTTCAGGCCGTGAGGAGCCGCGCCCGGAGGAGAAGTCATGCTGAAAACCATGCTGATAGGGGAATGGCGCTCGGGCAAAAGCTCGCTCATTTGTGCGCTTTCCGGTGCGGAATACACGCCGCGCAAAGTGCTTGCCGTGGATTTTTTCCATAATTTCGTCAATACGCCCAGCGAGTTTCTGGAAAACCGCCGTTTCTATCCCGCGCTCATCACCGCTTCTGCGGATTGCGATATTCTTGTGTTCGTACAGGATGCCACGCGCACTTTCTGTCAGATTCCGCCGGGATTCGCCTCCATGTTCAACCGCCGCGTCATCGGTGTGATTACGAAAATCGACCTGCCGGAAGCGAACCCTGAGCGTGCCCGGCGTTTTCTGCATAACGCCGGGGTGCGGGACATGTTCTGCGTGAGCGTCACGCAGGGTACGGGTATGGAGGAACTCCGGGCCGCGCTTTCCGGTGGGGAGGGACAGTAGGGGTTCATGGCCCACGGCTCATGGAGAGTCGTTTACTTTTATAATTGGAAAATTCAACAGTCCGTTATCTTTTGTATATTTCGGAAAATATGATTTTTGTGACATTATTCATATTGATCTGGGAAAATGATCTGTTTCTGTCATTTTGTTGAATATATTCAAAAGGTTAAGTCTTCAATAGAAAGACTATAGAGTGTTCATAGAGTAAATTATATGATAAAGAGAGATTTTTTCATATGTAAATGATATTGAAGCTATATATTTTGATGGGTAATATTATTCAATGAGGTTCATACGGATATACCGTTGAAACCTCAT
>NZ_DYZA01000038.1 GCF_020741395.1 Mailhella massiliensis | reverse complement strand
CATGAGCTTCTGAGCGTTGACCGTATTTCGATGCGGCAGCTCCTGAAGGTATTGTACGAGTGATTGACAGTACCTGTTCAGAACGGTGTGAACGAGCTGGTTGCGGGAGACTCCCCGGCTGTTTGCAAGTTCTTCAAAAATACTCTTGGATTCCATGCTGATGCCGTAACTTTTTCTCAGGCATGTTTCCGTGATGGGGAGCAGCGGACCGGCATTGTCCGGCGTCAGGATCTGGTGGGCTTCTGCGGCAAGGTTGTCAAGGATACTGCGGATGCTCAGGGAGAAGGATTGGGACAGCGTTTCAAGTCGGGCATAGTCGGATTCTGGAAGAGCAAAGGTCGTTTTGGTTCTGCCTTCGGCTCTGGAACGGGTACGGAACTGCGACATGGCTTTTCTCCTTGTCTGTTTTGCCTGCAATTATATCATAACACAGGGAAAAAACACGGATGGGGGTGAAAATTTTTGTGGATTCAGGCCCGAACCGATTTGAATATCTTGCAAAAAAATTTTTATTCCGCTGTATTTCCTGAAGAATTCATCATGAGAGCGCATCATGCCCGGGTAATGCCTTCAGTTTGACGGCATACGATGAGCCAGAGGGCTCCCATCCAGTGGGCGGGCGCCCGGGTAATGCCTTCAGTTTGACGGCATACGATGAGGCCATGAGGCGTGATTCCGTCGGCAACCGGCATGGAAAGACTGTTCGGGGGGAATTTTGCGGAAGAATGTCCTGCATGGAACACGGAGAAGGGGCGAGGAGAGTGGAAATCCGCGATATGTGAAAAGTCGTCCCCGAAGGTTTGAACCGGATCATGTGACAGGGCAGGGATTTTTTCGGCAGCAGGGAGAGAATTGCCATGCCGGCTTTTCTGAAAAAACGCCGGAGAGAATAAAGACGGGCAGATTTCCGATGCCGCTCCGCGCAGAGCCTGCTTTTTGCCTTTGCTGTATTGCGGAACGTCCGCAGGGGATGTGGCCCTGGTGCGGATGGAGCATAAAACGGAAGAAGCATGCCTTTCTGCCGGGATTCGGCTTCTGGTGGCTTCCTGTACGGTGCGATTCCGTGGGGACACGGAGGCGGGGTATTCTCCGTATGCCCGGGCACGGAGTGGAGTTATAGGGCCGTTCCTCTGGTCGGAATGCGGAATGAGGTCGTATCCACGCCTTCAAGTTCCAGAAGACGGATTTTCTTCTCCAGGCCTCCGGCATAGCCGGTAAGGCTTCCGTCGCTCCCCACGACGCGATGGCAGGGAATAATGATGGATATGGGGTTGTGTCCCACCGCGCCGCCTACGGCCTGGGCGGACATGGTTTTCCGGTTCAGCAGCATGGCCGCGCGTTCGGCGAGCCGGCCGTAGGTGGTCACCTCCCCGAAAGGGATGCGGCACAGTTCCTTCCAGATAAGCTGCCGGAAGGCGCTGCCCGAAGGGGCGAGCGGCAGTTCTTCCGGGGAGGGATTCTCCCCGGCAAAGTATCTGTCGAGCCAGGTGCGGGCCTGTGTCAGTACGGCGCTCCCCGGATCAGGGAGAAGCGGTTCGCGCAGGGTGCTTTGAAAATATTTCTGACCGTCCAGCCACAGCCCTGTGAGACGCTGTTCGTCCCCGGTCAGTGTCAGCGGTCCTACAGGGGAGAGATACCGGATGAAGTACATGCAGGCTCCTTTGGCAGAGCGCCATTGTGGCATATTCCTGAAGCGACTTCCAGCGGGTGGAGAGGGACGGAAGGCACTTTCGGGCTGATTTCTGCTTGCGGCTTTCTGGTCGTCGACGCCCTTCTTCCCGGAATCCTGTCGATTTCCCATACCTGGATTGAGTGTGTTCGTCCGTCAGTATGATTGTTATTTACAATAATGTAATATATAAAACAAAAAAATATCATTTTAGCGGTGTGTTTTTCAAAAATGTCATTTTTCTTGACATTTCGGACTAATTTCGTATCTTTCTGAAAAAGCCAACGACAACTTCATCATGGAGTATTTTTTCATGTCCAAGATCAGAATCGGTATTGTGGGCTACGGCAACCTCGGCCGCGGCGTTGAACTGGCCGTTGCGGCCAATCCCGATCAGGAACTGGTGGCGGTGTTTTCCCGCCGCGATCCTTCTACTGTCAAGATTCTTACCGAAGGCGTTCCGGTCTGCCGCCTCGCCGACGTGGCGGAATGGAAGGATCGCATCGACGTCATGATTCTCTGCGGCGGCAGCGCGACCGACCTGCCCAAGCAGACTCCCGAACTGGCGGCCCTGTTCAATGTGGTGGACAGCTTTGATACCCATGCCAATATTCCTGCCCATTTCGCCGAGGTGGACAAGGCCGCTCAGAAGGCCGGCACCGTGGGCATCATTTCCGTGGGCTGGGATCCCGGCATGTTCTCCCTGAACCGTCTGTATGCCAACTGCATCCTGCCCAACGGGCATGACTATACCTTCTGGGGGCGCGGTGTGAGCCAGGGCCATTCCGACGCCATACGCCGCGTGAAGGGCGTCCTGGATGCGCGCCAGTATACCGTGCCGGTGCCCGCCGCCATGGAAGCCGTACGCAGCGGCAGCAATCCTGAGCTCACTACCCGTCAGAAGCATACCCGCGAATGTTTCGTAGTAGCCGCCGAAGGTGCGGATAAGGCCGCCATTGAGCATGAAATCAAGACGATGCCCAATTATTTCGACGAGTACGACACTACGGTGACCTTTATTTCCCAGGAAGAGCTGGATCGCGATCACAAGGGTATTCCGCACGGCGGTTTCGTCATCCGTACCGGCAATACCGGAAAGAACGGAGAAACAAGTCATATCATTGAATATTCCCTGAAGCTTGGTTCCAACCCCGAGTTTACCTCCAGCGTGCTGGCGGCCTATGCCCGCGCCGCGTACCGTCTGGCTCAGAAGGGTGAAACGGGTGCGAAGACCGTGTTCGACATCGCTCCTGCGCTGCTTTCTCCTCGTGATGCGGCCGACCTGCGCGCCCATCTGCTCTGATAGCGCGTTTCATTATTCGTAAAAAAACGCCCGCTGCGGTTCGGCAGCGGGCGTTTTTTTGCGGGCGGCATGTCCCTTCCGGCCTGTGCGGGGCTGCGGAATCATGCGTTGCCGGAGTATTCAGGCCGTTTTCACGGCCGGGCATCAGTTCAGGCCGAAGAATGTTTCGGCGTTCTTGTACATAATGTTTTCCACCACTTCAGGGCGCAGCTTTTCAAGGTACATGGCTACGGAGCTTTCCACGTCTACACAGGGATAGGCCGAGCCGTAAAGGATCTTGTCGCGCAGCATGTAGTTCGCGGCTTCGATGTATGACTGCGCCCCGGCGGAGTGCAGTGCGTAGATATCGGGAGAAAGGTAGATATTAGGGTGGCGGAAGGCCAGCCATACCGACGCTTCCACCCAGGGCCAGCAGGCATGGCAGAGGGCGATTTTCAGCCGGGGGAAGGCCGAGGCTACGTTGCCCGCGTGGATGGGCTTGCAGAATTCATCCGTGGGGCCGTGGAAGCCTCCGAAGGAAATAAGCAGCGGGATGTTGAGTTTTTCACAGAACTCATAGGTTGGGAAAAGCACTTCGTCGTCGATCATGACGCCGTGAAAACCCGGCTCCATGAAGGCCGTGATACAGGGGCCGTCCAGCACATAATTCTGCAGGGTGGCCATGGTTTCGGCGCTGCTGTCGGGATGTATGCCGCAGGCTCCCAGAAAGCGGCCGGGATATGCTTCAAGCAGCTTGAGGAGTTCTTCGTTTTCATAGCCCCGGGCGTTTTTGCGGATGGAAACCACACCCGTCATCTCTCCGGCCCTGTCCATTTCCTCGAGCAGTTTTTCCATGGAGGCTTCACGCATGGAATCGGAGAGGTTCATGCCGAAATTCTTGTAGAATTTATTGATGGCGAAAGGGTTGTCGGCTTCCATGTCGAACATGTTGCCCTTGCCCAGATAGGGAGGGAACGGAGGGCGCAGACGCACGTCGATGATTTTCATCAGAGGCTCCTTATGAGAAGGGTTGGGAAGATGAGGCGAGGGAAGACGCCCGCAATGCAGGGAACCTGGCGCGGGCGCCTTTCGGCGGAGGATCAGATAAGGCCGGTCACATACCAGAACGGCAGCACCAGCACCCAGAACAGGATAAGGGTGATGACCATTTTGATGATGTTGTATTTCATGAAATCCTTCATGGACATGACGCCGAAGCCGAACAGTACCAGCAGGTAGGCATTTTCGTAGGGGAAGAACACCATGTCGTTGGCGAAGAACATGGCCATGAAGGGAAGCAGCGGATAGGAGATGCCCAGACCTGTGGCCAGTGCTGCCAGCGGGCCGGGGAACATCCCCTGCATGGCGGAAGGCGTCATGAGAATATTCATGATGATGCCGAAGATGATGCACAGGAACAGGAACACGGGAATGGGGCAACCGGTGAGCATGGGGGAGATGTACTTGCTGATGGCCGGGCCTATGCCCACTGCCGCGCCTATGCCGCCGATGCTCATGCACGAGGCGATGAACACGATGAACCCGAAGTTCACGGTATCGAGCGACTTTTTCTTGGTGGCTACCTCGATGCCGGGCAGGAAGAACAGCATGGGGATGATGATGAAGCCGTAGTTCATGTCCAGCTTGTGCCAGGGCTGACCTATGATATAGGCGAAGAGCAGGATGGTCAGAACAATGGCTTTCTTTTCCTTTACCGTCAGCTTGCCGAGCCTTGCGTATTCCGTTTCGAAGTACTGGGCTCCGCCCTTGAGAAAGGGAGAGGGTTTATAGAGTTTGTAGAAGATGTAGACGACGATGAACTGGATGACGATGAAGGGCAGGTTGTAGGCGGTGAGTGTCCACCAGCTCATGGTAAAGTCTTTGACCACCATCTGCACGCCGCCGCCCCACATGCCTACGGTGACGGGGCTGTAGATGAAGTTCAAAGCGGCGGTAGACACGATCTGGGATACGATCATGATGAGAATGCCCTCGCTGGTATGTTCCAGCTTCAGGGCCTTGACCACGCCGTAGCAGAGAACGATGGTCACCATCCAGCCGTTGGTGAAGGATACCAGCATGACGAGAAGCCCGGCCACCATGAGGGCCATGAGCAGCTTGAGAAGGCTCCCCCGGCACTTGGTGCCTGCCCAGAGGACGATGCGGTTCAGCAGGCCGCTTTCATCGAGGGCGTTGGCGAAGATCATGCCGCCCACGATCATGAAGATCATGAAGTTGCCCGACCAGATGCCCAGCGCGGTCTGCGTAGGCACGGTGCCGGTGATGACGTAGGCCACGGGCAGCAGCAGCCCTACCAGCATGTTGGGCAGAAGTTCAAATGCGGCCAGCAGAATGACGAAGATGGTGGATACCAGGAATTCCCTCATGGGTGCAGGGAAGGATTCCGTGGCCGGAATGCACTGTATGCTGAGGGGCAGCAGAATGGTGACGAGCCATTTCAGCCTGGTAAAGATGGCGGTATTCATAAGGCAGATACCTCGCACGGCATTACAGCCCCAGAAAACGAGCCGCGTTTTCACCCATGACAAGAGGACGGACCTCTTCACGCAGCTGGCTGAGGTATCCTTCCTTCGCGCCATTGAGAGGCATGATGGGGTAGGCGGAGGAGAATATGACGCGTTCGCGCAGCAGATAGTTGGCCGCCATGGCGTAGTCCGACATGCCGGGAGAACGGAGCATGTAGAAATCCGGGGCGAGATAGACGTTGCGGCGATTCAGGGCTATCTGGCACACTTCCGTCACATAGGGCCAGCCGCCGTGCATGAGGGCGATGTTCAGGCGGGGAAAGGCGGCGGCTACGTCGTCGATGAGTTCCGGGGCGTAGTAGCGCAGGGAGCGCGTCATGATGCCGCCGAAGGTGAAGACCAGGGGAATGCGATGTTCCTGGCAGTAGTCGTAAAGGGGGAATGCCCAGGCGGAGTTGACAAACCAGGGCGTCTTGTCCTGGCCAGGTTCCATGACGATGCCGGTACAGCTGCCGTTCACCACGAAGCATTCCGTTTCGGCAATGGCGGCGTTGATGTCGTGTCCGTCAACGCCGGCGAGCCCGACGATACGGTCGGGATAGCGGGCAATGAGTTCCTCTAGGTCTTCGTTGCGTCCGTCCGTGGCCTTTCTTACAGGAACGACCATTTTGTCGATGCCCGCTTCATCGGCCTCCTGCATGAGCATGGGCATGGAATACTGAAGTGCGGAAGGGGAAACGGGCGCATCCACACGCAGCATGCTTTCGCTGTTCAGATGCTCGAGGCAGGCGGGAGTGAAAAAACTGTCCTTATAGGCTGCGAACGGGGCGCGTACTCTGAAGTCTATGACCATGGAAATCTCCTTTGTCATGGGAGTTGAGGAAGGGTAAAGGAAAGGAGGCGTTTATTATGCCGGCAACTGCTTTCTGCCGACACATGGTCGGAACCATGTGAGCGGCAGAAAGCGGAGGAGGGTATCAGAGCCCCACAAAGGCCATGACTAGGGGCAGTCCCAGACCGAGCATGCAGATGACAGCCATGACACAGCCGCAGATACCGGCCCTGAATGC
>NZ_DYZA01000037.1 GCF_020741395.1 Mailhella massiliensis | reverse complement strand
GGCATCTTTGTCGTCACGGCTGCGGGAGATATTTGCGGAAGGCCCGTGAAGGGAAGGCGGGGAATCTGTTCAGGGGGGGGGCAGGCATGGCCTGGAGGGAGAGGCCGCCCCGCCGCAATCAGTGCGGGGGCTGCCGCCGGGGCGAGCCGCACAAGAGCCGGTTGCGCCCGGCCCGGAGAATCCGCACCAGTCCGGAAAGGGAGCGGAACCGTGCGGGAAATGAAGGGGCTTTTCTGCACAAGGGAGCGCTTCCGGGCCTTTTATGCGGGATAGGCTCTCTTTCCCGGAGGCCCGAATCCCTGCGCGGGAGAAGTGCTCTTCGCGGTTTTCTGCCTGTCCCCTCTGCTTGGAGCGGGAGTTGATGCGCCGTCCCTGCGCGGGAGAAGCGGCAAGCGGAATCCTGAACCTGGCCCGGCCTTCTGCACGGGGCCGGGGAGGAAGTTTCAGGAGGGCCCCGGCTCGATGCGGGGTGCCGGAAAAGGGTGCGGCGGAGGGGAATAGTGCACAGGAAAAAAAGGAGGAATAAGGGAGGCGCAGTTTTTTCCCGTGCGGGGGAGCCTTGCCCGCAAGGGCCGGAAAGGGCGAAAAAACGGAGAAAAAGAGGGGAAAAATTTATTTTTCAGGCTGATTGTCAAGTGTTATCGAAGCGTTAAGGGAAAAAAGAGCATGGAAGGGAGAGTTGAAAAAATTTTCAAACATGATAACTAGTTATTCGTCCTTCCCCTCTCCGGGCCCGCGCCTCGGTACGGCGCGTGTCTTTTCTTGTGCCGGCGGCGTTTTCTCCTGATCTTCTGTGGCAAGCTGTTATGAAAGAAATCTGGTCCTCCATACTCAAAGAACTCGGCGGCAGGCTGCCCGAGGGCAAGTTCAAGGTCTTCCTTGAACCGCTCAAGGGCGACGTAGTCAGGCTGCCGCAGTCCGGGCGATCCGGCGGCCAGGGCCTTCTCATCGAGCCTGCCCCGGCCTTCGAGTGGGAAGTGCGGCTCACGGCCATGAACGATTTCATGGCGGCGCAGGTGCGCGACCAGTTTTCCCAGGCCATTGCCGAAGTGGCCTCCTCGCTTCTCGGCGGCAGGGCGAAGGTGTCGGTGCGCGCCTCCTCTTCCCGCAAAAAGGCGGAACTGCCCCGGCCCGCGAGCCTGGAGCAGGTGGCGGCTTCCATCCCTTCCACTGCTCCCGCCGTGCTCATGGCCGACAAGGAGCTCGACCTGCCCATCCCCCTGCCGCGCGTGCGCGCCTTCAACCCGGCGGTGATGAAGGGGTGGAAACATTCTTTTGAAGATTTCGTGGTCGGCCCCTGCAATCAGATAGCCTACGCCGCCGCAACCAACATCCTTGCCGCGAGCGCCCCGGTGGACATGGTCTTTCTGTGCTCGGGCGCGGGCCTCGGCAAGACGCATCTCACCCAGGCCGTGGGCCGGGCCCTCAGCCTTGAGGCGGACAAGCGGCAGGTGCGCATGGAGTACCTCACGGCAGAGGAATTCACCTCGCAGTTCGTGCAGGCCATGAAGTACAAGACCATCGACCAGTTCAAGGAGCGTTTCCGCGAGCTGGACATGCTGCTTCTGGAAGACGTGCATTTCCTGCGCGGCAAGGACCGTACGCAGGAGGAGCTGCTTTCCACCATCAAGAACCTCCAGGATCACGGCGGCCGGGTGGTGCTCACAAGCTCCTTTGCCCCGCGCGACCTTGCGGGGGTGGATTCACAGCTGGTTTCCCGTTTCTGCTCGGGCTTCGTGGCCAGCATGGAGCGCCCGAACCGCGACACGCGCCTGCACATTCTCAAGGAAAAGGCGCGCCGTCAGTGCATGGTGCTGCCCTCCGGCGTGGCCGACCTTCTGGTCGACCGCATCACCGGCGACGTGCGCCTTCTGGAAAGCTGCCTGCACAACCTCATGCTGCAATCGCAGTTCACCGGCCACACCGTGACGGAGGAAATGGCCATAGAGGTCATACGCAACGTGGCCCGCACCAGCCCGAGCCTCAGCCTTGAGGACGTGGTGGAACTCATCTGCCGCAGTTTCAATCTCACCCCGGCCCAGCTTTCCTCCAAATCCCGCCGCCAGAATCTCGTGGTGGCGCGCAATACCGCCTTCTTCCTCCTGCGCAAGCATACCGACCTCACCCTGGAGGAAATAGGCGACCGCTTCAACCGCAGACATTCCACCGTCATCAAGGGCATTACCGCGGTGGAGCGCGAAATGAGCCGCCATTCCGCCCTGGGCGGGCAGATAGAGCACACCGTTTCCATGATAGAGCGCTCGGCCATGCTGGGCCGCTAGGCTTTTCGCCCCGCCCCGCGGGGCTTTTTTCTGCCGGAGGGGCGCTGCCGCGCAGGGCTTTCCCTTGCCGGGGCATCCGCTCCTTCCCCTGCGGGGCGCGGGCATCAGCATAGTCGAATCTCCGGCACTTCCCCTCTCTGTGTGGGGGAAACTGCGGAGCCTGCCCCCTTCCTGCGGGGCCGCCCGTCTCATATTCGCATGCCTTGACGCTGATATCGCCTCCCTGCAAGGCCGCCTCCAGAGGAATCGCGCCAAGGGATCCCCCCTGCGGGGCGCAGGAGGGCGCGCTTCAGGCAGGGCGGGGAAACTTCCCTGCCGGGGCATCCACGGGCCGGGGGCATCGGCTTCTTCCCCCCTGAGGGGCGCGTTCACGGCTTCCGGGGCGGGCGGCGGCATCTCCCCGCGCAGGGCTTTCCCTTGCCGGAAAGCTGGCAGGCGCGGAAGAAGGCCCGGCCATACGGTTCGGGCGGGCAAAGGGAGCCCCGTTTCCATGACAGAGCGCCCGGCCATGCCGGGCCGCCGGAAAAGAAGGAGCCCGCCCCCCGGGCGGAAAAAGGCCCTGCGGCGTGTCTCCGGGGCAGGCCGGAACCTATATCTCCCGGCAGCACCAGATGACGCGGCCTATGACGCGCACGCTGTCGGCCAGGTCGCCGTGAAGGTCTACGCTGATGGGGGAATACTCGGGGTTGCGGCTTCGGAGCACCAGGCGCCCGCCGGGCAGGGTCTCCACCTGCTTGATGTAGATTTCTTCATTGATGCCCATGGCATAGATTGCGTGGCCGTAGATCTGGCGCTTGCCCTGGTCCACCAGCACCATGTCGCCGTGCCGTATGTCCGGCTCCATGCTGTCCCCGCAGACCTTCATGAGCACCATCCAGGAAGGGTCGCCCTTGCGGCACAGCCAGTCCTGCCGAAAGGAAAAATAGGAGAGCACGTCGCCGTCGGTCTCCAGGCTGCCCTTGCCTGCGGCAAGGCGCGCGGCCACCAGCGGCACCATGACAAGGCCTATGGAGTCCTGCCCGGAGCCCACTTCCCCGAAGAAGCTTTCCCCGGGGGCGTGCCTTTCTTCCGCAGGGGCCTTTTTCGCCTCTTCCGCGCCCTCCGCCGGGGCGGCGCCCTGCGCGCGGCCTGCCGGGCCTTCCCCCCGGCCGAAGAATATCCAGTCCGTGGAAAGGCCGAACTGCGCGGCCACTTTCAGAACCCAGCCGTCGGGGATCTTCCCCTTGCGGCGCGCCTGGCTCACCGCCTGCGGCGACACGCCGAGGATCTCGGCGAGCTGGCTGTCGCGGCGAAGCCCGGCCCCCTGAAGGAGACGATCGAGAGTATCAGGTGTTGCGTTGTTCATGAAGTTTTATTTAAAGAAAAGGATTCAAAAAGTCAATCTGAAATTAAAAAATGATGAAAAATTAAAAATATAAATTTTTAGTTGACAAAATAAATAAAACTGGCAAAAGGGACTCGTAGCCACAAGCAAAACCAACATGCCTTATCAAGGAGTTTCCTTATGGCCATGAGCGACGATATCC
Source organism: Mailhella massiliensis (assembly GCF_020741395.1). Taxonomy (GTDB): domain Bacteria; phylum Desulfobacterota; class Desulfovibrionia; order Desulfovibrionales; family Desulfovibrionaceae; genus Mailhella; species Mailhella massiliensis_A. The sequence goes on along the minus strand of NZ_DYZA01000037.1, from coordinate 15,292 downwards.
GCAGCGTGCGTTCCTTCCTCGGTTCTTTGAACATGGAAACCTTCAGCCCCGCCCTTGTAGCCCTTGCCTGCAGCAATCTCGATGCGCTGGCAGAGCAGGCCGAAGCGCTGGAAAATACGCCCCTTGCCATGCGCTCCCCGCGCCGCCGCCAGAGCGCCTCGCCCGTGCGGCGCATGGAAGTGCTTTCCCTGCTGCAATAGCCGGGCTTCTGCCTGGGGCGCGGAGGGGGGATGCCGTTTTTTCTCCCCCTCGGAAAGGCCAAAAGCCGTGAAGGATGCGGCATGGGGAGGGGCGAAGCCTGGAACGCGCCGGGCGGCAAAAAGCGCTCCCCGGTGCTTCACCGGGAGAACCGGCCGCCTTGCAGGACATGCGCGGCCCCTCCGGGACAGAGGCCGCACAACTGCCCTGCCCGGGGAGCGCCTTGGGCGCGGGAGCTTCCGGCAAAGGGTCCGGACGGGCTTCAGCGCTCTTCCTCCGGCGGGGAAGCCGCTTTTTCCCGGGCCGGGGCGCGTTTCTCCCACAGGCGCAGGTCAAGCATGGCCTTGCAGCGCAAGCGGCGCAGGGCGCGGCAGATGAGAGGCGCGTTTTTTTCCAGCCCCCATTTTTCCCGGTATTCCTCCGGCTCCAGGCCGTGCGCGGCCAGATGACGCCTGGTGATCATGCGGAAGCTTCTGCCGCATTCCAGGCAGAGTATGCTTTTTTCGCGCAGGGGACGCCGCATCTTTTTTCCGGCGGGGGGAGAAGCGTCGTGATTTTCCTCCATGCGCCGCAACAGTTCCGAAAGGCGGCTTATCCGGGCAAAAATTTCCTCCTCCGTCATGGCGCTTATCCCGGCCTGGGCTTTGACTATTTCCAGCGCTTTTTTCGTGTATTCGTCCATCTTGCCTCCTTGCAGCGTTGTGCCGCTGCCTGAAGGATGCGGGCCCCGCCTTGAGAAGGCAAGAATTTTTTATAAAATATCAACATGTTATCATATAGTTCAGGATTTTGAAAAGCCCGGCGCTCTTTTGTGCGGGAAGGCGGGGCTCCGTCCGGAAGAAGGTTCCCGGCCATTTCCGGGGAGTTTTGCTTTTCCGGCCCGGTAAAAAAGCCCTGCCGGGCCTTTGCCGTGGGCCGGGCTTTGCAGGGAAACGCCCTTTCCGCCCCGGTGCATGCAGAGGGGCAGGCCCGCGCCCCGTGAAGTGTCTTGTTTTCCCTACAAAAAAGCCCCGCCGGGGCGGGGCTTCGGGCCTACAGGTGTTTGTTGCGGTAGACGAACTGATGCGGGTCTATGCCGTATTTCTTCACCTTGTAATTTACGATGCGGTAGCTCGATTTCAGGTCGCGCGCGGCCTTCAGCATATTGCCGCCGGCCTTGATGAGCGCGTCCACCAGGAGCTCCTTTTCAAAGCGGGTCACGGCGTCGCCGAGAGAGAGGCCCGCCTCCGTGGCCGTGCTTTCCGCCGTCTGGAGGGAGGGCGGCAGATCGCCCGCGCGTATGACGTGGTCCTCGCAGTACGCCGCCGCGCGCTGGAGGCAGCTTTCCAGCTCGGAGATGTTGCCGGGCCAGAAGTAGCGGGTGAGCAGCTCCAGCGCGGGGTAGGAAATGCGCTTGATTTTTTCGCTGCGGTAGTCGGCGCTGCGCTGAAGCAGGTGCTCCACCAGGGGCACGATATCTTCCCGCCGCTCCCTGAGCGGGGGCAGGCGCAGGGCGCAGACGTTGAGGCGGGCGTAGAGCTCACGGGAGAAGCGGCCCTGCTCCGCCAGCGTATCCAACGGCGCGCTGCTGGCGGCTATGACGCGGACATCCACGGGCACGGGCTCGCTCCCGCCCTGGCGCAGGACGGTGTGCTCCTTCAGGAGGCGCAGAAGGCTTTCCTGCGCGGGAGGGGTGAGCGCCTCCACGGCGTCCAGGAAAACGGTGCCGGTATTGGCCTGTTCCAGAAGGCCCTTCTGCGTCTGCATGGCGCCGAGAAACGCGCCTTTCTGGTAGCCGCACAGCTCTATCTGTAGCCTTTCCGGGGGCAGGGCGGCGCAGTGGCAGACCACGAGGGGCACGTCGCCCCTAGGGCTGGAGGCATGGATGCACCGCGCCAGCTTTTCCTTGCCTACGCCCGGTTCCCCGCACAGAAGCACGGGGGCGCGGCCCTGGGCAATGTGCGCGGCCTGCTCCAGAATATGGCGCATGACTTTGGACTGGGCGATGAAGGCGTCGGTGCGGGAATCCTCCGCCGTGAGCTCCCCTCCGCCGGAGGAGGGCAGGCGGCGCTGATGGCTGAGCTCCTCCTGAAGATAGGCCGCTTCGTTGGCGATGAGCGCGGCGGCCACCTCAAGGAAGAGGCGGCGCAGCTCCAGATCTTCCCGGGAGACGAATTCGGTATCGGCGTTCAGGGTGCCTATGACTTCGCGCGCGGAAAGCGGGCCGTCCCCTGCGGGGGCGAGTATGGGCACGGAAATGAAGGAAAGCCGCTCCATTTCCTCCTCGCTCCTTTCAAAGAGCAGGCTGAGGAAGAGGGAGTCGCCCTTCAGCTTTTCCACAATGACGGAACGGCCCGTGGCGAACACCTTGCCCGTCACGCCCACGCCGGGCGCGTAGCTTGCATGGTTGGCCCGGGGCTGCGTGCCGGCAAGGCTCAGGCGGAGCATGCCGGTTTCCGGGTCGAAAAGCACGAGATGGGGGCGCAGGAAGCCGTGGCGCTCGGAAAGCTTGCCGAGAAGCGAGGTCAGGCTAGTCTGGAAGGGGCGTTTCGGCCCCATTTCACCGGCCATGAGGCGCAGCGTCTCCAGCCAGGGGCTGACCTCCTGATGGGCGGCATTGGCGGCGGGAAGCTGAGTCATGGAAGGAACTCCGGGGCCGCTTACTTTCTGAGTTCGGCGATGCGGGCGCGCAGGAAGGCGGCGGATTCCTGGTCGGCCGGGGGCAGGGCGGCCACGGCGGCTTCGTAGGCGGCCAGGGCTCCGGCCTTGTCGCCCGCAGCTTCGGCGGCTTCGGCCACCTGCTGGTGCATCACGGCCGCAGCTTCGGCCGGGGCCTCGGCGGCCAGGGCGCGGAATTCGTCGCGCGCGGCGGCGAAGTCGCCCTTGTGCATGAGCACCTGGGCGTGGTTGAGGCGGGCGGCGTAGGCGAGGGGCGTGTCGCCTTCAAGGTCGGCCACGGCGGCATAGGCTGCGGCGGCCTTTTCCCAGTTCTGCATTTCCACGGCCGTGGAGGCGAGTTCCAGCTGCGTGGCCGTGCCGAGGGCGGAGGGGGCGTCCTTCAGAAAGCCTTCGAGGGCGGCGGCGCGGCGCGCCGGATCCTGAATGGAGGTGATGCGGCCGAGGGCGAAGCGCTCGTCGGCGACCTGCCCTTCGCGGTACCACTGCCAGCACGCCACGGCGAGGATGGCGACGACCACCACCACGACGCCCGCCGCGATTTTGCGGGCATGGGTCAGCACGAAATTCCACAGGGGCGCGGCTTCGGGGCTGACCTCGGCCTGCATTTCCGCGCTGAACTTCGGGATATTGACGCCGCCCATCACGGGGTCGGCAGGCTGGGAAAGGGGCGTGGGCTTTTTGATGGTGGGACGCTGTGCCATGAGAACTCCTTGGGAAGGGGAGAAAAAGACAAAGGAAAAGGCCGGACATTCCCCGGCGCATGGAAGCACGCTAGTAAAGAATGACATAAATGTCAAAAGAAAAACGGCTTCTTCGGCGGGCGGGGAAAAGCCTGCGCTCCCGGTGCGCCGCAGGGCAGGAAATTCCTTGCATGGCGGGCATCCGGCCCGTATGCTGAAGGAAGTTTTTTTCTTCCAAGGAGACCGACATGGATGTAACGCAGGATATACGGCAGGCCGTGCGCCTTGCCGGCGAGAAGGCGAAGGCCGCTTCCCGCCTCATGGCGGCGGCGGGGCCCGATGCCAAGAAAAAGGCGCTGGAGACGCTCGCCGCGCTGCTTTTGGAGCGGGAAGGGGAGCTTCTTGCCGCCAATGAAGAAGACCTTGAAGCCGCCCGCCGCGCCGGGCTGGACGGGCCGCGCATGGACAGGCTGCGCCTCACCCCCGCGATACTGGCCGAAATGGCCGGGGCATGCCGCCATGTGGCGCAGCTTCCCGATCCCGTGGGCGCCATGGACAGCCAGTGGCAGCGGCCCAACGGCCTGCTGGTGGGCAGGATGCGCGTGCCCCTCGGCGTGGTGGCCATGGTCTATGAGGCCCGGCCCAACGTCACGGTGGACGCCTCCATCCTCTGCCTCAAGGCGGGCAATGCGGTGATACTGCGCGGCGGCTCCGAGGCCCTCCATTCCAACGTGGCCCTTTCCCGCCTGCTGTACGAGGCCCTCGACGCTGCGGGCCTTCCGGGCGACGCGGTGCAGTTCATAGATATCACCTCCCACGACGCGGTTTCCGAACTGTGCAGGCTCGACGAATTTGTGGACGTGCTCATCCCGCGCGGCGGGGAGTCCCTGGTGCGCGCGGTGACGGAACAGGCCGCCATGCCCGTGCTCAAGCACTACATGGGCGTGTGCCACGCCTTCATCGACGAGAGCGCCGACCTTCCCCAGGCGCTTGAAATCGTGTATAACGGCAAGGTGCAGCGGCCGGGCGTGTGCAACGCGCTCGAATGCATGCTGGTGCACGAGGCCGTGGCGGCAAGCTTTCTGCCCATGGTGGCGGAGCGGCTCGGCGCGGCCGGGGTCTCCTTCCGTGCGGACGAGGCTTCGCTGCCGCTGCTCGGTCCTTCGGCCTCAGCCGCCGCGCCGGACGATTTCGGCAGGGAATTCCACGACCTCATCCTTGCCGTGCGCGTGGTGCGCGACATGGACGAGGCCCTTGCCCACATTGCCCGCTGCGGCTCCAACCACACGGAAGTGATCTGCACGAGGAACCACCTGAACGCCATGCGCTTTTTGCGCGAGGCCGACGCCTCCATGGTGGCGGTGAACGCCTCCACCCGCTTCAACGACGGCGGCCAGCTCGGCCTGGGCGCGGAAATAGGCATAAGCACCTCCAAGCTCCACGCCTACGGCCCCATGGGCGTGCAGGAGCTGACCACCACCAAGTTCGTGGTGTTCGGTCAGGGGCAGGTGAGAAAGTAAGGTGGGCGGCATCGGCATACTGGGCGGCACCTTCAACCCCGTGCACAACGGGCATGTGCGTCACGCCGTAGAAGTGGCGGAGGCCCTGGGGCTTGAGCGCGTGGCGCTCATGCCCTGCGCCACGCCGCCGCACAAGGAAAGCGCGGGCCTTCTGCCCTTCGCTCTCAGGGTGGAGCTTCTGCGCGCCGCCGTGAAGGGTATTCCCTTTCTCAAGGTGGAGACGCTGGAAGGGGAGCTTTCCGGCCCCTCCTACACCTGGCGCACCCTGAACGAATGGGCGCGCCGCCATGAAGGGGAGCCTCTGCCTTATTTCATGATGGGGGCGGAGGCCTTCGCCGCGCTGGACACCTGGAACCACGGCCTGAAGCTCCCGCAGGTGGCGCACCTTGTCATGGTGCCGCGCGGCGGGGACGACGGGAGCGTGTTCCATGAAAGCATACGTTCCTTCTGGCCGGGAAGCCTGCCGGAAGTGTGCGACGTGCCCCTCGGGCGCGAGACCGTGGAGCTCGCCGGAGGGGGGAGGTGCACCTTCCTGCCCGTGCCGCGGCTCGACATAAGCTCCACCTTCATCCGGGCGCGCTGGCGCTCGGGCCGGAGCCTCGCCGCGCTCATGAGCGCCGAAGAGCTCGCCGTGCTCCATGCCCATGCGGAAGAAGTGTCCGCCTGCTGGGCCACGGCAAGGCCGCGATAAAGGAAAAGGCCGGGGGATCCCGGCTTTTCCCGGAGCAGCCTGCCCGGCAAGGCAGCTTCCTGTCCCGGCGGAAAGTTCGCCCCGTGCCCGGCATGAAGGCTGTGGCGCACCGGGGAATCCCGGCCCTTCCGCACCGGCAAGGCCCGGAACGGGGGAGGGCAGGCTTTGAGGTCGGGCCCGGAGAAGAGGGTGCTGCGGAAGGATTATTTCCAGATACGCTCCGCGCCGTCCGGCACCAGGATGCGCCCCTTGGGCAGAAGATGCCAGGGGAAAGGGCCGCCGATGCGTTCGGCAAGGGCCGCCGGGCGTACGGGGCCGGGGCGCTCCTGAAGGCCCGCGAGATGCGCAAGGCGGCCCGCCACGGCCTCGGGGGAGCAGCCCGCCTCGCGCAGGGCCGCAATGCTCAGGCTCTTATGCCTTTTGGCCAGCCTTTCCCCCCGGGCATCGTGCAGAAGGGGTATGTGGGCAAAGGCCGGGGGCGTGCCGCCCAGAAAACGGTAGAGAAGAAGCTGGCGCGGAGTGGAGAGCAGGATATCCTCCCCGCGCACCACCTGCGTGACCTCCATGCGCATGTCGTCCACCACCACGGCGAGCTGATAGGCCCATACCCCGTCGGAGCGGCGCAGGGCGAAATCGCCGCCGCACTCTTTCAGCGTCAGGCGCTGCGGGCCGAGCACAAGGTCGGTGAAGCTCTCCGTATCGCCGTCCGGGCAGAGCAGGCGCAGGGCCGGGCGGCGGCCTTCGGCTTCCTTTTGCGCGCGCTCTTTTTCCGTGAGGTTGCGGCAGGCGCCGGGGTAGGCGGCTCCCGCGTCGCCCAGCCCGTCCGCCGCGCCGTGGGGCGCCCCGGCAAGGGTGCGCAGCTCCTTTCTCGTGCAGTAGCAGGGATAGACGAAGCCGCGCGCCTTCAGGCTTTCCAGGGCGCTTTCATAAAAGCCGGAACTGCGGCTCTGGCGGTAGGGCGCGTGAGGGCCGTCGTCCGGGCCTTCGTCCCAGTCAAGGCCCAGCCAGAGCAGGTCGCGCTCTATGGCGTCCATCCATTCCTTCCGGGAGCGGGCCGGGTCGATATCCTCATGGCGCAGGATGATGCGCCCGCCCTCGGCCCTGGCCGCAAGCCATGCAAGAAAGAACGACCATGCGTTGCCGAGATGCAGCAGCCCCGTGGGGCTCGGGGCAAAGCGGCCGACAGGTTTCTTCATGCCGCGCCCTCCGGTTTTGCGGGAATATGTTCAAAGCACTGTTCCATGACGGAGCTTGAGACAAGCATGCCCCTGCGCGTGAGGAAAAAGCGCCCGCCTTCCCGCCCGGCCATGCCGAGGCGCAGAAGCTCCGCAACGAGCCCTTCGTTGTCCTTCATGAAATCCCTGCCCGTGAGGGCGCGGTAGGCGGCAAGGTCAAGCCCTTCGGCCGTGCGCAGGCCGAGCATGACAAGCTCTTCCGCGCGCTCCGTGAAGCCGAGCCTTTCCACGGCGGCGGCCCTTTCGCCCCTGAGCACGGCAAGACGCCATGCCTCCGTATCCGCCGCGTTGCTTCTGCGCTCGTTGCGGATGCAGCTCACCGCCGAAGGCCCGAGGCCGAGGTAGTCCTTGCCCTGCCAGTAGCCCTGGTTGTGGCGGCAGGCGAAGCCTTCCTTCGCGTAGTTGGAAATTTCATATTGCCGGTAGCCCGCCGCCTCCAGGAGCGCGCCGCCTTCCTCATACATGGCCGCGGCCTCCTCCTCCGAGGGCAGGGGGAGGCTTTCGCGCTCCCGGTAAAGGGGCGTGCCCTCCTCCAGCATGAGGCCGTAGCAGGAAAGGTGCTCCGGGGAAAGGGCGCAGGCTTCGGCAAGCTGCGCCTTCCAGTTTGCCGCGCTCTGGCCGGGCAGGCCCCACATGAGGTCGAAGCCCACGTTGGCAAAGCCCGCGCGGCGCAGGGCGGAAAAGGCGGCAAGCGCGGCCTTTTTGTCGTGCGCGCGGCCGAGGGCGGCAAGAAAACCGTCGTCCAGCGCCTGCACGCCCAAGGAAACGCGGTTCACCCCGGCGGCGCGGAAGCCCCGGGCCTTTTCCTCCGTCATGGATTCGGGGTTGGCCTCCATGCTGATTTCCGCCCCGTCCTCCAGGGAAAAGAGGGCGGCGGCTTCATCGAGGATGCGGCCCGTGAGCGCGGGGGAAAGCAGGCTCGGCGTGCCCCCGCCGAAAAATACCGTGCTTACGGCAGGGCGGCCCAGCGCCCGGGCCTCGCGGCGCATTTCCCCAAGGAGCGCGTCGGCCCACGCGGTAAGGCGCGCGTCGTCACCCGGGGCGCAGGGCTCGGAATAGAAGGCGCAGTAGCGGCATTTTCTGCGGCAGAAGGGAACATGGAGGTAGAGCAGCATGGCCGAAGCATGAAAAAAAGCCGCGCCCGCGTCAAGGAAAAAGGAGCGCGGCGCGAAGGGAGGGGGAAAAGAGGGGGCCGCGGGGTGAAAAGGAGATTTTTTCTCTTTCCGCAGGGATGGGTTCGCATGAAAAGGGAGGGGCCGCACGGCGGAGGAGAGGCGGGGAGGTTCAGGATATCCGGTTTTTCGGGGCCGCCGTGCGGGCCCCCGCGACTTTCTTGACAAGGGCGCGCGGGCTTTTTCATAACAGGCCATGGCCCGCGCGGAAGGGGAGGTCCCCTGCGGGCGGCAACATATAAGCAAGAAGGGATGCCATGGAACTTTCCGCCGTGCTTTTCGACCGTGACGGAACGGTGATTGTGGACCGCCACTACCTCGGCCGCGCCGAAGGGGTGGAACTTATTCCCGGGGCGGGGCAGGCTCTGGGGCTTCTTCGGCAGGGGGGGCTTGCCGCCTACCTGGTGAGCAATCAGTCGGGCATAGGGCGGGGCTATTTTCCCGAATCGGGCTGGCATGAGTGCCATGCCCGGCTTCAGGAGCTTCTTGAACCCTTCGGCGCGGGCTTTGACGACGCGCGCTTCTGCCCCCACGCCCCGGAGGAGGCCTGCGGCTGCCGCAAGCCCGCGCCCGGCATGTGGGAAAGCCTGAAAGCGGCGCACGGCCTTTCCGCCGCGTGCTGCGCCATGGTGGGGGACAAGGCCGAGGACCTTCTTTTCGGCGTGAACGCGCGCCTTGCCGCCGCCGTGCTGGTGCTTACCGGCAAGGGGGAGGCGGCGGCGCAGAAGCTCGGACTCGATGGGGAGCGCATCGAAAGGCAGGGCTTCACGGCCGTGGAGCTTCCGGAGATGAACGCGGGGGCAACGCGCCTTTTCGCCGCAAGGGATATCCTTGCCGCGGTGCGCGGCCTGCTTGAGGCATAGGCTTTTTCCGCCTGCGCCCGCGCTTTTTCGGGGGCCTTCCGGAACAGGGATTTGTCGGTGTTTCCCCGGGGGGAAGGTCGGCGGCGCGGGGCCTCGTTGCGTCCCGGCCTTTTCCGTCCCTGCGTGCGCCCTGGAAGGCGGTTTCAGGGGTGCCCCGCGGCCGGAGCTTCCCTCCCGCAGGAGCCCTGCCGCGCGGGCCTTTGCGCGCGGTTTTCTCCGGCATCGGCCGGGGCTTTACAAAAATTTACGGGAGGGGGAAAGACCTGCGGGGGCGGCCTGTTGCGCTTGTTTTTTCCCGGGGGGAAAGGCCTGCGCGCCGGGCATCCCCGCAGCCGTGCCCCGGCTTGCCTTGACTTTCCCCCACCCGTGGGGCAGAAAAAAAACGCGCGCTTTTCGCGCTGAACCATCATTCACCAAGAGGCCGGCATGTTTTTCAGGAACACCTGACGAGACCATCCGCAGAGACAAGGTCTGTCTTGCCGGCTTTTTGCATCTGAAGGCGTTCCGCCTCTCTGCGTTTCTCCTTTTGTTCCCGGAAGTGCCGCCTCGCAAGCGAGGTAAGCATGAATCGCATCCTTTCCGCTCTGGCTCTGGTTCTTCTCAGCGCCTCTCTGGCCGCGGCCGCTCCTCTTGACGCCTTCAAGGGGCAGAAGGGCAGCATCGACATTGCGGGCGGCACCGCCCATATTCCGGTGATGAAAAAGGCGGCCCAGGCCATTATGGCCGCCAACGGCGACATACGCATCACCGTGGCCGGCGGCGGCTCCGGCGTGGGCGTGCAGAAGGTGGGCGAGGGCCTGGTGCAGATAGGCAATACCGGCCGCGCCCTCAAGGAAAGCGAAATCTCCAAGTACGGCTTGGTGTCCTTCCCCTTTGCCATAGACGGCGTGGCTGTGGCCGTGAATCCTGAAAACGGCGTGACTTCCCTGACCAAGGCTCAGGTGAAGGACGTGTTCGCGGGCAAGATCACCAACTGGAAGGAACTCGGCGGCAAGGACGCGGCCATTTCCCTCTATGTGCGCGAAGACGGCAGCGGCACCCGCGAAACTTTTGAGGAGCGCGCGCTGGACAAGGGCACGTCCGCCCGGAGCGCCAACGTGGTGAATTCCAACGGCGCCATGAAGACGGCCATAGCCCAGGATCCCAACGCCATAGGCTATGTGGGCATCGGGCATCTCGACGCTTCCATCCGCGGCGTCACCGTGGACGGCATGGTGCCCTCGCAGGAAAACGCGGCAAGCGGCGCCTACACCATCACCCGCCTCCTGTACATGAACACCAAGGGCGAGCCCACGGGCCTCACCGGCCTTTTCATCGACTACATCTATTCGGAAGACGGTAAGGGCTTCATCTCCGATTCCGGCTATATCCCGCTGGAAAGAAAGAGATAAGCCTTTTTCATGCGCTGCCGGGGGAGCGGGACTCTTTCGGCAGCGCCGTAAGGAAGGGAAAGCCTGCGGGCCGGGGAAAGCCTTCCGCACAACGGGGGGGCTTCCGGCGGGTCGCGGCTACGTCCCTACCGACTTCGGCAAGGCCCGGAAGGCTCCATAAGGCGGCCTTTCGGCAAACCGGGCCGCGGCGTTTTGTTTCTTCGGGCTCCGGGCGAGGCGCTTTCTTCGGCGCAGGCAGGGCAATCCCGGGGAAAGCGGCCATAGGCCCGGGTGCGGAAAAAGGGGCCGTCCCCCCGGCCTTGAAGAAGCCGTTGCTCCTCACGGATGCGGGAGCTTGTCTCCTGCCGGGAATATGCCGCCGTCCCTCGGTATGCGACATGCGGCCGGGGCGAACGCTGCCCGTGAACGGTATTCGCCCTGCCGAAGAGGCGGCGGGGCCCCTGCACAGGAATCGGATGCAGGTGTCCGGGGCGGGCGCAGGTAACGCGCGGGGCCTCGGCGTCATTCACATTTTTTCAGGGGAAGGAAGATGCGACATTTCGGGCTTTCCGGCCGCGAGGGGCAGGGGGGCGAGATTTTGCTGCGCCTTGCCGTGTGCCTGGCCATGGGCGGCATGGCCCTGCTTTTTCTCATGGTTTTTTCCTTTGCCCTGCCGGTGTTCCTGCAGGGCGGGGAGGGGGGCGGGCCTTTTTCCTGGACTTGGTCGCCCGGGCAGGGGCGCTTCGGCATACTGCCCATGGTCGCCGGTTCCCTGGCCCTGGGGGCGACGGCCGTTTTTCCGGGCTGGGCCATGGGCCTGTGCCTGTGTTCGTGGTTGCTTTCCCCGGAAAGGGGCGGCCGCGTCGGCCTCTGCCGCAGGCTGGTGGGCGGTATGGTGCGCGTGATGACGGCCGTACCCACCGTGGTCTACGGCTTTGCCGCCGTGTTCCTGCTCGCGCCTGCCCTGCGTCGGGGCCTCGGCGGTTCCGGCTTCTCCTGGCTCACCGCTTCCCTCATGCTGAGCGTGCTTATTCTGCCCACCGTGGTGCTGGTGCTTCAGGCCGGCCTGGCCCCGAGGCTTCAGGCCGTGGAGTTGCCCGGCCGGGCCATGGGCCTGAGCCGCCTGGAGCTTCTCTGGCATATCGTGCTGCCTTCCTCCCGCGCCACGCTCCTTTCCGCCGCGGTGCTCGGCTTCGGCCGCGCCGTGGGCGACACCATGCTGCCGCTCATGCTTGCGGGCAACGCGCCCGTCATGCCCGATTCCCTGCTTTCCGGCCTGCGCACCCTCACCGCGCACATGGCCCTCGTCACCTCCAACGAGGTGGGCGGCGCGGCTTATGATTCGCTGTTCATGGCCGGGCTCATCCTTCTTCTGGTCAACGCCGCCGTAAGCTTCTTCCTGCGGCGCATGGGGGGCGGCTCATGAAACGTATTCCCTTCCTTGTGTTCCGCGTGCTCACGCTTCTTTCCGCCGTGCTGGTTCCCGTGCTGGTCTGCCTGCTCATGGGCTACCTGCTCTGGCGCGGGCTTCCCTCCCTGGGGCCGGAGCTTCTTTTCGGCCATACGAAGCCCCTCGACGCCGTGCTCGGCCGCGCCCCGGTGTGGGACGGGCTCTGGCCCGCCTGCGTGGGCACCTTTTATCTTGTGCTGCTCACCATGGCGCTCGCCGTGTTCCCGGGCGTGGGCTGCGGCATGTACCTTGCGGAAGCGGCCACGGAGAAGCAGAAGCGCGTGATAGGTTCGGCCGTGGACATGCTCGCGGGCATGCCTTCCATCGTCATGGGCCTTTTCGGCTTCATGCTCATCCTTTTTTTGCGCCGCACCTTCCTGCCCGGAGCCAACATTTCCCTTCTGCTCGCCGCCGGTTGCCTTGCCCTGCTGGTGCTGCCCGTGCTCACGGCTTCCACAAGGGAGGCCATGGCCGCCGTGCCCGCTTCGCTGCGCCTCGCGGCCGCGGCAAGCGGGCTTTCCCGCACGCAGGCCATGTTCCACCTCTGCCTGCCTGCGGCGGCAAAGGGCATACTCGGCGGCGTGGTTCTTGCCGTGGGCCGCGCGGCCGAAGATACGGCCGTCATACTCTTCACCGGCGTGGTGGCCAATGCGGGCATGCCCGCAGGGCTTTTCGGCAAGTTCGAGGCCCTTTCCTTCGATATCTACTACATCTCCTCCCAGTATCAGGACCAGGAGGAGCTTCTGCGCGGCTTCGGCGCGGCGGCGCTGCTTCTTTGCGTCTCCTGCCTTCTGCTTCTCGCGGCAAGGGCGCTGGAGCACAGTTTCCGCAAAACCTGGCAGGGGAGGGCTTAACTCATGGATCAGGAATCTTCTTCGCCGTTCATGCTCCGCGCAAGCGGGCTTTCCGTCTCCTTTTCCGGGCACGACGTGGTGCGCGGGGCAAGCCTCGACGTGCCGCGCGGCGGCATCGCCGTGCTTGTGGGCCGCTCAGGCTCGGGCAAGACCACCTTTCTGCGCGCCGTGAACCGCCTCAATGAGGAACTGCCCGGCTGCCGCACCGAAGGACAGGTGGAACTTTCCCTGCCCGGCGGGAGCGTGCGCCTGTATCCCGGGCCCGGAGGGGGGGCGGATATCTCCCTTTCCGTGCTCAGGCGGCGCGTGGGCATGGTCTTCCAGACGCCGCAGGTCTTTCCCGTGAGCGTGTTCCGCAATATTTCCCTGCCCCTTGCCGTGGCCGCCTCCTGCCCGCGTTCGGAACTTGCCGACCGCGTGAAGGACGCTCTTGTGCGGGCCGACCTGTGGAAGGAGGTGGAGGGACGCCTCAACATGAGCGCGGAGCGGCTTTCCGGCGGGCAGCAGCAGCGGCTCTGCCTGGCCCGCGCCCTGGCCCTTGAGCCGGACATGCTGCTTCTCGACGAACCCACCGCATCGCTGGACGTGCGCGCCGCCCGCCATGTGGAGGATCTGCTCCTTTCCCTTGCCGGGCGCCTGCCTGTGCTCATGGTTTCCCACAGCCTGGGCCAGAGCCTGCGCCTCGCCTCCTTTCTTGCGGTGATGGAGGAAGGCAGGGTGATCCGTACAGTTTCGGATCTGCGGGGCATGGAGGAAGGCGATCTCGAAAAGCTGCTTTCTTCTTCCGACTGAGCCTTGCCCTTGCCACAGGGCCGGGGCTGTCATAAAATAAGGTACGGCGCGGAAAGAGTGTGTTCCGGCCGGAGCAGAGCCCCGGAGGCCTGTAGGTGTTGCCCGAAGATGGGCGCAAGGGCGGGATGTTCCGCGGCCCAGGCCCCGCCCTTTCCTGCGGGGAGGGCGTGCCGGAGAGCGCTTCTGCGCAGGTCCCGCGCCCGAGTACCGGAGCCTGCGGGCTCCGGCGCCGTTAGGGCGGGGAAGCAGACGGGCCGAGGGCAGGGCTTGCCGAAGCCGGGCTTTGTCTCGAAGCTCAGGCCCCGGACGGATTCAGGCGGCCGGGCCGCGCAGCCGCGATTCACTCACGGCGCAGCAAGGCCCGAGTCGTGCAGGCCCCGCGCCCGTACAGCGTCTCCGGCGCAGACGGGCCTTCATTAACCTGTTACCCTCTTAAAAAGGAGAGGCGGATGCCCAGTTACGAAGAGATCTTCACCAGAGAATGTCTGAACGAAGTGTTTCCTCCCGAACGTACCGACCAGTTTTTTGAAGCGCTGTTCGGCGATGCCGAGGACGGGGCCTACGACATACGCCTGGCGCTTATGTCCGCCTCTGAAAGGAAGCTGGATTTTCTTTTCGAGCTGCATCAGCGCGGCGACGCCTGCCTTGCCTGCAATCTTACGCACGGGCTGCCCGCCGTATTCCTGCGCCACCCCGTCATTGATATCAAGGGTGTGACGGCGGAGCTTGCCCGGCGGGCGCTCTGGCCGGACGGGACATGGGAATGGAGCCTCGGCAGTACGGACGAAGTTTCCCGCGCGCTGCACGTCATTCCCCTTTCTTTGAAGCGTGTGGACTGAAAAGGCATATTTTTGCTTGACTTCGGGCCCTGATGGCGATACTTCTTTTCGGCCAGAGGGGCGTTAACTCAGACGGTAGAGTACCTGCCTTTTAAGCAGAGAGTCGCGCGTTCGAATCGCGCACGCCCCACCATGGAAACGAAGAGGCCGTGTTTTATGCACGGCCTTTTTTCGTTTAATTCCCTCAGATGTTACGGGAGAGGGGATGATGAAATACGTCCCGATGTTCATTTCGGGCTATGAAAGGCCATAGCCGACCAACGCCTTTTTCGAGAGACCGCTCGGGTTTTCCGTTGCTGATCAAGAAGGTATGCTGAGGTCGAAAAAGCTGTGCGCCTGCTCAACGTGGACAGATACGGTTTTTTGCTCTCATCTATCGGAAAATGATAGATGTTTTTTCTAATGCGGTCGGAAATAAGGCGTGCCGCTTTCCGTTCAACCGGCACTTTTCAGCGCATAATATCGACTTTCGCTCTCAAAAAAATATATTCGCCCCATTCAGTTGTGGCTTCATTTTTTGAGTGGTTACGGTGTTGATCAGGAAGTAAACACAGGTTAGCCCCATCGGGAAGAGAAGCAGGTTTTTGTGGCCTCATGCCCGGTATGACAGAAAGGACAGGCGTTCATCCGCCCCAAAGCAGGAGGCGGGGTGATTCGGGAATAGCGTGGAGGAAAGTTATCGTGGCTGAATCGAATACCGGTACTATTGGCTTTGAAAAGCGGAACACGAGGTGCCCGATGCGGAGAAAAGCCGGAATGTGTATATCAAGGAAGCGCTCCTTTTGAAGCAGGCGCTTTCCCTGTGCAGCAGTATGGTGGAGGAGAAGGCACGGCTTGAAGCGGCGTACTTTGAAGCGGTGCGGATCATGCTTGTCCGGCTGACGGCGGGCGGAGCAGGGAAAAAGCTGAGCCTGCCGGAGATAAACGAGAAAATCAACGAACTTCTGAAGCACAGCATCAAAAGCTCAGG
>NZ_DYZA01000036.1 GCF_020741395.1 Mailhella massiliensis | reverse complement strand
GCCGCCGGCCTGGGCCTGATCCGGGCGGCCGCCGCCGGAACCGCCGATAGCAGCCGCCACGTCCTTGATGAGGGCGGGCGCGGTGAAGCGGTCGTGCAGGTTCTTGGTAACGTAGAGTATCATCTGCACCTTGCCGTTGTCTTCCGCCACAAGGCAGGCCACACCGGAAGGCATCTTGGAGCGCACGTCGTCCATCATTTCGCGCAGGGCCTTCACATTCATGGAACCGGCCTTTGCGGCCAGCACCTTCACGCCGGCCACGTCCTCTGCGGCGGACATGACATTACCCCGGCTCGCGGCCTGGGCCTTGTCGAGCTCCTTGTGCAGCGCCTTGATTTCCTTCTGCATGGCTTCCACGCGGGAAGCAAAGTCGGAGGAACGAACCTTGAGCAGGGAGCCTATGGCATTGAGTTCGGCACGGCGTTCGGCCATGACCTGGTAGGCGTTCCAGCCCGTGGCGGCCTCAATGCGGCGCACGCCCGCAGCCACACCGCCTTCGGACAGTATGACGAAGGAACCGGCCTGGCCGGTGCGGGAAAGGTGGGTGCCGCCGCAAAGTTCCATGGAACAGGGATCCGCTCCGTCAGCGCCCATGCTGACCACGCGCACCTTGTCGCCGTATTTTTCATTGAAAAGAGCCATGGCCCCGCACTTCACGGCCTCGTCGTGCTCCATCTCGCGGGTAGTCACGGGGTAGTCGGCCATGATCATGGCGTTCACCTCGCGTTCCACGGCGGCGATTTCTTCATCCGTCATGGCCGCAATGTGGGTGAAATCGAAGCGCAGATGGTCCGGCCCCACGGAAGAACCGGCCTGATGCACATGGCTGCCCAGCACCTTGCGCAGGGCGGCCTGAAGAAGATGGGTGCAGGAATGGTTGCGGGCCGCAGCCATGCGCTCGCCTTCCGTCACTTCCAGGGAAACTTCCTGCTCGGCGCGGATCACCCCTTCCGTCACCTCGATCTGCTCCACGGTGAGGGTAGGCATGGGCTTTATGGTATCGGTGACGCGGGCCTTGCCCTCTTCAGTGGTCAGAATACCGGTGTCGCCGCTCTGGCCGCCGGAAGCGCCGTAGAAAGGAGTCTGAAGCGTGACGAGGTAGCCCTTCGCCCCGGCTTCCAGGCTTTCCACGGGCAGGGCGTCTTCATCCATAAGCGCCACGATACGGCTTTCGGCCTTGAGGGAGCCGTAGCCCACGAATTCCGACTGCATGCCTTCTTCAAGAAGGCCGCGGAAACGGGCCGCAAGGTCCTTTTCGCCGGAGCCCTTCCACGCCGCACGGGCGCGGGCGCGCTGCTCCTGCATCTTTTCGGCAAACCCCTCTTCATCCACAGTGAACCCGCGCTTGTAGGCCACGTCGGACACGATATCCAGCGGGAAGCCGTAGGTGTCGTTCAGGCGGAAGGCCACTTCGCCGGGAATGACGGTCTTTCCTTCAGCGGCAAGGGCTTCCAGCTCGCTGTCGAGCAGGGCAAGGCCCTTGTCCAGCGTGACGCGGAAACGGTTCTCCTCCTCGAACACCACGCGGGAGAGAAATTCCGCATGTTCGCGCAGCTCGGGGTAATCGTCGCCCATGACGTCCACCACCTTGCCCACGGTCTTGTACAGGAAGGCCTCGTGCATGCCCATGAGCGTACCGAAACGCAGGGCACGGCGGATAAGGCGGCGCAGCACATAGCCGCGGCCTTCGTTGGAAGGCAGGATGCCGTCGGCGATCATGAAGGCGGCGGCGCGGCTGTGGTCGGCTATGACGCGCAGCGCGGTGTCCACATCGTTGGTGTCGGGGGCGGAGAAGCTGTACGTCACGCCCGCAAGGGAGGCCGCGTACTGGATGATATCCTGGAAAAGGTCGCAGTCGAAGTTGGAGCGCTTGCCCTGGCACACGGCCGCGATGCGCTCAAGGCCCATGCCGGTATCGATGTTGGGATGCTCCAGCGGCACGCGCACGCCGGGTTCCTTCTGGTCGTACTGGGTGAACACAAGGTTCCAGATTTCCAGGAAGCGGTCGCAGTCGCATTTGCCTATGCCGCAGTCGGGCCCGCAGGCCATATCCTCGCCCTGGTCAATGTAGATTTCCGAGCAGGGACCGCAGGGGCCGGTATCGCCCATGGTCCAGAAGTTGTCCTTCTCACCCATGCGCGTGATGTGGTCGGCGGGCATGCCCGCTATCTCCTGCCACAGGTTGTAGGCCTCGTCGTCGTTCTCATACACGGTGACGTAGAGCTTGTCCTTGGGCAGGTGCAGCTCCTCGGTGACGAACTTCCAGGCAAAGGAAATGGCCTCGCGCTTGAAATAGTAGGCGAAGGAAAAATTGCCCAGCATTTCAAAGAAGGTATGGTGGCGGGCGGTGCGGCCCACGTTCTCGAGGTCGTTGTGCTTGCCCGACACGCGCAGGCACTTCTGCGAGGTGGCGGCGCAGCGGTAGGAGCGGCGCTCCTGGCCGAGATAAAGCTTTTTAAACTGCACCATGCCCGCGTTGGTGAAAAGGAGCGTGGGGTCGTCCTTGGGCACAAGAGAAGAGGACGCCACCACGGCGTGCCCGTTCTTTTCAAAGAACTCCAAAAACTTGCGGCGTATTTCCTTGGCAGTGAGCATATATTCTCCGATGGGCAAAAAGCCCTTGACATGAGCATGGGGGAAGAAGCCTCTCCCCCCTTCGTTTCCTCTGTTCCCCGGAGCGGGAAAACTCTCGCCCTCCCGGGGAAAGCAGAGCCGCCCGGAGGCGGCCCTGCGGCAAAACCTGAAATTCCTAGTAGCCTTCGTCGTAGCTGTCTTCATCGCCGGGAACTTCGGGCGCGGGAGCGGCAACGGGCGCCTGCTCCGTGCCGAAGCCGAGATGTTCCTTGACCTTGGCCTCGATTTCATCGCGCAGGGCGATGTTCTCATTCAGAAGGTCGCGCACCCTCTCCCGGCCCTGGCCGAGCTTTTCGTCGCCGTAGGCGAACCACGCCCCGCTCTTGTCCACAATGCCCGCTTCCACGGCCATGTCGAGGATTTCGCCCGCGCGGGAAATACCCGTGCCCCAGATGATATCGAACTTGGCTTCGCGGAAGGGCGGGGCCATTTTGTTCTTCACCACCTTCACGCGGGTGAGGGAGCCGTAGGCCTCTTCCCTGTCCTTCAGTGTCTGCACGCGGCGAATGTCCATGCGCACGGAGCTGTAGAACTTGAGGGCGTTGCCGCCGGTGGTAGTTTCGGGGCTGCCGTAGCCCATCTGGCCTATCTTCATGCGTATCTGGTTGATGAAGACCACGCAGGTGCGGGACTTATGGATGGTGCCGGTGAGCTTTCTCATGGCGTGGGACATGAGGCGCGCCTGACTGCCCACCTGGGTTTCGCCCATGGCTCCGTCGAGTTCCGCCTGAGGGATAAGTGCGGCCACGGAGTCTATGACCACGATATCCACCGCGCCGGAACGCACCAGCATGTCGGCAATGTCGAGGGCCTGTTCGCCGTGATCGGGCTGGGAAATAAGCAGTTCATCGGTCTTCACGCCGAGCCTTGCCGCATACGTCACATCCAGAGCATGCTCGGCGTCGATGAAGGCGGCGACGCCCCCCTGCTTCTGACATTCCGCGATGATGTGGAGCGTGAGCGTCGTCTTGCCCGAGGATTCCGGACCGTAGATCTCCGTTACGCGGCCGCGCGGCACGCCGCCGATACCGAGAGCGAGATCGAGGCCGATGGAACCGGTGGGAATGACGGGCACATGGACGTGCGCCCCGTCGGAAAGCTTCATGACAGCGCCCTGGCCGTACTTGCGTTCAATGGTGCTGAGGGCGGTCTTGAGCGCTTCGCGGCGGGCGTCTTCCGCGGAAACAAGAGGCTTTTTCGCCATGGATGAACTCCTCCGAGAACAGATTCCCTGCCATGCCGGGCCGTTCTCTTCCGGCAGGAAGGTGCGTTGCGCGGCGCTTTCCCGGGGAAAACGCCGCAAGTCGCCAAACATTAGCAAAAGGCCGCCCGGGGGGCAAGAGAAACACTTGCCAGCGCGGCCCTTAGCATCTATCTAAAGAGCCATGAAAAATTATGACGGCATAGCACTCTTTTCCGGGGGACTGGACAGCATCCTCGCCGCCCGGCTGTTGATGGAACAGGGCAGAAGCATCAAGTGTCTGCACTTTTTCTCGCCTTTTTTCGGCCACCCCGGCCGGGTAGAGCACTGGCAGGAAATCTACGGCCTGGATATCACGGCCGTGGACGCGGGCGAGGCCTTTGCAGACATGCTCCGGCGCGGCCCGGAATACGGCTTCGGCAGCGCCATGAATCCCTGCGTGGACTGCAAAATACTCATGATGCGCATGGCCAGGGAACGCATGGAGGAATACGGGGCGAAATTCCTCGTTTCCGGCGAAGTGCTGGGCCAGAGGCCCATGTCGCAGCGGCGCGATACCCTGAACGTCATAAGGCGCGACGCCGACGTGCGGGGCATACTTCTGCGGCCCCTCTGTGCAAAGCTCCTCGACCCCACGCAGGTTGAAGAGGAAGGCCTCGTGGACCGCTCCCGCCTGCTCGGCATGAACGGCCGGGGCCGCAAGGAGCAGCTCGCCCTTGCCGAACATTTCGGCATCACCGAGATACCCACGCCCGGCGGGGGCTGCAAGCTCACGGAAAAAGAAAACACCCGCCGCTTCTGGCCCGTACTCTCCCGCCTCGCCGCGCCGGATGTAAACGATTTCCGCCTTGCCGACGTGGGCCGCCAGTTCTGGTATGAGGACTACTGGCTCACCATAGGCCGCCACAAGTTCGACAACGAGATCTATGCCTCTCTCATAAGGGGGAACGACCTGCACTTCAAGCTCGCCGGCTTCCCCGGCCCCATAGCCCTAGGCCGAAGCTCCCGCCCCTGGGACAACGACGCCGTACAGAAGGCGGCCTCCCTCGTGGCCTCCTACTCGCCCAAGGCCTGCAAGGCCCATGAAGAAGGGCAGCGCGTCTTCGTCCGTGTGACGCAGAGCGGCCAAAGCTCCCTTGTGGAAATTTCTCCCTCCCGGGAAAGCGCCTTCAGGGAACCCGCCTGGGAAGACGCGCGCGACGCCCTTCACGCCCTGCGCAAGCCCGGCAGGGAGCACAACGAATAACTGTCGAAAGACAGGCGGGCGCGACGCACGCGCCAGGAGAACACCATGCCCAGCGAACACCCCACCCCGGCAGAATACCTGCGAAAAATACTCCTTTCCCCCGTGTACGACGTGGCCCGCGTCACGCCCCTGGAATACATGGAAAAGCTTTCCGAGCGCGTGGGCTGCCGCGTCAGCCTCAAGCGCGAGGACCTTCAGCCCGTGCACTCCTTCAAGCTGCGCGGGGCCTACAACAAGATCGCGCGCCTCCCTGAAGAGGCGAAAAAGCGCGGCGTCATCGCCGCCTCGGCAGGCAATCACGCCCAGGGCTGCGCCCTTTCCGGCTCAAGGCTCGGCGTGAAGGCTACCATCGTCATGCCCAAGACCACCCCCGATATCAAGGTGGATGCGGTGCGCCGCTTCGGCGGCAACGTGGTGCTCTACGGCGACAGCTTCGACGAGGCCTATGCAGAATCCATGCGCCTCGCCGAAGAGGAAGGCCTCACCCTCATCCCGCCTTACGATGATTCCGACGTCATCGCCGGGCAGGGAACCATAGCCCGGGAACTCCTGGAACAGGACAGCCGCCTGACCCATGTTTTCGTGCAGGTGGGCGGAGGGGGACTTGCCGCAGGCATCGCCGTGTACATCAAGCAGATCCTGCCCCATGTGAAAGTCATAGGTGTGGAAGCCAAGGGCTCCGCCTGCCTCAAGGCCGCCTGGGAGGAAGGCAGGCCCGTGACGCTGGAGCGCGTCTCCCTCTTTGCCGACGGCGTGGCCGTGAAGCGCATCGGCGACGAGACCTACCGCGTGCTGCGCGAGAACCTTGATGAGATCATCACCTGCTCCAACGACGAAATCTGCGCCGCGCTCAAGGATATCTTCGACGACACCCGCGCCATAGCCGAGCCTTCCGGCGCCCTTTCCCTCGCCGGCCTCAAGAAGTACGTCGCCACGCACAATCTCTCCGGCGCGCGCACGGCCGCAATCCTCTCCGGCGCGAACATGAACTTCCACACCCTGCGCTTCGTTTCCGAACGCTGCGAAGTGGGCGAACAGCGTGAAGGCATCATTTCCGTGACTATCCCCGAAAAGAAAGGAGCCTTCCTCGATCTGTGCCGCAAGCTCGGCAACCGCATGGTGACGGAATTCAACTACCGCTTCTCCGACCCCGCGCAGGCCGAGATCTTCACCTCCCTGCGCCTCACCGGAGGCATGGACGAGCTTGAGCGCATCATCGAAGGCCTCAGGGAGGCGGGCTACAGCGTCACCAACATGACGCGCAACACCTTCGCCAAGAGTCATGTGCGCTACATGATAGGCGGCAAGGCCCCGAGCATGGTGAAGAATGAGCACATCCTGAGCTTCCAGTTCCCGGAACGCACCGGCGCGCTTCTGCACTTCCTGGAGACCCTGGGCACGAACTTCAACGTCACCATGTTCCACTACCGCAACCACGGCGCGGAATACGGCCGCGTGGCCTGCGGCTTTGAGGTTGCCCCGGAACAGTGCGCCGAGTTCTACGCCAACCTGGACAAACTCGGCTTCGCCTGGTGGGATGAGACCGCCAACGAAGCCTGCAAAAAGTTCCTTGCCCCCATGGAATAAGGCCTTCCCGCCGGAAAAACGCTTCCCGAACATGAGGCCCCGGAGCCCAGCGCTCCGGGGCCTTTTTTGCCCCCGCCTGCGGAGCTGCCGGGAAAAAACACGCTTTTCGAGCCGGAGGTTTTGACAATGAGCGCCGTATCGGTGTACCTATGAATTTATCATAAGACCTGAACGCTCTATCTTGACAAAAAAGGATCGTTCAGGCGGCAGCGGGGACGTATTCCCGCAAAACGGGACAAGGAAACACCGCGTTTTTCCAAGGAAC
>NZ_DYZA01000035.1 GCF_020741395.1 Mailhella massiliensis | reverse complement strand
CAGGCCGTCCTTTTCCCTGGCGAAAGTGATGGGGCGGGCATACGGGGCGAAGTCTTTTCCGGCCTTTTCTCCCGTGGACATTTCAAACATGGCCCTCATGGCGGAGTCGTCCTTTTCCTGGAACATGGGGCGGAAAAAGCCCACGGCGTTGGTCATGTCGTGATTGCCGGGCACGGCGAGAAGCTCAGCCGGGCTGCCTTCTTTATCTTTTACCGTCAGGCCCCTGCCGTACTGTGTCATGAAGAGCTCAAAGCATGCCTTCGCCGTCATGGGGGCCTTTTCCGCCGTGCCTTCCATGCGGTTGGCTATGTCGCCGGTAGAAATGACGTAGTCTATCCATCCCACGGGCTTTTCGGCCATGACGCCGCCGTCCGGGGGCAGGGTAAGGTCGGGAAGACGGTTTATGGCTTCCACCATGGCGGCGTTGACCTTGGTTGCGGAAACTTTTTTCTCCCCCCGGAAGCTTTTGCGGGTAATGCCGTAGTGCTGGTCGGAAGTGTAGACGATTTGTACTACTTCCGCACATGCGGGGCTGCTCCACAGGGAGGCGCTCAACAGGGCCGTGACGAGAGCCGCGGCGACCTGTGTGCGGCGTATTTTGCTTCTGACATGAAACATGGGATGTGCCTCCTTTATGCCTCGTTCCGTCAGGCGGCCGGGATTGCCGCCAGAGGAAGGAAGCGTCTGTGGGGCGACTATAGAAAGGGAGAGTGACGGCAGCGTGAAGGCGGCATGAAGAGATGATATCACCTCAGAGTCGTTCATCCCGGAAAAGGAGCATGGCGGAGAAAAGAGCGGAAACGGTCGAGATGGCGTTTTTTCGGTTCCGGGGCAGCGCTTCGGCGGCACAGAAGGACTGCCGGGGAGGAGCAGGCGGGAGCTGACGCGCCGGTGTGCTGTGTTTTCGTCAGTGCAGCGCGACAATGCCATGAAAAAGCCCCATACCCGGGCAGGATTGCCTGAAGGTATGGGGCTTTTGCCGTCAACGGGTCGTTTCGGCCGGTTGCAGGCGGGCGAAACGGCGGGGAGGTTGGGTCGCCGCAAGGGCGTTTCTGCTTCGGGTATCGGAGTGTTCCGTCACACCTGAAGCATATCCTGCGGGAGAACTGCGGACGAACCTTCCGGGGTATTTTCTTCTTCTCTGCGCAGGCAGAAGCTCTGCCACGACTCCGCAATGGCGACGAAGTTCTGCACCCATGAGGCAATATTTCCGCCGTCCAGAACGCGCATGGGCATGACGCCCTGAAGCGTGACGCCGGTGTCTTCCCGCGCGGCCAGGGTGAACCCCTGCGTTTCGTGGAAGAAGGTGTTGGCGTCCAGAAGCGCGGCGTAGAGCGCTTCCCTGTTTTTTTCCGGCAGGGGAACCACCACGGTGAACATCATGACGAGGTCGGAACCGGGCAGATAGCGCAGGCTTACCTCAAAGTCGTCGATGACCAGCAGGCAGGAGGAATCCTCCTCCTGAACAGTGACTTCCGGCAGGCCCAGGGCGGGAGCCAGCGCGTGGAGAAGGGACGTAAATGCTTCAGACATGATGGTAACCTCTCAGGTATGCAGATCATTCTCCGGCGGGGCGGGCCTGTATCCGGCAGGCCGTCAGCGTGCTCTGTCCGTCGGGGGTGATGGTGAAGGTGTAGTCGATATCCAGCGGGGATGCCTCGGGCTTATGGAAACGCATGGTGACGTTGCCGTTTTCCTCCCGACGGATATCGATATCCAGGGGCGAGTGCTCGGATTCCGCAATGCCGGTGACCGGGCTTCCGGTACGGACCAGGAAGGCCCCGCTCTGACCCATGCTCTGGATGAGCTGCCGGGCCTGGATTTCGTTATCGCCGCAGAGTCGCCGGGCGTGATCGACCAGGCTTCTGCTTATGGAGGAAGGATGCCCCTGATTGAAAAGAGCCTTCTCATCCTCAGACATGCCGGAAGTATCCTGAATACGCACGGTTTCCACATTTCCGCCGACTGTTCCGAAGCTGATGGCGGGCGTATAGCCCGGCAGAGGGCTGTGTGAACCGCGACGGTTGATATCCTTGGCCAGAGATTCTTCCACTTCCTGCAGAGACTTCAGTTCCGACGTCGGCGTCAGGCTCGGGCGGTTGACGAAGTCCTCCAGAGTCACCGACACGGGGTGGCGCAGACTTTCCACCGTCTTTTCCAGGCTGAGGCCAGCGGCGAGCGTCGTCATGCCTTCGGAAGCTACCGAGCCGCTTTCCGGGCGTTCCTGCTGGAATACCTCGGAGAGGCGGTCGAAAACGGCGTCGTTGAAGCCCCGGAAGTCGGCGTCCTTCAGCTTTTCAGGCATGGCTTCATGGAAGCAGCCCTGCCAGATGGTTTCCCGGCTGAGAAGTCCATCGGGCTGCAGGTTGCGCATTTCTCCCAGGCGCTGAGAGGTCAGAGCTCCAGCAGCGATACCGCCGAAGTTCGCAATCTGCACGCTCAACATGGCCAGATCCGCGGCGGTTGCCGGGGTGGCCCACGCCAGCATGGACTGTGCGACGCTGTCGGGCGCGGGGCCCTTGCCGCAGGCATAGGCGAAATTCTTCATGGCGGTCAGATTGCCGTCGGCAATGTCACGGAACATCTGGTCGGCGTTGAACTCCAGGCCTTTTTCCGCCGCCTTTTCCGCTTCGAGTCTGACGGCCATGCCCACAACCTTCCGCATTTCCTGCTTCTGGGTCGGGTCAAGGTTCATGCGGGCGGCGCATGCGTCCAGCGCAGGCCCCGCTCCATGGGCGGGATCGTTCATGAATTTGTCCACCAGCACGTTGTTCCATGCCTTTTTCATGGCGGTCAGGCTCCCCGTGCGAACCATTTCACTCAAATCCTGATAACTGAGTATTTTCTGCGTTTCGTTCTTCGCGGCCTTGAGCACGGCTTCTCCGAACCTGTTCTTGAGTTCCTGCCTGGCGGCAGGATCAATGTCGCGTTCGGCGCAGAACGTGTCGAAGGCTGCGTCCAGATTGCGGGTGTCGCCCTGTCCGGTATTGCCCAGCACGAAATGGCGGGCCATATCGGTATTGATGCGCCCTATGCCCTGGTGCATTGCCGCGGCATCGGCCAGAATATCGCGCACGGTTCTGGCACTGAGGGGCTTCCCCTCTTTTCTTGTGGCACGCATACGGGGAGCGAGGGCATCGGCCACGGTGTCGCCGTACTGCTGCCGTACGGCGGAAAACAACACGTTGCCCGCGTGGCGGTTGGTGCTTTTACGGGTGAAGAAGGTTCCTATCTTTCCTCTGGTTTCAAAACCACCCTGCTTGACGACAATGCTCGTATCGTCGCTCAGGGTATTGGCCAGATGGGTAAGGTTTCCAAACGTCAGGCTGATGGGATGGGCCATGAAATGCCTCCGACATGGGTTTTGCTGAAGAATTACATGTAATATTCC
>NZ_DYZA01000034.1 GCF_020741395.1 Mailhella massiliensis | reverse complement strand
CTTCGACGAGTTCGAGGAATATCCCGCTCCCGTTGAAACCGAACCGGAAGAGGAACATCCCGCCGCACTTCTGGAAGGATGTGCCGTGACCATGGAAGGCGGAGTGCCTTTTCTTGATCTGGCATCGCTTTTGTGGGAGGAATTTTCGCTGGCTCTGCCCGTGAAGCCTCTCTGTCGGCCGGACTGTCGGGGCCTGTGTCCTGAGTGCGGCAAGAATCTTAATGAAGGTGCCTGCGGCTGTTCCCGCGACAGCGGTGATCCGCGGCTGGCTGCTCTGCGTCAACTGAAAGTGAAACATCAGGGGTGACTCCCTTGTTTCCGAGATAAGGAGAAACATCATGGCTGTTCAGCAGAACAAAAAGTCCCACTCCAGAAAGTGCATGCGTCGTTCCCATGACCGTGTGGCCAAGCCCACCGTCATCTACTGCTCCTGCGGCGCTCCCACCAAGCCCCACAGTGTTTGCCCCTCCTGCGGCAAGTATGACGGCCGCCAGGTAGAACCTGTGGCCGGCGATGAGCAGTAATCGTCCAAGGCTGGCCGTGGACGCCATGGGGGGCGATTTCGGCCCTTCCGTGGTGGTTCCCGGAGCGCTTCAGGCCGCCCGCAACACGGGCGCGAAGGTTATCCTTGTCGGTATCGAGGAAGAGATCCGCAAGACTCTTGCCGATCTTTCCGCACAGAACGAAGAAGGCGAGCTTTTTGATATCATCAATGCCACGCAGCTGGTGGAGATGACCGACAAGCCTTCCGAAGTGCTGCGCACCAAAAAGGATTCCTCCATGCAGGTGGCCTGCAGGCTGGTTCGCCAGGGAGAAGCCGACGCTTTTATCAGCGCCGGTCATTCCGGTGCGGCTTTTGCCTGCGGGATGTTCATTCTCGGCCGTATTCCCGGCGTGGAACGCCCCGCGCTGGCTTCCGTGATTCCCACGGAGAAGTCGCCCATGCTTCTTCTCGATGTGGGCGCCAACGTGGAATGTCGCCCTCACCATCTTTTTCAGTTCGGTCTTATGGGGGCCACCTTTGTCAAGGATATCCTTGGCTATGAGGAACCCCGCGTAGGCATCCTGAGCATCGGTGAGGAAGAGGGGAAGGGGAATTCGCTCGTCAAAAGCAGTTATGAACTGCTCAAGCAGGCTTCCAATCTTAACTTCATCGGCAATGCCGAGGGCAGGGATCTGTTCACCGGCGATATCGATGTGGCGGTCTGCGACGGCTTTGTGGGCAATATCGCCCTCAAGCTGAGCGAAGGGCTGGCTTCTTCCCTGACGCATCTTCTGAAGAGGGAGCTTCTGAACAACGGCATGCTGCCAAAGCTCGGCGCCATGCTTTCTATGAAGGCCTTCCAGAACTTCAAAAAGATGGTGGACTACGCGGAATACGGGGGCGCGCCTCTGCTCGGTCTGAAGGGCATCGCCATAGTCTGCCACGGCAAGTCCAATGCCAAGGCTATCACAAGCGCGGTTACCATGGCCAATACCTATGTGGTCAAGGGGACTCAGCAGCGACTTGTGGAAACGATCAGCGCCAACGAGGAGCTGACGAGTTACGGTCGCTCCGTGTGATCCGGCCGTGCAATTTTTTCGTGTTCCGCATCCGCCCCTGAGGTGAATGTGGAGTGCGCCATGGCGGCGGCGTATTTTCGCCGCCTTCCGAGATTGGGTGCCTTTTCGGATGCACCTGCCGGCCGCTTCGTCCCTGTGCGGAAAATGCGCGGCTTCTTTCGGGGTGGGGCCGTCACGGCCCCTCCCTGCTTCAAATGGCAACGGCTGCCTTCAATGCTGTTTCGTCCGGATACATCCATGAATCATCCCTGCTATATCTGCGGACTCGGTTCCGCCATTCCTCCCCGGGTTATGACTAATCATGATCTGGAAAAGCTGGTGGAGACTTCCGATGACTGGATTACCACCAGAACGGGCATCAAGGAGCGCCATATCCTGGCGGACGGCGTCAATCCTTCCGACTGCGGCGTGGAAGCCGCCCGTATTGCCCTTGAGGAAGCGGGAGTATCTCTGGAAGAGATCACCCATATTTTCGTGGCCACCTGTACCCCCGACTATCTCTGCCCCAGTACGGCCTGCGTCATTGCCGGGAAACTCGGTCTTTCCTCCTTGGAAGGACGCAAAGGGGACGTGATGTGCCTGGATTTCAACGCCGCCTGCACGGGGTTCGTGTACGGGCTTGAGCTTGCGCGCTCCATCCTTCATATACATGACGACGCCGTAGTTCTTCTTGTGGCCACCGAAGGGCTGAGCCGCCGCACCAATTTTACCGACCGTACCACCTGTGTGCTCTTCGGAGACGCTGCCGGCGCCGTCGTGCTTCGCGCAAACGACAAAAACGCTCTCTGGCAGCTGTGCGACGTGGTCTGCTCTTCCGACGGCTCTCTGCATGATCTCATTCAGATCGGCGGAGGTTCGGCCTGCAATATCAAGGAAGGGGACAGCGTGGGGGCGGACTGGTTCATTTCCATGCAGGGTATGGCGGTATTCAAGTACGCCGTGCGCAGCATGGCGGAAGAAAGTCTGCGTATTCTGGCAAGAAACGGCATGACCCTTGGAGATCTTGATCTTTTCATTCCCCATCAGGCCAATCTCCGCATCATCAAGGCTGTGGGGGAAAGGCTGGGGCTGGATGAGGAACGCGTTTTTGCCAATGTACAGCTTTATGGAAACACCTCTGCGGCCACACTGCCCGTGGCCATGGAGGACGCTCGCCGCGCGCAAAAGCTGAAGCCGGGCATGAAGGTTCTGCTGACAAGTTTCGGTGGCGGCATGACCTGGGGCTCCGCGTTGCTGGTTTAGTTTCTTCGTTGTCATTTCCCCGGAAAACGCTTAGTATTCCCCCCATAGGAGCTTGACCATGAGCGAACTTTCTCCCACTGCGCTTGTCACCGGCGGTTCCCGCGGCATCGGCCGTACCGTGGCCCTCACGCTCGCCGCCGCCGGCTATCAGATATACTTTACTTATGTGAGCCGTCCGGAAGCAGCCATGAAGACTGTGGCCGACATAGAGGCCATGGGCGGGCATGCCCGCGCCTTCTGTGTGGATTCCGGCGATTCCGAGGCCGTGTCTCGCTTCTTTGCGGAAGAGATCAAGGGCAAGGTGCACCTTTCCGTGCTGGTGAACAATGCGGGCATTACCCGCGACGGTCTTGTCCTGCGCATGAAGGATGAGGATTTCGATGCCGTGGTCAACACCAATCTGCGCGGCGCCTTCCTTTTTCTGCGTGAGAGCGCCAAGATCATGGCCCGGCAGCGTGACGGGCGCATCATCAATATTTCCTCCGTGGTCGGTCAGATGGGCAATGCCGGTCAGATCAACTATTCTGCCGCCAAAGCGGGCCTCATCGCTATGACCAAGTCCGCCGCCAAGGAACTGGGCGGACGCTCCGTGACGGTGAATGCCGTCGCGCCCGGCTTTATTGAAACGGACATGACGGCGGCCCTTACCGAAGAAACGAAGAAGGCTTATGCCGCCTCCATTCCTCTGGGGCGTCTCGGCTCCGCGCAGGATGTTGCCGATGCCGTGGCCTTCCTTGCCTCGGACAAGGCTTCGTACATCACGGGGCAAGTCATCGCCGTAAACGGCGGTTTGTACTGCTGAAGATATTTCCAGATATATCCGGCTCCTCCTTCCGGCAAAGGCTGAAGGTCTGGAGAAATTTGAATGTGGTTGGTAGCCGGGGCAGCGATCCCGGTATGGATGTAGAACCCTGAAACACCCCCTGGAGGGAACCATGGCCGCCGTTGAAGATAAAGTTAAGCAGATCATCGTCGAACAGCTTCAGCTTTCTGAAGAAGAAGTGACTCCCGAAGCTTCCTTCATCGAAGATCTGGGTGCCGACTCTCTCGACCTGACCGAACTCATCATGGCTTTTGAAGAAGCCTTCGGCGTGGAAATCGCTGATGAGGACGCCCAGAAGATCCTGAAGGTCAAGGACGCCATCAACTATATTGAAAGCAAGCAGAAGTAAGTTACTTCCTTTCATCTTGTTTTCATGAAGATGCCGGGGAGCCTCGCGTTCCCCGGCGTATTCGAGTTTAGAGCGACGTTGCATGGTGTGCGGGTTGCAGGCTTCCGTGGGAGCGGGATTTGCAGTTTTGCCATGATGAGCATCAGGCCTGCTTCGGTAAAAAGGATGCGCAACCTTGACATGACAGTTCCTGTGCAAGTCGGCTGTGTGCGTCCGGGGCGTCCGGGCCGGGAGCAGCTTTCTGCCAGTGGCCCGCGGGAGGAGAGGCCCGCGGAAAAGACGTCGGCCTTTTCACGGCGGGACATGTGTTGCGCCTGTCGCGCGGAAAAGGGAAAGCCGGTGTTCCGCACCCTTCCGGGCAGGGGCATTGTTCCGTTACCTACTTTACATGGAGTTATTCCGCGTGGATCGTAAACGCATTGTCATTACCGGTCTTTCAGCTATCACCCCTCTGGGCACCAATCTGGAGAGCAGTTGGGAGGCCCTTCTTGCCGGTAAGTCCGGCATCGGCCGTATCTCTCAGTTTGATTCCACCGAATTTCCCACGCACATCGCGGGCGAAGTAAAGGATTTCAACCCCGAAGAATTCATTCCGGCCAAACAGTGCCGCAAGATGGACCGCTTCTGCCAGCTGGCCGTGTGTGCGGGCATGCAGCTCATGGCGGACTCCGGCCTCAAGATTGACGAGAGCAATGCCGGCCGTGTGGGCGTGGTGCTCGGCGTTGGGCTCGGTGGCCTCAAGACTATTGAGGACTTTCACGAAAAGCTGCGTACTTCCGGCCCCAACCGCGTTTCTCCTTTCTATATTCCTATGCTCATTTCCAATATGGCTCCCGGCCAGGTGGCCATATTCACGGGCGCAAAGGGGATCAACGTGGTTTCCACGAGTGCCTGCGCTTCGGCGCTGCACGCCATAGGCAGCGCCTATGATCAGCTTGTGCTCGGTCGTGCCGATGCCGTCATTACGGGCGGTGCGGAATCCACCATCACGGAGATGGGTATTTCCGGATTCACTTCCATGAAGGCCCTCTGCACGGCGCATCAGGACGAGCCTGAAAAGGCTTCCCGCCCCTTCGACGCCGGTCGTAGCGGCTTCATCATGGGCGAAGGTGCGGGCATGCTCATGCTGGAAACGCTGGAGCACGCCGAGGCTCGCGGTGCGAAAATCTATGCTGAGGTCGTAGGCTTCGGCGCTTCCGACGACGCCCATCACATGGTGGCGCCTCTGGAAACGGGTGAAGGCATGGCCGCCTGTATGCGCAATGCCCTGGCCGACGCCGGACTTTCTCCCGACGCCATAAACCACGTGAGCGCCCACGGCACGTCCACCCATGCCAACGACGCTGCGGAAACCAAGGCTCTGCATGCAGTTTTTGGCGACCATGCAAGGGATCTGGCCATTACGGGCGTGAAGTCGCAGATAGGGCACCTGCTCGGCGCTTCCGGCGGCGTGGCCAGCGTGTTTGCCTCTATGACTCTCATCACCGGCATGGTGCCCGGTACCATCAATCAGGAAACACCCGATCCTGAGTGTGATCTCAACTACATGGGCGGAGGGTCGAAAAAGCTCGATCCCTGCTATGCCATGATAAATTCCTTTGGATTCGGCGGCACTAACGCAAGCCTCGTACTGAAGAAGTTCACCGCGTAATCTGCAGGGCCGGGGGACCGGCCCTCAATTTTCAGGAACAGAAGAACCATGGAAGAACTGATTTTGCGCGACCCTGAGGTCGCGGACGCCATCTGGAAGGAATCCCGCCGTCAGGTGAGCAAGCTTGAACTCATCGCCTCGGAAAATTTCATATCTGTTGCCGTGCGCGAGGCGCAGGGTTCCATCATGACGCACAAGTATGCCGAGGGGTATCCGGGCAAGCGTTATTATGGCGGCTGCGAATTTGTGGACATTGTGGAAAACCTTGCCCGCGATCGCGCGATGAAGCTGTTCGGTTGCGATTACGCCAATGTGCAGCCCCATGCCGGCAGCCAGGCCAACATGGCCGCCTATCTTGCGCTCATCAAGCCCGGCGACACGGTCATGGGCATGGATCTTTCCCATGGCGGGCATCTTACCCACGGCAGCCCTGTGAACTTTTCCGGGCGCGCATACAATTTCGTTCCCTACGGCGTGAACCGTGAAACGGGCCGCATTGATTACGAGGAACTGGAAAAGAAGGCCCTCGAATGTCGTCCCGCGCTCATCGTGGCGGGTGCGAGCGCCTATTCCCGCATCATCGACTTCGAGCGTTTCCGCAGAATTGCCGATGAAGTGGGCGCAAAGCTTATGGTGGACATGGCTCATATCGCGGGCCTCGTGGCTGCCGGGCTTCATCCTTCGCCTCTTCCTTGGGCTGATATCACCACGAGCACCACGCACAAGACCCTGCGTGGGCCGCGCGGCGGCCTGATCCTTTCCTCACGTGGGGAGGAATACGGCAAGTCCATCAACAGCAAGGTGTTCCCCGGCATGCAGGGCGGGCCGCTCATGCACGTCATTGCGGCCAAGGCCGTGGCCTTCGGTGAAGCGTTGCGCCCCGAGTTCAAGGAATATCAGGAGCAGATACTGCGCAACGCCAGGGTGCTCGCCACCTGCCTGACAGACGCCGGCTATGATCTTGTTTCCGGCGGGACGGACAATCACCTCATGCTGCTTGATCTGACCAGAAAGGATATCACCGGCAAGGATGCCGAGCATGCCCTTGACCTTGCCGGCATCACGGTGAACAAGAACACGGTTCCCTTTGAAACTCGCTCCCCCTTCGTCACTTCCGGTGTACGCATCGGTACGGCCGCGCTCACCACGCGCGGCATGAAGGAGAAGGATATGGAGAAGGTGGGCGACTGGATTGTGGATGTGCTTTCCAACACCACCCATGAATCCCGTCTCGCTGAAATCCGCAGCGAAGTGGAAGCCTTTGCCTGCAGGTTCCCGCTTTTCGCCTGGTAAAAAGCATGGGCGGCCCTGCGCGCGGCCGCCCTTTTCCTTATGTTCAAACAGTGATACGTTCCCGGACGAGACGGGAGGATGTATGGCGCAAGGCAGTAGGGCCAGCTGGCCCAGATATTTCATGGACATAGCCTACCTTGTAGCGGAGCGTTCCACCTGCCTTCGCAGGAAGGTGGGCGCCTTGGCCGTGCTGGACAAGCGTATTCTGGCCACGGGCTACAACGGCGCCCCCTCCGGCGTGCCGCACTGCCTTGAAGTCGGCTGCCTGCGTGCTTCCCTCGGTATTCCCTCCGGGCAGCGCCATGAGATATGCCGGGGGATTCATGCCGAGCAGAATGTCATCATACAGGCTGCGGTGCACGGTATCTCCCTGCGCAGTGCGGAGCTTTACTGCACCACCTACCCCTGCTTCATCTGCTCCAAGATGTTGATAAACTGCGGGGTAAGGCGCATTTGGATTTCCGAGAACTATCCCGACGAGCTTTCAAAAGCCATGCTCGCCGAAGCCGGCGTGCAGGTCATACACCTGCCGCATGGGGCGGACAGCCCTGAAGGGGCAGAAAAAAGCGCTCCGGCAGAGCAGGCCGGAGCCTCGGATGAAAAGGAAGGAGGCAGGGAGTGAACCGGCACGAACCATTCATGCGGGCAGCGCTGGAACTGGCCGAAAGAGGGCGCTGGAGTACGGCTCCCAACCCTACGGTAGGTGCGGTTCTGGTGCGCGACGGGAACATTGTGGCGGAAGGCTGGCATGCCGTGTGCGGCGAGGCCCATGCCGAGGTGAACTGTCTGTGCGACGCGCGGGAAAAAGGCGTGGATCCTTCCCAGTGTACCTTGTACGTCACGTTGGAACCCTGCAATCATCAGGGGAAGACTCCTCCCTGTGCGAAAGCCATTCTGGAAGCGGGTATTCCCCGTGTGGTGGTCGGCATGGCCGACGTGAATGCCCAGGCCTCAGGAGGAGCGGAATTTCTGCGTGAGCACGGCGTACAGGTGGAGATGGGCGTGCTTGAAAAGGAGTGCCGCGATCTGGTGGCCGACTTCATCATCTGGCAGACCACGCGCAGGCCGTATGTCATTTTGAAAATGGCCTCCACGCTCGACGGGCGTATTGCGACGCGGGCGGGGCGCTCCCAGCGTATTTCCAACCGGGCCTCCCATGAGGAGGTGATGCGCCTGCGCGAGAACATAGGGCGCGCGGGCGGGGCCGTGCTTGTGGGCGGCAATACTTTTTTGCTGGATAATCCCCGCCTTACGGCAAGGACGCAGAGTGCCGAGCGCCAGCCTCTGGCGGCGGTGATGACTTCCCGGCTGCCCGGGGCCGAGGCTTCCTGCCACCTGCTCGACGACAGACCCTCCGACTGCGTGTTCTTCAGCACGGCGGCTCAGGCGGCTTCCCCTTCCGCAGCCGGTCTGCGCAACCGGGGTGCGCGCGTATACGGCGTGGACTGCGCCTCCGGCAGGCATACGCTGGACGCGGAAGAAGTGCTTGTCACCCTGAGGGAGCAGGAGCATTGCCTGTATGTGCTCTGTGAGGGAGGCGGCAAACTGGCCCTTTCTCTTCTGGAGCAGGGGCTGGTGGACGAGTTTCATCTGCATCTTGCCCCCTCCATTCTCGGCGATGCCGATGCCACGCCCGTGTTTGCCGGTCGCACGGCGGACGATATGGAGGACGCTCTGCGCATGCGCGTGGTACGTACCTCTGTGCTGGACGGCGACATACACCTTTATTTCCGTGCGGACAGGGGCTGAGCGATGTTTACGGGGCTTATCGAGGGGCAGGGCCGCATTGAAGGCATGGAGAGAAGGGGCGGAGACATGCTCTTCCGCTTCCATCCCCTTTTCGCATGGGCAGCGCCGGAAATCGGTGAGTCCGTGGCCTGCAACGGGGTATGCCTTACTATGGAAACCTGGATTGCCTCCGGACCTTCCTTTACGGCGTTCGCTTCGGCGGAAACGCTTTCCTGCTCCAACTTGGGCGGGCTTTCCGTGGGGGGGCTTGTGAACATGGAACGTGCCATGGCCATGGGTGAGCGCTTCGGCGGGCATATCGTAAGCGGTCATGTGGATACCGTGGCCCGGGTGGAAAGCGTGCGCCCTGTGGGAGATTCCCGCTGCATACGCCTTACCTTTGCCGAGGAATGGAGCTCCCAGATAGTGCCCAAGGGGTCGGTGACTCTGGACGGCATAAGCTTGACCGTAAACGACTGCGGCCCCGGTTTTCTGGAAGTGAACATCATTCCCGAAACCTGGCGCGTGACTACGGTGGCATCATGGAAGGCAGGTTCCTGTGTGAACCTGGAAACGGATATCATCGGCAAGTATGTGAAGCACCTCATGCAGCCCTATGCCGGGAGCCGGAACAAGGCCCCGGAAGAGCGCGTGACTATGGATTTTCTGCGCCGCAACGGCTTCGGTTTTTAGCGTCGCTTGTGCCGGCTTCGGGAGAGGCCCGTGCCGGCAGGGCGTCAACATTCACAATCCGCTCTTGAAGGACAGCGTATGCCTCTGTGCAGTGTGGAGACAGCCCTTGACGATCTGAAAAAGGGCAGGATGATCATTCTTGTGGATGATGAGGACAGGGAGAACGAGGGCGATCTTGTGGCCGCCGCCGAGTTCGTCACGCCTGAAATCATCAATTTCATGTCCCGGCAGGGGCGGGGGCTCATCTGCCTTTCACTTTCCGCCGAACGGGCCGACAGGCTCGGCCTTCAGCTCATGACGCGGCGCAACGGCTCCCGTTTCGGCACCAATTTCACCGTGTCCATCGACGCGCGTTCCGGCGATGCTCCCGCCATTTCCGCGGCGGGTCGCGCCCATACCGTACAGACGGCCATTGCCGACGGCGCTGTTCCGGGCGATCTCGTTTCGCCCGGCTGCATGTTCCCCCTGCGCGCGCGGCCCGGCGGGCTGCTCACCCGCGCGGGGCAGACGGAAGGAAGTGTGGATCTTTGCCGCATGGCCGGGCTCAAGGAGGCTGCAGTCATCTGCGAGATCATGAAGGAAGACGGGACTATGGCCCGTATGCCCGACCTTGAGAAATTCGCGGCCGAGCATGATCTGCACATCGCCGCCAACAAGGATATCATCCGCTGGAGGCTGGAGCACGGCGAAGTTGCAGTGAAGCGTGCCGCCGAAGCTTCCATGCCCACGAAATACGGGGATTTCCGCATCATTGCCTATGAAAATTCCGTGGACGGCCGAACCCATGTGGCCCTGGTGAAGGGCGACGTGGATGAGAGGGACGATCCTTCCCCTGTGCTGGTGCGTGTGCACAGCGAATGTCTCACCGGCGACGTGTTCGGCTCCATGCGCTGCGACTGCGGCGGGCAGCTTGCCGCCGCGCTTTCCCAGATAGAAAGGGAAGGGCGGGGCGCTCTTCTGTACATGCGTCAGGAAGGGCGGGGCATAGGCCTTGCCAACAAAATCAGGGCATATGCGCTTCAGGAGCAGGGACTGGACACTGTGGAGGCGAATATTCGTCTTGGCTTCCGGCCCGATTTGCGCGATTATGGCGTCGGCGCGCAGATTCTGGTGGATCTGGGCATACGCAAGCTTCGTTTGCTGACCAACAACCCCACCAAGATCGTAGGGCTGGAAGGCTATGGGCTGGACATTGTGGAGCGGGTTCCCATAGAACAGGAGCCCGGCCGCTACAATGAAGACTACCTGCTGACGAAAAAAGAAAAAATGGGCCACCTGCTCAGGCGGGTATGCCCCAAGACAGAGTGAGGAAACCATGTATTCCGTCAAGACCATAGAAGGACAGCTTAAC
>NZ_DYZA01000033.1 GCF_020741395.1 Mailhella massiliensis | reverse complement strand
AATTAGTACAATACGAAACCTCCTTCTTGTCAAGGGGGATCCCCGCCTTTTTCTTTCCTGCCGATGCACAGGCAACTCCCTGCCGCGCGGAACCGCTCCAGGCCTGCGGCGGCGCTTTTCAGCAGGCGGAGGCTATCTGGGCGCAGGTTTCTTTCAGGAGGCGTATATAAAGGGCTATTTCCTCTTCCGTGAATCGCTGGCGCACGGCGGAAACCGTGACTACGGCGATGAGGTCGCCTTCGCTGCCCAGAACCGGAGCGGCCACGGAACAGGCGCCCTGTATCCTCTCGTTTGTGCTGAAAAAGCAGCCCTTACGGCGTATCTCGCCGAGGAAACGGGAAACCTGCTCCCAGCTCTCCTCCATTTCCAGCGCGTTGTCGCGATAGACCTGGACGCGGCGCACCTCAGGCAGGAAAGCCCAAAGCATCTTGCCCGATGCCCCCTTGTGCAGGGGCAGGGGCGTGCGCAGCGGGGTATGCTGACGCAGCTCCTGCGCGGCATTGTGCACAAGTTCTATGCAGAGACGAAAATTATCCCGGTCCACCACGCTCATGCCTACGCTCTGGCCCGTTTTGTGGGAAAGCCTGCGAAGATACGGCAGGGAAATCCTGCGGAGGCGCTCATACATCTGCCCGCCCTGGGCCATGCGCAGTATCGTGCCTCCCACTCCGTACAGAGTTCCCGACTTTTCCAGAAGGCCCGCTTCCACAAGGCAGGAGAGCATGCGGAAACAGGTGGACTGGGGAATTCCCGTCACCACGGAGATATCCCGGGCGCACAGGCCGTTCCGCTCCTCGGCGAACAGGGAAAGGATATCAATGAGCCGCTCCACGGAACGCATGGAGCTCTGCCCCGACTCCTTCCCTTCCGACTGTTCCGTCATGTCTTTCACAGGCTCTCCCTCCGCTCAGGTCTGCGGGTTTTCGTCTCCGTCCGCCGCCGGGCGCTTTTCCCTGCGGAAAAAGAATACCGTCCCCACCACGACGAGGCTCGCCACGTTGAGCAGCGTATTGTCGCCGATGAGGCACAGGGCGGCGACGACGAACACGATGCGCTCCAGCCAGTGCATCTTCATGCGGAAGTACCCCACCGTGGCCGCGGAAAGAGCGATGATGCCGAGGCAGGCCGTCACAAGGCAGACCATGATATGGATGAAGGAGCCTTCCGCGAGCAGGCCGGGGTTGTACACGAACATGTAGGGCACAATGAAGCCCGCCAATGCCAGTTGTACCGCCTTTATGCCTGTCTTCATGGGATTTGCGTCCGCAAGGGAAGCCGCGATATAGGACGAGAGCGCCACCGGGGGAGTGATGGTGGACATGATGCCGAAGTAAAAAATGAACAGGTGCGCGGCCATGGGCAACACGCCCATCTTGACCACGATGGGGGCGGTGATCACGGAAAGGATGATGTAACAGGCCGCGGTAGGCAGGCCCATGCCGAGGATGATGGACGCTATCATGCTCATGACGAGCACCAGGGAAAGATGGCTTCCGCTCAGGCTGATGATTGCGTTGGAAAACTTCAGCCCTATGCCCGTAAGGGAGACCATGCCCACGATGATGCCCGCGCAGGAGGTGGACATGACCACTTCCAGGGAACGGGTGGCGCTTTCTTCAAAAACCTTGACGAATCCCTTCAGGTCCAGCTTGTTCTTCCCGAAAAGCAGGTTGATGACGATGGTAAGCGCCACAGAAACAGCGCCCGCCCGCAGGGGCGAAAGATCCATGGCCAGCATGCCCACCAGCGCAACCAGGGGAAGAAGCTGATAGCCGTCTTTTTTCAGTACGGAAAGGACAGACTCCGTCTGCTCCATGGAGCGGCCGAGGCCCATGCGGAGACATTCAAAATGAATGACCGCGCCTACCGAAAGAAAATACAGGATCGCAGGTATGGCAGCAGCGACGCACACCGTGAAATAGGATACGCCGAGCACGTCGGCAATGATGAAGGCGGCCGCCCCCATCATGGGGGGCATGATCTGCCCGCCTGTGGAAGCCGCGGCCTCCACGCCGCCGGCAAAGGTACCGGGGAAGCCGGCCTTTTTCATGAGAGGAATGGTGAAGGTGCCCGTGGCGACCACGTTGGCGCTGGAAGCGCCGGAAACGCACCCGAACAGGGCGCTGCCGAGGACGGCGGCCTTGCCCGGGCCGCCCACGAAGCGCCCCGTGGCGGCAAAGGCCAGGCGGATGAACACATCGCCCATGCCCGTCCTGTTCATGACGCAGGCCAGCATGACGAACATGTAAATATAGGTGGAGGATACGCCGAGAGGAACGCCGAAAATGGCTTCGGGATAGGTATAGCAGTAGAACAGGATGCGTTCCAGGCTGTAGCCCCGGTGCCCGAAGAATGACGGCATGTAGGGCCCGAAGTAGGCGTAGGCCATGAAGGCTATGGCGATGAGAGAAAGCGCGGGCCCCATGATGCGGCGCGTCCCTTCAAGAATAACCAGCACCGCGAGGGCGGAAATGATAATGTCTTCGCTGGTGGCGGCACCCGCCCGGCTCATCAGCTCCATCTGATTGTACACCCAGTAGAGGCCCACCAGGACGCCTATGGCCGCCAGAAGGTAGTCGAGCGCCTTGTGCAGAAAGCCGTCGCCGGAAGGCTTGCTGAGAAAAACCAGCGGAAGACCGAAGGCGAGATGGATGGGCCGCTGTATCATGGCGGTAAACGGAGCTACCACGGCGGTATATGTCTGAAACGTGCTCATCCCGCAGGCGATGGCGCGATAAATCCAATCTTTGATGCTCATGTCCGTCTCTCTTTTTCGACGCAAAGGTCGGCTGTGTTCCAGAGGCGCTCCCGAAGCGGAAGCGGAAGTTCCCTTCCGCTTCCGCCCGTTCAGGATTGCGGGCTTCAGTCGATGGGCTTCAGCGCGTCGGGAATGTCGACGCCGAGCTCCTTGTAATAGCGGTACGCGCCGGGATGCAGAGGAACGGCCATGCCTTCCATGCACATTTCGGGCGTGGTGGTCTTCGCGCCGGGGAACACGGCTATGAGGTCTTCCTTGTTTTCATACAGAACCTTGAGGAACATGTAGACCATGTCCGCGGAAGCGTCCTTATGGGCGAAGAGGCCTTCATAGAACGTGACGCTGGGCACATCTGCCTTCTGGCCGGGATAGGTCCCGGCGGGAATGACGCTGCTCCGGGAAGGAATGGTCGCCCCCACAAGCTGCGCTATGTCTTCCGGTACGGGGACGAAATTCACGTCGCGGCTGGTGCACAGCTCCATCACCGGGGAAAGCGGCAGGGTGGAGAGCAGAAGGGCCGCATCGATGGTGCCGTCCTTCAGGGCGCTGCACGATTCGCCGATGGAGAGGTATTGCAGCTTCACCTTGTCGAGCATGCCCTTTTCGGTAAAGATGCGCCTGCCTACCTTTTCCATGAGGGAAGAGCCGAGCCCGATGGAGACCGTCTTTCCGGAAAGGTCGTCGATGCTTTTGATGTTCTTGTCGAGGGTGAGGAAATGATAATGGGAGCTGAACATGACCAGCACGCCGCGCAGGGGAACAGGCTTTGCGAAGTCTTCCGTGCCGTCAAAGGCGAAACGGGCCACGGGCACGCTGGAAGGCACGAGTTCCGCCTCGCCCATCTCAAGGAGCTTCACGTTTTCCAGCGCTCCAGAGCTCGCGGTGACGGTGATGTTGATATCCGGGTACTTCTTGCTGAATATCTGGCCTACGCCGGAAAAATACTGATAATAGGTGCCGCTCATGGTTGCCGTGGGCAGCGTCAGGAACGTGGTCTTCGCCTCCGCCGAAAAGGCGGCGGGCAGCAGGCACAGGGCAAAGCTCAAAGACAGGGTCAGGGCACGTTTCAACATGGGAGACCTCCTGGTGAAATAAGGTTATGTTCCCGCCCGTCAGGGACGGGCCAGCATGGCCGTCAGCTCGCGCACCTCGGAGAGCTGCTCCAGACTCATGACTTTTTCCACGACCTTCTCCGCTCTTTCCCGGGGCATGCCCCCGAGCTTGAACAGGGAGAAGCATTTTTCAAAGAGCTTCTGTTCCAGCACTTCATCGGGTTCGGCGCTGTCGAATTCTCCCGAGGCGATGGGCACTTCCCCGCTGAGGCGGCGCCCGTCCTTCAGATGGAATGTGACGCGGGTCGGCCTTCTGTCCGGCTCGCACGCGGTGAATGAGGGCTCTTCGCGCACCTCCACAAGGGAGGCCAGGGCGCGGATATCCTCCCTCGCCACGGCCTGTTCGGAGTAGGCTTCCGCATCGGAACGATGAAGCACCAGCATGGCGGCAATGCCGTGGGGAACGGACCACTGCGAGGCCAGGGCGTTCACCGGGCGCTTGCTGTCGCACCGCGACGCCCGCAGGTAGGTTTCCACTTCCACCTTTGCCACGGCATCGGGGGTGAGCACGCCTTCCCCCGCCTCATCCATGAGTTTTTTGGTGATTTCCACCGCGCCGTGCAGATGCCGGTCGCAGCCGTGCAGCTTGTAATAGTTGCGGGATGTTTCAAAGCGGCTTCCCAGCCCTTCAAGGAGCACGTCTTCCCGCAGGCCGTCCTCCCCGGCAATCTCGGCAAAGCATGTCCGCACACCGTCCTCCGCACCCGTGACGCCGGACATGGCCAGCTTCACGGCCGTCATGCCGTTGTAAGCCGCAAAGCCCGGATAGAAATTGCGCACGGTGCCGCCTTCAAAGGTCGTGCGGCGGTGCCCGAACACGGGCAGCACCGAGGCAATGTCGAGCACACGTTCAAGGCCAGCTGCATCCATGCCTTCCACGGCGGCCGCCGCAGCCGCCGCGCCGAACACCGCAACCGTGCCGTGAGGGTGAAATTCCCGCCTCATGGGCAGTACCGCCATGCCTATGCGGGCGTGAGTTTCAATACCGGCCACCATGCCTTTGAGCAGACGCCTGCCGGAAGCCTTCGCGCGCTCCGCGCAGGCCAGCGCGGCGGGAATGGACGCAATGACCGGCATGCTGTAGGAAAAGCGGTGCCCGCCGATGAACTCTCTCACCACGGCGGAAGAGGCGTTGAGCATGGCCGCCTGTTCCGCACAACGCCGCCTTCCGTCGCCGCCGATGACGGTGGCTTCCGCGGCGGCAGACTCCGCCATGTGAAGATCCATATCCCGTATGTACGCCGTCGCCCTGCCGGCGACGGCCCCGGAAACGATTTCCAGCAGACAGCGCTTCGCGCTGAGCAGGACCTTTTCCGGCAAAGCTTCATAATCCAGCCGGGCAATGCCTTCCGCAAGCGCCCGGGTCGCATTGAGTCGGGAATCAGCCATGGCTGTCACTCCCTTTTATCAGCCGTGAACCAGCATGGCCGCTCGTTCATCTCTCTGCCAGGCAAGCTGGCGCTCCACGGGCGGATTCGCCGCAAGGCGCGCTCCAAGTTCAAAGGCCCGCCGGCAATCTTCAGGAAAGACCTCCTTGCGACGCCTGATTCTCGCCTCAGGCTCGCGCACGGACATGCGGTACTTGCTGAAGTCCTTGACCTGCTGAGTTTCCGTGCACAGGAACACCTCGCAGCAGCCGAAAGTACGCGCCATGAAAAACTGCGATTTTTCCATGACTTCAAGACGGAAATGCTCAGGATACGGAGGAGATTCTCTCTCCCCTATCTGATCTTCGCGCAGGTTCATGGAATAGAAGAGGGCGGTGTTGATGATGCGGGGGAACTGCGTGCGCGTGCCCGCCGTCATGACGGACCAGGGATAGAGCAGGCGCTCAAACAGGTTCCTGAAGCAGCCCGTTTCCGCATAATAGTAGATGGGGCTTCCCAGAAAGAGCAAATCCGCATCCCGGGCGTCTTCAAGAATGGGCGTCAGGTCGTCCTTCAAAAAACATTTCGCATCGTTCTCATGGCCGAGGCGCTTGCAGAGGTAGCAGCTCCGGCACCCGGTGAAAGTATAGTCAAACATGTGGTACAGCCGGGTTTCCGCTCCCTGGGAGGCGGCGCCTTCCAGGGCTTTTTCCAGAAGTGTGGCGGTGGTCCAGGGCTGTTTGCGCGGACTG
The DNA here is from genome assembly GCF_020741395.1 of Mailhella massiliensis. Classification (GTDB taxonomy): domain Bacteria; phylum Desulfobacterota; class Desulfovibrionia; order Desulfovibrionales; family Desulfovibrionaceae; genus Mailhella; species Mailhella massiliensis_A. Next base: position 180 of record NZ_DYZA01000033.1, on the reverse strand, counting down.
CAGTTAAAAGCCAGTGCCTTCATAGGAAACTCTCCTTGACGGGAATAGATGTTGTGCGAAAACGAAGCGTTACTTTCTTCCGACATAACGCCCGGCGCCGGGGGCGACGCAGATCTCGCCGTGATCCATGACCACGTTTCCCCGGCAGATAGTCATGACGGGGCGGCCCTTCAGGCGCAT
>NZ_DYZA01000032.1 GCF_020741395.1 Mailhella massiliensis | reverse complement strand
AAAGTAATGTAAAAAAATATTCTCGAAAAAGGAAAAAAGCGATATTGTCGCATGAGAGACATAAAAAAATATTTTTCCTGCTATGCTTTTTTCATGGGAAGAAAGGAACAAGACGGATTTCTTTCTCCGCGGGACAAGTATGGCTCCGGCGGAAGAGCGTCAGCTCTCCCCACAGTATCTTTAAGGACATTTTGCCCTGGATGTTTGTAAAAGGCGCGGTGTTTTCTCATTGTCCGGGCGGAAAGCCCGCTTTCGTAAAAACGCGCCATGAAACCGTTCCACGAGCCCCGTTGGGGCGTGTAAGGAGGCAAGTATGGGCTATCCCACCATTTATCCTACCGGCGTTACCTTGTATAAGCCTGAAAAGGCGTGGAGCGGCTATACTGTCCTCCCGCTGGAAAACGACGGCTCCCTGCTCATTGACATGAACGGCAACGAAATCCGCAAGTGGAAGAACCTGCACGGTTTCCCCGTGAAGCTGTTTCCTCAGGGGCGCCTTGTGGCCAGTTCCGGCATGCGTAATCCTAAGTATGGTCTTCAGGATCAACGCGATCTTATTCAGGTGGATTTCGACGGCCGTATAGAATGGCAGTGGAATCAGGCCGAGTTCATTACCGACCCCGGGGAAGAACCGCAGTGGATGGCCCGTCAGCACCACGACTTCCAGCGCGAGGGCAACCCGGTGGGGTATTATGTGCCCGGCATGGAGCCTCGCATTGACGGAGGCAACACCCTTGTCCTGGCCCATAAGGATGAGCATGTTCCTTTTATTTCCGACAAGCCCCTTCTGGACGATGTGGTGTATGAAGTGAACTGGGAAGGGGATATCATCTGGGAATGGCACTGCAGCGAGCATGTGGAGGAGATGGGGTTTTCCGAGGAGGCGCGCAATGCCATGTGCCGCAATCCCAACTATCGCGGAGGCAGCCTGGTGGAGGATTCCCCGGCCGTGGGCGACTGGATGCACGTCAATTCCATGTCCGTGCTCGGCCCGAACCCGTGGTATGATGCCGGCGATGGGCGCTTCCACCCCGACAACATCATCATGGACGGCCGCGAGACCAACATTATTTTTATTATCAGCAAGGAGACGGGCAAGATAGTCTGGAAGGTCGGGCCCGACTACAACGCCACGCCGGAAATGAAGAAGCTCGGTTGGATCATCGGGCAGCATCATGCTCACATGATCCCTCGCGGACTGCCCGGCGAAGGCAACATCCTTGTGTTCGACAACGGCGGCTGGGCCGGTTACGGCGCACCGAACCCCGGAGCGAAGGACGGCACCAAGTCCGCCCTGCGCGACTACTCCCGCGTGCTGGAATTCAACCCTGTGAATCTGGAAATCGTCTGGCAGTATACGCCCCATGAAGCGGGTTTCGTGGTGCCGTTGGATGCCTGCCGTTTTTACAGCCCTTTCATCAGCTCCGCCCAGCGTCTGCCCAACGGTAACACCCTCATCACCGAAGGTTCGGACGGCAGAGTGTTCGAAGTCACGCGCGAACATGAAATCGTGTGGGAATACCTCTGTCCCTACCGCACGGCGGAAAACGGCAAGATGAACTTCGTCTATCGCGCCTACCGTGCCCCTTACGAGTGGGTTCCCCAGCTGGAAAAGCCCGTGGAGACCGCCATTGAGCCCATTGACAACGCATCCTTCCGCGTGCCCGGGGCCGCGCCTCTGGGCGTGAAGGAAACTATAGTTATTGAAGGCGCTATCGACGGTTTTGCCAATGCCGGAACCTGCGTGGCAGCCACGGAATAACGTGTGTTGCCGGAAGGGCATGGTACGGGTATGAAAAAGCGGCCTCTCTCCGATGTTCGGGAGAGAAGCCGCTTTTTTATAGTGTTGCCGGGTTACTTGTTTTTTCCGGGAAAATGGTTGTGGGGCGTGTAGGTGTAGGGCCCGCTGAACAGGGGAGAGGTGATGATGAAGTCGGCCGTGGCGCGGTTGTTGGCGATGGGAATATCGTACACCTGGGCGATGCGCAGCAGGGCCTTCACGTCCGGGTCGTGGGGCTGGGCCGTGAGCGGATCGGAGAAGAACACGATGATATCGATATGGCCTTCCGCCACCTGAGCGCCTATCTGTTGATCGCCGCCGAGGGGGCCGCTCAGATAGGGAGTGACGGGAAGACTTGTGCGTTCATTGATGAGGCGCGCCGTGGTGCCGGTGCCGCAGAGAAAATGTCGGGCCAGAATCTGGCTGTTTTCGGCGCACCACTCAATGAGGCTTTCCTTCATGTTGTCGTGGGCGATAAGGGCGATGTGCTTGGTGGCGCTCATGGTCTTTTCCATGCTTTTCCTCGCTTTGTTGTCCGGCCGGGCCTTCCGGCTTTCATTATGTTTCTTTCTGTGTTGCAGTAAACATAGGCAGAGAATGTGAAGCCTTCATGAAGGCAATCATGTTTCCGTCTGCTTTTCAACCGGAAAAATGGTCGAACCCCGCCGACACCGGGAGGTGCCCGTTGAGCGCGATTGGGCCTGTACCTACCGTTCCCAGCAGAAGGGAGGGGACGGCAAAACCGGAAAGGACGTGGGCCAGCTCCGGCCAGAGCGGCGAGGGGCATGTCCCGACAAGCGCGTAATCTTCTCCGCCCTCAAAGGCAAAGTCAGGGGCGGTGATGCCGTGTTGTGAGGCGTAGCGCAGAATTTCCGGGGCAAGGTCTTCCGGGGAAAGCACGATATCCGCCCCGAGGCCTGTTTTTCCCCTTGCGAGAAGGCGCGGCAGGTCGCGGGCAAGTCCGTCGGAAACATCCATGAGGGAGAGGCGTTCTTCGAGGTGATGGCGCAGGGCGAAGCGGGCAAGGGCCATGCCTTCTTTCGCGAGAGGCATGGGGCGAAGGTGTGCGGAGCAGGCCTCCGGCCACATTGCCTTGAGGTCTTCACATTCTTCAGGATTGGATCCTTGTTCCAGAAGCGTCAGTCCGAGGCGGGCAAGCCCCACGGAACCCACAAGAAAAACAATGTCCCCTTCCTTCGCCATGCCTCGCCGAAGGCCCATAGGCAGGCCCTCCGGAAGCTCTCCCCAGGCTGTGACGCAGACATTCAGAAGGGAGGAGCGCGCGAGATCGCCGCCGGAAAGGGCAAGGGAAAAGCGGTCGCACAGATCTTTCATGCCGCGGCAGAAGCCGGAAAGCCACTCTTCGTCCTCCTTTCCCGTGAGAGTAAGCCCTATGGAAATGCCCGAGGGAGAGGCTCCGCTCGCGCCTATGTCGCTGATATTCACGGCAAGGGCTTTGAAGCCCGTGTCGTAGGGCGTGAAGTAGCGCCTGCGGAAATGCGCGTCTTCCGCGAAGATATCCGTGCTCACGGCAAGGGGCGCACCCGGGCGGAGCACGGCGCAGTCGTCTCCCCTTCCCAGCAGAAGGGAGGGATGATCCACGGGAAAGAAGCGGTTGACAAGGGCGAGGATATCGTCTTCGCTGGCCGGTTTCATGACTGCTCCAGGGTAAGGTAGTCGGCAAGGATGATTTTCAGCCCGAATCCCGGGAAATGGACGCGGTATTTGTCCGGCGGGATCTCTTCCACGATCTTGCCCCGGCCGAAGAGGCGGTGCCGGCAGAAGCCGAGCTTCTTTCTGGCGGGTTTCTCTTCCGGGGATTCTTCCAGCTCGCGTCCGCTTCTTGCGGCTTCGCGCACGGCGGCCATGTAGGCGTCGTCCGCATCCTCGCGCGAGCGGGGCGTGAAGCTGTCCTCCCGCTCTACGGGCGGCCAGCCGTCGTTTCTGCGCCTGAGCATTTCTTTTTCGTCGTCATTGTCGAAATGCCATGCGCGCCGTCTTGGGGCATCGCCGAAGCTTGTCACGGAAGGAGTTTCCTGCACTCTTCTTTTCGCCAGCATTCCGCCGTAGTTCTCAAATACTTCTTCCAGCATGTCCGGGGGAAGTTCGCGCACGAAGGGACTGGGGGAGGCGGGCTCCCTGTCGCCCGAGGAGCGGCTGTAGATGCTGAGCGGCGAGAAAAGATCCAGCGTATCCTTGGCGCGCGTGCAGGCCACATACATGAGGCGGCGCTCCTCCTCGAAGTCTTCAGGCCGCACCAGGGCGTGGCGGGAGGGAAAGCGGTCTTCCACCAGGTCGATGATGAGCACGGCCGACCACTCCAGTCCCTTGGAGGAATGTACGGTGGAAAGGGTGATGCGGTCTTCCTCACCTTCTTCTTCCGGGGCTTCTTCAGGGTTGTCCAAGGAAAGGTCGGCCACAAAGAGCTGGAGGTCGTCGTAGGAGGAGGCGATGGTGGACATTTCTTCCAGTCCCTGAAGGCGGCGGGGCCAGTCGTCGGGGAAAAGTTCTTCCATCTTCGGGCGGTAATGCTCCAGGATGCGGCCTATGACCTCTTCCGGGCGGGGACGCTCCATGCGCAGAGAGGAGATGAGAGCCATATTTTCCTGAAAGTCCGGCCAGCGGGAAGAGGCTTTTTTCAGCGCGTTTTCGTCGGTTCCGCAGGCGAGGGTGAAGAGTTTGCGCGAGGTTTTGGGCCCTATGCCCCGGGAGAGCGCGGCGACGCGGTCGAAGGAGGGCAGGTCCAGCGGATTGTTCACCAGGCGGGCAAACGCCATGACATCCTTTACATGGGCGGCCTCGGCGTAGCGGAGCCCCCCGTACTTGCGAAAGCCTATGCCGCGCTTGTTGAGCTCAAGTTCCAGATGGTAGGACTGATATCCCGAGCGGAACAGAACGGCGATTTCCCGCGCAGGGACGGAGGAGAGCAGCTCTTCGATGCGGCGTGCGGCAAGCTGGGCCTGGCTCAGGTCGCTCAGTGGGCGGTACAGGGTGACGGCCGCTTCGGAAGGAAGTTCCCGACGGGAGAAAAGGTGTTTGCGGTAACCTTCCGAACTGTGGGAAAGCAGGTTGTTGGCCACGTCCAGCACGGGCTGCACGGAACGGTAGTTCTCTTCCAGCCGTATGATGCGTGTGTTGTGAAACAGCTTGGGGAAATCGAGGATGTTGTGCACCGTTGCACCGCGGAAGGCGTAGATGGACTGGGCGTCGTCGCCCACGGCCATGATGTTGCCGTCCTTTCCGGCCAGCATGCGCACAAGGCGCGCCTGTACCTTGTTGGTATCCTGGTACTCGTCCACCATGATATGGCTGAAGCGCATTTTCTGGGCTTCCAGAAGGTCGGGCTTATCGATGAAGAGCTGTTCCAGTTCAAAGAGCAGGTCGTCGTAGTCCAGAAGGGCATGTTCGTGCTTGTAGTTTTTATAGGCCTCCCCGAGTTTCATGAGATCGGAGGCGTGGGGCAGAAGGTGCTGCGCTTCGCGGGAGAGCACTTCTTCAAGGCTCATTTCCTTGTTCCGCGCCTTGCTGAGCAGGCTGATGACGGTCTGCGTGCGGGGAAAACTTCTGTCGCCCTTGCCGAGGCCCAGGTTTTCCTTGCAGGCTTGAATGGCGGAACTGCTGTCGGCGGTGTCCATGACGGAGAGGGCGCCGCCCGTCCAGTCCGGAGCCCAGCGGCGCAGCACGGAAAAAGCGAAGCTGTGGAAGGTCCCCCCCTGCACGCCGAAGAGCTGATGATCAAGAAGGGTTGCAGCCCGATGCAGCATTTCCTGCGAGGCCTTGCGCGTGAAGGTGAGAAGCAGCATGGAGCGGGGATCCACCCCCTGCTCGGCAAGCCAGGCCAGGCGGTACACGATGGTGCGGGTCTTACCGGAACCTGCGCCGGCAATGACCAGCATGGGGCCTCCCGGCGCTGTGACGGCCTCTTTCTGGGCATCGTTCAGATGAGATATATCGAGCATGGCTGATCAGTCGCAGGCAGGGGCGTCGTTTTCAGGTTCTGCGGGAATTTCCGGGGCAGGCGCGCCCGCTTCGCGAAGCCGCTCCCACAGTTCCTCCATGCCGAGGCGCGTCATGGCCGAAACGACGAGGGGTTTCTCTCCGCCGAGTATTTTTTCCCAGGTTTTCTGCTGGGCGGAGCGTTCCTTCAGAGTACATTTGTCCGCCTTGGTGAGCACGGCGATGACGGGGAGATTTTTTGCGCGGGCGAAATCAGCCATGACGCGGTCGGACTCCTGCGTGGGGATGCGGCAGTCGATGAGCAGGACAAGAGCGCGCAGGGAGGGGGTATGTTCAAGATATTTTTGAATGAGCGCCGCCCAGTTGCGCCGCTCCTCGTGGCCGCGCCTGGCGTAGCCGTAGCCGGGAAGGTCGGTGAGGCAGAAGCCGTCGGGGCTGACCTTGAAAAGATTCACGGAGCGCGTTTTTCCCGGCTCGGAACTGACCTTGGCCAGTTTTTTTCTCCGGGCGAGGGCGTTGATAAGGGAGGATTTGCCCACGTTGGAGCGCCCGGCAAGGGCGAGCTGAGGCATGTCGTGCGAGGCTTCTTCCAGCTGCTCCAGCGTGTACAGGGTAGCCAGAAGCTCCAGCGTGGGTTCGGGCCTTTTCTTTTTTTCAGCGGACAGGTCGATCATGGCGCTCCTCGCGAGTTGACAAAGTGAGCCTCTATCGGACAATATATCTTGCTTTGCGGAAAGAGCCGAGATTAGCCTGCTCCGGCTGAAAAGGCAAATATTCCGCAGAGGCTCCCCGCGATGCGGGGGGCAGGTTTTCCCATAAGGGAACTTGGCGGGCCGCATGCCGGACCGTTTCGGATGTTTATAAAAATACCGTATTTCCGCCTGGAGGCATCATGTATTCCACGACTGACTTTCGCCGCGGCCTGAAGATCGAGATCGACGGCACCCCCTATGAAATTGTTGAGTTCCAGCACTTCAAGCCCGGCAAGGGCGGAGCCATGGTGCGCACCAAGCTGCGCAACATCCTGAACGGCCGCGTGGTGGACAACACCTTCCGCTCCGGCGAAAAGGTGGGCAAGCCCGACATGGAGCAGCGCGACATGCAGTATCTGTATCGCGAAGGTACCGACCTTGTCTTCATGGACATGACTACTTACGAGCAGATTTCCCTGCCCGAAGCCGACACCGACGGCAAGGCCGACTGGCTTCTGGAATCCCAGCAGTGCCGCGTGCTTCTCTACAACGGTCAGCCCATCGACATTGAAGTGCCCGTGAGCCTTGTCATGACGGTGACCAAGACCGAGCCCGGCGTGAAGGGCGACACCGTTTCCAACGTGACCAAGCCCGCCACCCTGGAGACCGGCGTTGTCATCCAGGTGCCGATTTTCGTGAATGAAGGGGATCGCGTCAAGGTCGATACCCGCACCCGCGAATATCTCGGCCGCGATTAATTCGAGCGTTTTCCTTTTGCGCTGCCGGCAGGACGTTTCGCGCCCTTCCGGCAGCGTTTTCTTTTTTGGTTGCGAGAGTGCCTTTGGGGAAGCGCGCTCCCCAAAAGGTGCGCAACGCATGAAGGGGATCATGAATGTACGGACACAGGCTGATACGCGAACTGCTCGGACTGCTTTTTCTTTTCTGCGGTCTGCTTATGCTGCTCAGTCTCTGGAGCTATCACGCCGGTGACCCGACCTTCAATCAGGCCGTGAGCATACAGGCCTCGTCCGTACAGAATGCGGCGGGCCTGTTCGGCGCGTATCTGGCCGGATTTCTGGTGGACAGTTTCGGCGTCGGCTCTTTTTTATGGGTGGTCTTCTTCCTGGCCGTGGGCGCGGGGCTGGTCTCGCGCTGGCTGGTGCTCAAGTGGTACCGCTGGCTGGGCTATGTACTGCTTTTTTCCTGTGTGCTCGTCACTTCCTCCGCTTTTGACGTCACCGTGCACGGCATACACGGCGGCGGGATCACGGGCCAGTGGCTTTCGGCCCTTTCCCTGATTTTTTTCAGTCCTTCCGGCTCTTTTCTGCTGTGGCTTTTCGTATTCCTCATCGCCATGGAGCTTTCCTTCAGTATTTCCTGGCTGACGCTCATTTCCCGCCTCATTGCCTGGGTGATGAGGAAAATTCCCTCCTTCGGAACCACCTACGACCTGCCTGTGCCGCACGTTCCCTCTTCCCTGAAGCGCCTTGCCGCAAAGCTCGGCAGAGAGAAGGAAGGTGCTTCGCGCCCGCGTGTCGTGTTCGATATCATCGCGGGCAGAAAGAAGAAAGAGCCTGAGCAAGAGCATCCCGCTCTGGATTTGAACCTGCATGAGGACGTCCCGGAAGCAAAGAAGCCGGAAGAAAGCCCGAAGGAAGAGAATGCAAGTGGCTTTCTCCACCTTGCGGAGGAGCCGGCAGTGCGGAAGAATGAACTTTCCGATGAGGTAAAAAGCGTTCCTTTGATATTGTGGGAGGAAGAATCCCGGGCACATGAGGCTTCCGTCCCGAAAGAGGAGCAAGAGTTCATTCTGGAGTTGGACGACCCTGTGGGCGACGCTTCCATGGAAAAGCCCGTTGCCGTGGAGAGTGCGGCAGGCAGGCCCGTCGCGGAGTTTTCCTCTCTGGAAACTGCCTGCATTCAGGAAAGCGACAAGGGGCAGGAAGAGCATACGGAAGAGCCGGAAGAGGAAGAACTCGGCCCGTCCGCCCTCGCCGCCCTTTCCGCCCGCTCCTCTCTGAGAGAGGATGATTTTCCCGCCGTGGTCGTTTCCTCTTCCCATACCGGGGAGAAGGCATGCGTCGAGTCTTCCTTTACGGAAGAGGTGAAGGATGAGGAATACGCCTCCGTCGATACCGCCGTTGCAGGGGCCATGGCTATGCAGAAGGATTTCATGGCTGCCTCTTCCGCCACGACGGAAACTCCGGCCCCGGCGCTGCCGAAGCGCAGGGAACTTTCCCTGCCGCCGCTCGATCTGCTTTCTCCCCTTCCGGAAAACGACCTCGCAAGCCGGCCCGACGGCGCTACGTTGACGAGGCAGGGCGAAGCGCTCATCACCTGCCTGAAAAACTTCAACGTACATGCCACACTGGCCCGCATCACGCCCGGCCCCGTAGTTACCCTGTTCGAGGTACGTCCAGCTCCCGGCGTGAAGGCCACGCGCATCACCAATCTTGCCAACGACCTTGCCATGTCGCTCAAGGCCGTATCCGTGCGCATGCAGGCCCCAGTGCCGGGCACGGATACCGTGGGCGTGGAAGTGCCCAACGAGAAGCGCGCCACCGTGCACTTCCGGGAAATCGTGGAAAACGAGAGCTTCCGACAGGCAAAGTCCCTCCTTACCGTGGCCTTGGGCAAGGATACCGGGGGCAGGCCCGTTTCCGCCGACCTTGCAAAAATGCCTCATCTTCTGGTGGCCGGCGCCACGGGTGCAGGCAAGAGCGTGTGCCTGAACGCAATCATCCTCAGTCTGCTTTACCGCGCAAGGCCGGATGAGGTGCAGATGATACTGGTGGACCCCAAGCGCGTGGAACTTTCCATGTATGCGGATCTGCCGCATCTCGTGCATCCCGTCGTCACGGATATGGACCTCACCAAGAATGCGCTTCTCTGGGCTATTGATGAAATGAATCGTCGACTTTCCCTGTTCTCTAAGGTGAAGGTGCGCAATATCACCGGCTACAACGAACGCCAGGCCCGGCTGCGAGCAGAGGTGGAGGCCGGGGGCTCCATGCCGCTGGATGCGGAAACGGGGGAACCGGAAGATCTTTCCAACATGCCCTTCCTGGTCATCATCGTGGACGAGCTTTCCGATCTCATGATGGTGAAGCGCAAGGAAGTGGAAGGCAGCATCGTGCGCCTGGCGCAGCTGGCCCGTGCGGCGGGCATACACCTCATCATCGCCACCCAGCGGCCCAGCGTGGATGTTGTGACGGGCATCATCAAGGCAAACTTCCCCTGCCGTATCGCCTTCAAGGTAACGAGCGGGCAGGATTCGCGCACCATTCTCGACGGTGCGGGTGCGGAAAAGCTGCTCGGTATGGGCGACATGCTTTTCAAGCCCAACGGAGGCATGATACAGCGCCTGCACGGAGCTTTTGTGAGCGATGAGGAAGTGTCCGCTGTGGTGGAATACTGGAAGAGGCAGCAGGCGCCGAATTACAAGATAGATTTCTCGGAATTCGGCAGCGACGCCGCCGAGGAAGGTTCAGAGGATTTCGGACAGCCTGCTTCCCGGGGCAACGATATTGTGGACGACCCCATCTATGCCGAGGCTATCCAGTTCGTGCTGGACAACGGCAAGGTGTCCATTTCCCTGCTCCAGAGGCGTTTTCGTATCGGCTTCAACCGCGCGGCCCGTTTTGTGGAGCAGATGGAAAAGGACGGACTGCTCAGCCAGGCCGACGGCACACGCCCGCGCAGCGTCGTCCACCGCTAACCCATGCTTCCGGCAAGGCCGGAAAAGGAACTGCCATGATACTCGACGGCAAGGCCACGGCGGCCGCCATACGCGCCGCACTGCGTGAGAAGATAGAAAAGGACAGGGAGAAGGCGGGGCGCGCCCCCTGCCTCGCCGTAGTACTGGTGGGGGAAGATCCCGCCTCTCAGGTCTATGTGCGCAACAAGGAAAAAGCCTGCGCCGAAGCCGGCATCGACACGGCTTCCTACCGCAAGCCCGCCTCCATGCCGCAGAAGGAGCTGGAGGATTTCCTTGCCTCCCTCAACGCTGATCCGGCCATTGACGGCATCCTGCTCCAGCTTCCTCTGCCCGAAGGGCTGGATGCCCGCCCCTGCATCGACGCAATCAGCCCTGAGAAGGATGTGGACGGCCTTACTGCCGTGAATCAGGGCCGCGTGGCCATGAACGTGCCGGGACTCCGCCCCTGCACGCCTGCGGGCATACTGGCCATTCTCGACCGGTACGGCATTTCCGTGAGCGGCAAGAAGGCGGTAGTCATAGGCCGGAGCAACCTTGTGGGCCGCCCCATAGCTCTCATGCTGGGCAGCCGCGACTACAACGCCACTGTGACCATGTGCCATTCCCGCACGCCCGATCTTGCCGCCGTGTGCCGTGAGGCCGATATCATCGTCGCGGCCCTGGGCAGGCCCCGCTTCATCACGGCCGACATGGTCAAGCCCGGGGCCGTCATCATCGACGTGGGTATCAACCGCGGGGAAGACGGCAGGCTCTGCGGCGACGTGGACTATGAGAACGTGGCCCCGCTCGCCTCCGCCATTACGCCCGTGCCCGGGGGAATAGGGCCCATGACAATTTCCCAGCTTCTGGTCAACACCGAAAAGGCGTGGAGAAGGAAGCTTCTGGAAAAGTAGGCTGCCGTTCGTCGCCCGGGGCTTTTGCTCCGGGCGATGTTTTTTTAAGTCCGAAAACTCCCCGCTATGCGGGGAGTTCCAAAAAGGCGAAGCCTTTAAATAAGTTAAAAAAGGGGTTCCTTTGTGAGATAACCAGTTGTCTCGACTCGAAATCTATACACAAAGGAACC
>NZ_DYZA01000031.1 GCF_020741395.1 Mailhella massiliensis | reverse complement strand
CAAGAGCCTATGAGTTTCTTTCCAGAATCAAGGATGAACGCGGGGCGAACGTCGCCAACAAGTACCGCAAGAACCTGCTGGCGGCATGGAACTGGGGTTCCGACTTCTTTGAGGGATTCCCACAGGTGGCACCACCATTTCTGAAGGTGAAGCCATTTCCCGTAAAGCACGGCGACCGCTATGTTCCACCAGAAAGTGATGTCATCAAGGTGTTTCAGCAGGCAGAAGGGCAGGACTTGGTCATGCTGCTGACCCTGTACTTCACGGGAGGACGCAGGAGTGAAATCTTCCGGCTGACGTGGAGCGATGTGGACCTTCAGAAGGAAAAAATCAGGCTGACCGACAACAAGTCGGGGAATGGAATGGAACGGGTGCGCTGGCTCCGAATGCACCCGGAACTGGTCAAGGCGCTCAAGTGGTGGCGGGATGCCCGCCCCTGCAAGGTGGACAATGTGTTCATGCAGCTTCAGAACGACACGTTTCTGGGGCAGCCGTTCACCCAGCGCATTCACTTCATGGAGCGTCTCTGCCGGAAAGCCCATGTGAAGCCCTTCGGTTTTCACGCCATCCGGCACAAGAGTGCGGCCATCACGTTCGTGAGTTCAGGTCTGAATGCCGCCCAAGTCCTTATGGGACATTATCGAGCGACTACAACGGATCGCTATACGAAGAGCGCGGGGCTGTACACGGACCAGAGCGAAATTCTTTCGGCTCTGGGAGGCAGCGGCATCGGGCAGGTAGTGGAAGACCTGCTTAAAACAAAAATTCCTCAAGAGAAGGTCTCCTGAGGAAAAATTGTAACCCAATTTTTGTAACCTAAAAACTGAGCTGCTGTAGCCTATTGAAATTTTTGGCGTCCCCAAGCGGATTTGAACCGCTGTTGACGGCGTGAAAGGCCGCTGTCCTGGGCCGGCTAGACGATGGGGACGTGCTGCGTTGCTGTTAGTTACCGAAAAGGCTCGGTGTCGTCAAGTATTATTTCCTCATCGGCGCGCCTTTTCCTTACCCTGCCTTTCTTTTCAAATTCCTCCCAGGTCTGCGGATCCCGGCGCTGCCACGCGCCTTCATCGAACATCTGCCGCTCTATGGCGGCGGCCGCCTTCTGAAGTCCCGTACCTGCAAGGGCAGAAACGGGAATCGCTTCCGGCCGGTCCAGAAGCAGGGGAACCCTGTCGTTCACGGGCACGGCGTCCCATTTGTTCAGAAGCGTGACACGGGGAATATGCTGAAGGCCCATCTCGGCAAGAATGCGCTCCACCGATTCCATCTGCTGATCCCTCTCGGGATGCGAGGCGTCCACCACATGAATGAGCAGGTCGGCTGCTTCCAGCTCTTCCAGCGTAGCGCGGAAGGCCTCCATGAGTTCCCGGGGCAGGGAACGAATGAAGCCCACGGTATCGGCCAGCACAAGTTCCCTCTCCTTCGGGAAACGCAGACGGCGTGTGGTGGGATCCAGCGTAGCGAAAAGCTTGTTTTCCGCCAGCACGTCGGCCTTCGTCAGCGCGTTCAGGAGTGTGGATTTCCCGGCATTGGTATAGCCCACCAGTGCGGCGAGCGGCAGGCCCTGACGCGCCCGGCGCGCCCTTGTGTGGAACCTCTGGCGGCGCAGTTCCTCCAGATCCTTGCGTATGCGGGTGATGCGCTCGCGGATGCGACGACGCTCCAGCTCCAGCTTGGTTTCGCCGCGCCCCTTGTTGCCGAAAATACCGCCCGCAAGGCGGTCCATGGAGCGGTGCTTGCCTGCAAGGCGCGGCAGGGAATATTGCAGCTGCGCCATTTCCACCTGCAGCTTGCCCGCCTTCGTCACCGCATGCCCGGCAAAAATATCGAGAATGAGCTGCGTCCTGTCCATGACGCGGCGCTCCGTCAGCTCCGAAAGGCTGTTGAGCTGCGCGGGGCTGAGCTCCCCGTCGAAAATAACCAGGGTGGCCTGCCCCTGAAGGGCAAGCACTTCCAGCTCGGCCAGCTTGCTGCGGCCGAGGATGTGCCGGGGGTGGATAGCGGCCACGCGCTGTATCATGCTGCCCGTCACCTTCACACCCGCGGTGCGGGCCAGTTCCGCAAGCTCGGCAAGGTGCCGCTCCTGCACGGCGCGCGGCGCGAGCGAAACGGAAACCAGCACGGCCCTCTCGCCCTCTTCTTCCTCGCCGGTGCTCACGGCATCATCGAGGACGCGGCCGAACTCCTCTTCCAGCATTTCCGCCTGGCGGGTGAAGTCGATATCCACCCTGTCCCATGAGAGCATGTCGCCCACGGCATAGCCGGAATCCTCCTGCCCCGGCGCGGGCGGCATGAGGTGGGCGCTCTGGCACATGCCGGGCTGCCCCCATTCATCCACGGTGAGCACGCTCACGGAATCAAGGCGCAGGAAAAGAAGGTCCATGAGGTCTTCATGGGAAAGGCCCTCTGAACCTAAGTGCGTATGCAGAAGGCGCAGGCCGCGCAGACGGCCCGCGCCCGTGCGTGCATGGGGAAGCTCAGGAATGAGGATGGAAGAGGCGTCGCCCACGATGACCATGCTCACCCGGCCCTGTCTGTCCAGCGCAAGGCCTATCTGCCGGGACAAAAGGCGGGAGAGCGCCGCCAGTTCCCGCGCCTGTTCAGGGCTGTAGCCGCCCTGAGGCGCATAGCGGCGCTGCCCCAGCCTGTTGAGAGCTTTCAACTCGCTGGGCTTGAGGCCCGCGGTATTGCCTTCCACACGGGCGGCTATTGTACGCCTCCGGCCATCCAGGTGGCGATCATGTCGTCGTAATTGGAGGTGGTGCGGAAGGTAGCGGCAGCCATGCGGCGGCGGAATTCGATGCTCACCCCGCCCTTTTCGATCTCTTCCATGGCCTCGGCATAGTAGGAAGGATCGGAAAGCACGAGGATGCTGTTGAAGTTCTTGGAAGAAGCGCGCAGCAGGCAGGGGCCGCCGATATCAATTTCCTCCACCATGGCGAGCGGATCAAGATGCTTTTCCAGCGCGGACTTGAAGTCGTACAGGTTGACGACTACGAGGTCGAAGGGCTTGATATCGAACTCTTCAAGCGTCTTCATGTGCTCCGGCACGTCCTTGTTGGCAAGGATACCGCCGTGAATACGCGGATTCAGGGTTTTCACGCGGCCGTTCAGGATTTCAGGAAAACCGGTGACCTCGCTCACGGCCGTCACGGGAAGGCCCTGATCCTTCAGAAATTTCATGGTGCCGCCGGTGGAAACCAGCTCAACGCCCTTTTTGTGAAGAAAAGCGGCGAATTCCGCAAGTCCGTCCTTATGCGTCACGCTCAGAAGAGCGCGCCTGATGGGAAGAAAGTCCATCGTAACCCCCTTGATGATATGATTTCATACTGCCAAAGGAGCCGTCAAATGGCAAGCGCCGCGCTATGGGAGGAATAAGGAAAACATACCGGATTCCCAAGCTTTTCCCTTTTTCAAAGCCTCTTTTTCCCCCCTTGAAATACCCCGAGAACCCATGAAAGGCCCTCCCCTTTCCCGCGGAAAACCGGCCCGGGAGGAAGGGGAACTTCATGGCTGGGAAATGAGATGCCGCCGGGCTCCGAAACCCGGGCGGGGCATGCCGGAAAGAACGCGCCCCGGCAAACGCGCTTTTGCCGCTCCCCGCCGGACGTATTCCACCCGGGGCTTTTCCCTTGACAAGGCTGCCCGGCAGACAGAAAAACAGGGGCGGGCCTTCACCGCGCCGCATGCCCATCCTCCAGAAGGGGACGCCCGGGCATGCGGGCAACGCGATCCTGCCGACCCGCATGGGCAACGCGGCCATTTGCATGCCGAACCTGCCGCTCCAGGGGGACTATCATGACGGAATCTTTTGCCGACCTTTTTCTGAAAGCCATGCGCTATGAGCACTGGCTCCGTTTCTATTTTCTGGAAGACGCGGAAGACCCCGACGGCGGCGCGCCCATGCAGGCCTCGCCGGAACGGGAACTGGCCGTGGAATCCATGGACGCAATCCTTGCCGTACCCGCCGGCACGGCCGCCCTGTCCCGCGAGGAAGAGCCGGCCCTTGCCGCCATTCTCGACGCCATGCAGGGCCGTCTTGTCTCCATGGAGCTCTCGCGGGATGTTATCTTCAGCTGGCTGGGAGAAAAAACGGGGGTGCGCCCCGGCAGCGCCGAATTTGAAGCGAACATGAGCGCCCTTGCCGGAGACGCATCCTTCCGCCGCCGCCTGGATTGCTTCCACGGCTGGGTGCAGGCGCTCGCCAACAATGAAATCGACCTTCAGGGCAACGCCCTGCCCCCCGATGCGCCGAAAGATGAGAGCATCCCCTCCTTCGCGGAGTGGGAAAAGGCCTTCCTCTTCTGGTTCGACATGCAGAAGCCCTTCGGGCTCGGAGCGATGGAAAGGCAGGGCTGAGGCCCGTCCGCTTCCCCTCCGGCATCATGGCCGCCCGCAGGAGCCCCGCCGCGCAGAAAAAAGGCCCTGTCCATCCCTTTGCTTCAGGCGCATCCCTCGCCTCAGGAAAAGACGCGGGCAAAACCGATATCTTCCCTTGAAGACGGGGCAGGCCCTTGCCCCATGACAGAAAAACACCGTCCTCCCCTCGGGGAAGACGGTGTTTTTCTGTTTGTAGAGGAGGAGGCTGATACTTACATGACGCCCTGCTCGATCATGCTGTCGGCCACCTTGCGGAAGCCCGCAATGTTGCCGCCCATCACATAGTTGCCGGGCTGGCCGAATTCTTCGGCAGTGTCATGCGCGGCCTTGAAGATACCGGCCATGATACCCTTGAGCTTGCCGTCCACTTCGTCGAAGGTCCAGGAAGTCATACCCGCGTTCTGTTCCATTTCCAGCTGGCTCGTGGCCACGCCGCCGGCGTTGGCGCACTTGGCCGGGCCGAAGCAGATGCCCGCCTTCTGGAATTCGGCGGTGGCTTCCAGGGTGGAAGGCATGTTCGCGCCTTCGCTCACCAGGATGCAGCCCTTGGAAAGGAGGTTCTTCGCGTCCGCAAGGGTGACTTCGTTCTGCGTGGCGCTCGGGAAGGCAAGATCCGCGCCCACGTTCCACACAGGATGTTCGCCGGCAGGGTAGTCGGCCACAGGAATGTAGGTGGCGTCCTTGCACAGTTCCGCATAGCGGGTGAGGGAGGCGCGCTCGCGTTCCTTGACCTGCTGGAGCACTTCCAGATTGATGCCGGCAGGCTGGTAGATGCAGCCTCTGGAATCGGACACGGTCACGGGCGTGGCGCCGAGCTGATAGAGCTTCTTCACGGTATAGATAGCCACGTTGCCGGAACCGGACACGGCAGCCTTCTTACCTTCGATTTCCTTGCCTACGGCTTTAAGCATGTTGTCGGCGAAATACACGTTGCCGAAGCCGGTAGCTTCGGTGCGGGCCAGTGAGCCGCCCCACTTGAGGCCCTTGCCGGTGAGCACGCCTTCAAAGCGGCTGGTCAGGCGCTTGTACTGGCCGAACAGATAGCCGATTTCACGGCCGCCCACGCCGATATCCCCGGCGGGCACGTCGCTCAAGGCGCCCACATAGCGGACAAGTTCCGTCATGAAGGCCTGGCAGAAACGCATGACTTCTGCGTCGGACTTGCCCTTGGGGTCGAAGTCGGAACCACCCTTGGCGCCGCCTATGGCAAGGCCGGTGAGGCTGTTCTTGAAGATCTGCTCAAACCCAAGGAACTTCAGAATGCTCTGGTTCACGCTGGGGTGGAAGCGCAGACCGCCCTTGTACGGACCTATGGCGGAATTGAACTGCACACGATAGCCGTTGTTCACCTGAATACGGCCCTTGTCGTCCGTCCAGGCGACGCGGAATTCGATGAGGCGTTCGGGCACCACGATGCGCTCAAGAATGGCGTTCTCCTCGTACTTGGATTCCTTTTCAAAAAGGGGCTCCATGGAAAGAAGCACTTCTTCCACAGCCTGAAGGAATTCCGGCTGATGAGGATACTTGGCGCGCACGCTCTCCACTACATTCCGCACATAACTGTTGCCCATGACTCGTTGCTCCTTAGAAAAATGTCAGGGGGCCATGCCCCGGATACGCATTTCCATACGCCCGCCTGTATAATACATTTTTGTCAAAAACAGGCGTTTCCTAGCGTTGACGACTATCGAGTATCCCTATTCTTCCCGAGAATCAACTCTTTTTATGACAAAAACGAAATTTTTTATATTCCCTTATCTATTGAAATATTTATTATTACCATTTTTGTAAAATAAAAATTATTTTTTTATCATATTTTTCAGCATGTTACAAAATAACATTTTTGTTCTTCTTTTTCCTCTCCCCAGCCATGAAGAAGCAGGCGCGGGGCATGGTGTTGTCCCACGGATGGACGGGAGTCTCTCCGGGCTCCTTCCCTCAGTCCCCCCGCGCCGCCTTCCGGGCATAAAAAAAACGCCCTTCTCCCGCATGGGAAAAAGGGCGTGAAAATAAGGAAAGGCGGCTCAGCGTCTGCCTTCCACGGCGTAACGCAGAAGGTTTTCCAGAAGCTCTCCGAAGGCCATGCCCTCGGCTGCGGCTTCCTTGGGCACGAGGCTTGCTCCCGTCATGCCGGGCAGAGTGTTCACCTCCAGCACAAAAAGTTCTCCATCGTCCCGCAAACGGAAATCGGTGCGGCTGTAGCCGGAAAGTCCGAGGCATCGGTGGGCGGCGAGGGCCATGGCCTGCACTTTCTCCGTCACCTCCGGGGCAAGGGGCGCGGGGCAGAGTTCCGCCGCGCCGTCGGGCGCGTACTTGTCATGAAAATCAAAGAACTCCCGCCTGGGTACGATGAGCACGGGCGGCAGGGCCCTTTCCTCCCCCCGGCGGCCCACCACGCCGCAGGTGACTTCCTGCCCCGGAATGAGCGTCTCGATGAGCACTTCCTGGTGCTGAGAAAAAAGCGTGTCCAGGGCCGAGGCCAGTTCCGCCTCATCGTTCACGCGGAAAAGGTCGATGCTGGAGCCTCCGGTATTGGACTTGACGAACAGCGGATAGGCCAGGGACGTCTTCCATCCCTCCGCGGGGCGGAAGGGCAGAAATTCATAGTCCGGCGTGGGGATACCCGAGCGGCGCATGAGCGCCTTGCCCGCCGCCTTGTTGAGAGCAAGAAAGGAACCCGCAGGACCGCTCCCCTGATAGGGGCAGCCCGCTTCATCGAGCAGAGCCTGCACAAGTCCGTCCTCCCCGGGCTGGCCGTGCAGGTTCAGAAAGGCCGCGTCGTGCCTGCCCGCTTCCTGAAGCAGCTCTTCAAAGCCGCTCGAAAGATCGAAAAGCGTCACTTCATGTCCCCGGGCGCGAAGCGCTTCGGCGATGGAGTCCGCCCCCTTCAGAGAAATCTCGCGCTCCGTGGACCATCCCCCGGCTACGAGAAGAATACGCATCCTGTCCATTAAAGGCTCCCCACCCTGTCGAATATGGCCTGCTCCACGGCCTGTACATGAGCGTAGTTCACGGCAATGGTCTCCATCTTGTCCGCGCTTATGCCGTAGCGCACCAGAAGGTCGTCGAACCTTTCCTTCACGGAAACCACCTGGGTATGACGCACGCGCTTATCGGCATAAGCCACGATGATCGGCAGACGCATGGGATCGCGCACATCGTCCATCTCGCCGCCGCTCCAGGGCCACTCCACATGGAAAAGCACAGCCTGAGCGAGAAGCGGATTGCCCGTTTCCTCCCGAACCCAGGCCGCGCCGAGCTGGGCGTGGCTGCCGCCGTGACGAATGGTGTAATTCTTGGCAATGTCGTGCAGCAGAGCCGCAGCCCGGGCGAGCGGCACGCTGAGCGCCCGCCCCGCCGGAATGACTCCGCGCTCCTCGGCGCGGGAGACTATCTCCACGGCCACGCCCGCCACGGCTCGGCAATGATCGCGGATATGCGGCGGAACCTCGTACTTATCCCACAAAAGAGCGCACTGCATCTCATCGGGCACGGCCCAGGAAGGATCGGCAGGAAATTCAAGAGAAGGCAACATGATGGAACCTCAAGCATAAAAAATCAGGCCCGGCCGGTATGGCCGAAGCCCCCGCCGCCGCGCTCCGTTTCGGAAAGCTCCTCCGCAGCCAGGGGCTCCGGCCTGCACACGGGCTGAAACACAAGCTGCGCCACACGCTCCCCGCGCCGGATGGAAACAGCCTCACCGGACGTATTGAGCAACCAGACGACGATCTCGCCCCTGTAGTCGGCATCCACCACGCCCACGCCCTGAGCCACGGCAAG
The DNA here is from genome assembly GCF_020741395.1 of Mailhella massiliensis. GTDB lineage: Bacteria > Desulfobacterota > Desulfovibrionia > Desulfovibrionales > Desulfovibrionaceae > Mailhella > Mailhella massiliensis_A. The sequence continues at coordinate 6,976 of NZ_DYZA01000031.1, read as the reverse complement.
GCCTTTGACGGCTCCCAGCCCGCTGCGGGAGTAGATGAAGCCCGCCGTATCGGGCTCGCAGGGCTCCACACAGATGCCGGAAGGCACCGCCGTGCGGGCCCCGGCATGCACCACACGCTCCTCTTCCTCGAAGCAGGCGCGCAGGTCCATGCCCGCAGAACCGGGCGTGGCATAGGAAAGACCGCCCCCGTAAAGAGCGGCGGAGTCGCGGAGATAGCGGACGTGGACACCGGCCATGAAAACCTCGCAGTAAAAAACATGCGGAACATCGGTTCCGCCCGGCATACATGCCGAGGGGAAAGAAGAATAGCCCGAACGAGCCCGGGGGGCAAGCGCCCCGACTCTTCCCTCTTCGGAGCAGGAAACGGCTTCCGTCGAAAGATTTTCCGCCGGGCCGGGCTCTCTTCCCAGAGGACGCGGCACTCTTATAACGGCATTACCATGCCATTTTCTTGACAGAATAAGATAGTAACACTATCGTCCTTACTTCGCCGCTTTCCTGGTACGGCATAAACATGCCGGTAAAACGTCAATGGTTGAACCTATATCCAAATTGGTGCTTCTGCAAAAAAAAGGTTGCTAGAATGGCTCGAGTAACATTTGTCGTCGACGGCGAATTCATGCGTAAGCGCATCATTTCGCTCAAGGCTTTTTACTTCGACTGGCAGGGCATACGTCGGCACTGCCTGTCCCACCTCGCCCCCGGGGAAACCGTGGGCCGTATTCTTTTTTACGACGCCCTGCCCTTCACCGGCAAGGGTGAACATCCCCTGAGCGGTCCCATGGATTTTTCCCAGACGCCGCTCATCGCACGCAAGCAGCAGTTTCTCCAGTCGCTGCGCGTTACGCCAGAAATCACGCTGCGCCTCGGCCGCTCCGCATGGCAGGCCGGTCAGTGGCAGCTTGATGCCAACCGCCTGGGCGAACTCATGGCCGGAGAGATCAGCGTGAACGACATTGAAGCCGGAGATATCTATCCCGATATACGCCAGAAGGGCGTGGACATGCTCCTCGGCCTGGATATCGCCGCTATAGCCTACAAAAAGCAGACCGATCGCCTCGTCATCGTGGCCAACGACGCCGACTATGTCCCGGCCGTGAAACTGGCCCGTGAGGAAGGCATCAAGGTAGTGCTCGACCCCTTGTGGACGCGCGCGGCGGAGGATCTGCGCGAACATGTGGATTATGTGTGCAACAAACTGCCCCGGCCGCAGCATGCCAACTATCCGCACGGAATCCACATTTTCGACGATCCCAAGGAATACAATCCCTGCCCTGCGCAGGAAGAGCACACGGAAGAAGAAGAATAAGCCGTCAGGCCTGCCCCAACGGGCGGGCCTTTTTTGTTCCGGCTTCAGGCAAAGGAGGCGCGCATGTGCGGCATTTTCGGCATCGTCGGCCATGAAGACGCGGCGAGGCTCTCTTATTTCGGCCTGTATGCCCTTCAGCATCGCGGCCAGGAAAGTGCGGGTATAGCCTCATGGAACGCAAAGGAAGGCTCCTGTCACCTGCATTCGGGCATGGGGCTTGTACCGGATGTATTCCATGAGGAAGACCTGAAACATCTTTGCGGCGAATGTGCCGTAGGGCATGTGCGCTATTCCACCACGGGCAAGCCGCAGCCGCGCAACGCCCAGCCTCTGCTTGTGCGGGTGAGAAACGGCGTGCAGCTTGCGCTCGCGCACAACGGCAACCTGACCAACGCCGCAGCCCTGCGCCGAAACCTGGAAAACGACGGCTGCATTTTCCAGACCACTATCGACAGCGAAATCTTCGTGCACCTCATCGCCCGGGCTCTTTCCACCCGCACGCTGGAAGAAGCCATTATTGAAGCCTGCAACAGGGTAGAAGGTGCCTACAGCCTGCTTATCCTGTGCGAAGGACGTATCTACGCCTTGCGCGACCCGCACGGCTTCCATCCTCTGAGCATGGCAAGGCTGGGAGACGCCTGGGTATTCGCCTCCGAAAGCTGTGCCTTCGACCTTCTGGAAGCGGACTATGCACGCGAAGTGGAACCCGGGGAAATGGTCGTCGCCACTCTGGGAGAATCCGCCTGCCGCAGCCTCCGTTTCGGCAGGAAGGAGGTCCCGGTGCGCCAGTGTGTCTTCGAGCTTGTATATTTTGCAAGGCCCGATTCGCGCATTTTCGGTGAAGATGTTTACCAGTGCCGCAAATGCATGGGCCGCAACCTCATCCGCGAATCCATGGCCGACGCGGAATGTGTGGTTCCTTTCCCGGATTCGGGCATCTACGCTGCTCTCGGCGTGGCCCAGGAAGCGGGCGTGCCCTACGAACACGCGCTCATCCGCAACCACTATGTGGGCCGCACCTTCATCCAGCCTTCCCAAAGCATGCGTCAGTTCAGCGTGCGGGTGAAGATCAACCCCGTACGCTCCATGATAGAGAACAAAAGCCTCTATGTGGTGGACGATTCCATCGTGCGCGGCACCACCATACGCACGCGCGTGGCCAAGCTGCGCGAACTCGGGGCAAGGGCCGTGCATTTTCGCGTGAGCAGCCCGCCCGTCAAATATCCCTGCTTTTACGGCATCGACTTCCCCTCTCCCGCCGACCTCATCGCCACAAAATACACGCCGGATGAAATCGCGGCCATGCTCGGACTCGACTCCCTGCACTATCTTTCCCAGGAGGGCCTGCTCGCCTCGGTCTCCCACCCGGACAGATACTGCACGGCCTGTTTCACCGGCGAATACCCCACGCCCCTGCCCGAAATCCAGGACAAGATGGCGCTGGAATATCACCGGAAAGGTGATGTGCGCTTCTCAGGCTGAAAACTATGATGGAACGTCCGCTCCCTTCCACCATCCCTTCCACCCCCGGCGTCTACCTGTACAAGGACGCCTCGGGCCGTATCATTTATGTCGGCAAGGCGGGCAACCTGCGCAGACGGGTGCTTTCCTACTTCCGCCCGGCGGATCAGCTCACGGCCAAGACTTCGGCCATGATAAGCCGCGCTGCGGATATCGAATTCCTTACCACCACCTCGGAAAAGGAAGCGCTGCTTCTTGAGTCCAGCCTCATCAAGAAACACCGCCCGCACTACAATATCTGCCTGCGCGACGACAAGCAGTACGTCATGTTCCGCCTCTCGGAAAAAGATCCCTTCCCCAGGCTGGAAATCGTGCGCCGCATGAAAAAACGCGACGGCGCGCGTTATTTCGGACCCTTCACCGCCGGGCTTGCCGCAAGGGAAACGTGGAAGACCATACACCGCATCTTTCCCCTGCGCCGCTGTTCGGACAGGGCCATGAAGAACCGCGAAACGCCCTGCCTCTACCATCACATTCATCTGTGCGCCGCGCCGTGCACCGGGGAAATCACGCCCGAGGCCTATGCGGACATGACGCGCCGCGTGACGCTGCTGCTTTCCGGCAGATCCCGCGAGCTTATCGACCATCTGCAATCCGCCATGGAACAGGCTGCCGAAAACCTGGAATTTGAAAAGGCCGCAGCCCTGCGCGACCAGATCCGCGCCATTGAAAAGACCGTGGAAAAGCAGGGTATCGTGCTGCAAAGCGGCGCCGACATGGACGTCATTGGCCTGGTGAGTCTGCCCGACGGGCTGGCGCTCGGCGTCATGTTCGTACGCCACGGCCTCGTGCAGGACAGAAGCGCCTTTTTCTGGCCCGGTCTGGGGCTGGAAGACGCCTCGGAGCTTCTCGTCAGTTTTCTCGGCCAGTTCTACCATGCCGAAAGCTCCATCCCTTCGCGCATCGTCTTGCCGTACCTGCCCTGGGAGGCCGGCCTTTCCGGCCAGCCTCTGGCCGTGGATTCGCAAAGCGCCCTCGTCGCCCCGCAGTCCTCGGCGAGCATGGCTTCCCCCTTCATGGAGGGGGGAGGCTGTACTCCCTGCTTCTGCGGGGAAGACACCCTCGCCGCATCCCCTGCAAAAAGCGTCTGTTCCGTATCCGCACCAGAAAGACACTTTCCCGCACATGCAGAAGAAAACGGCGCCCATGCTTCCCCTCCGCTCATGGAGGAGGCCCTTGCCCTTCTCAAGGCGCAGGAACATGCCGCCCCCGAGGAAGAAAGCAAGAGCGGCCGCGAGACGCTGGAAGAACTCTTTTCCGAGCTTCGCGGCGGGCCGGTGCGCATCGCCGTGCCGAGAAGTGAGGAGGAACGCCGCCTCATGGATATGGCCCGCAGCAACGCCCGCGAATCGGCCAGAAACCGGAAGGAGGCCTCGCTTGCGGAAAAGCTTGCCTCTGCCTTCCATGACGAGCGGCCCATCGTCCGCGTGGAATGTGCCGACGTGTCCCACACCGGCGGAGAATACACCAAGGTGGGGGCAGTGGTCTATGAAAACGGCAGGCCGATGAAGGAAGACTACAGGGTATGGAACATCGAGGGAGCGGGGGGCGACGACTACGCCGCCCTTTCCCTCTGGGCAAAACGCCGCCTTGAGCACGGCGAGCCATGGCCGGACCTTCTGCTCATCGACGGCGGGCGCGGACAGCTTGCCGCCGTGGACAAGGTGCTGCGCGAAGAGCTCGCCGCGGAGGGGCGCCTGCCCTTCCTCATTGCGGGTATAGCCAAGGCGCGCGACGAAAAGGGCCATGCCGACCGCCGGGCCGGAAACATCGCCGACCGCATTTTCGTGCCGGGCAGAAGCAATCCCCTGCCCCTGCGCGAAGGATGCCCGGAGCTGCTCTTTCTGCAGGTGGTGCGCGATGCGGCCCACGATTTTTCCATAGGCAGGCATCGTCAGGCCCGCGCAAGGCAGGCCTTCAGCGGGGAACTCAGGCAGCTGCCCGGCATAGGGCCGCACACGGCGCGCCTTCTCTGGGAGCATTTCGATTCCGTGGCGGACATGAAGGCCGCCACCCCCGAAGATCTCAGGCAGCTGCCCGGCATAGGGAAGCTCAAGGCCGAAGCTATCTGCCATGCGTTGAAAAAACTTTAAGTGCGGGGAAACGCTTCAAAAGCAATCGGAAAACTCAGCGGAACTCATCTGGATTCAAACCAAAGCGCTTCATTTTGACATAAAGCCCGCCGCGGGATACTCCCAAGATTTTTGCCGCCGCCCTTATATTGCCGCCCGTCTGCCGCAGGGCGTCGATGATGCCGACTCTCTCCCCGGCATACAGCGTTCCTTCGGGAATAAGGCTTCCCTCACTGCTTTTTCCTATATAGGGCGGCAGGCTGTCCACATCGATGAAGCTTCCCTCGGGACAGATGTTCACAGCGCGCTCAACGACATTTTCCAGTTCGCGAATATTCCCCGGCCAAGTGTATTCATTCATGCGGCAAAGCGCCTCGCGGGTAAAGCCTTTCACCTTTTTATATAAGCTGGATGAGAACTTGTGCAGGAATTGCACCGCCAGCAGAGGAACGTCTCCCGAGCGCGCCGACAAAGGAGGAAGCTGAAGAGGAAAGACATTGAGCCGATAGTAGAGATCCGCACGGAAGACATGGGCGGCAATGGCTTCCTGAAGATTCCTGTTGGTCGCGGCAATGACCCGCACGGATACCTTGCGGCTGTTCTTTCCGCCTACGCGGGTCACTTCGCCGTTCTGCAGCAGGCGCAGAAGGGCCACCTGGGCATCCAGCGGCATATCGCCGATTTCATCAAGGAAAATGGTCCCCTCATCGGCCAGCTCAAACTTGCCCGGCTTACCGTTCTTATCCCCTCCCGTGAATGTTCCCTGGGCGTATCCAAAAAGCTCGCTTTCAACCAGCGAACGGGGAATGGCCCCGCAGTTCACGGCGACAAAGGGTTTGTTCGCACGGGGACTGGCGTTATGAATGGCCTGAGCAAAAAGCTCCTTGCCTGTTCCGCTTTCCCCCAGAAGAAGGATGGTCGTATGGCGGCCAGCAACCATACGCGCCTGTTCACGTACCGCCACAATGGCGGGGGACTCGCCGATGATCTGATCGAAGGTGAAGGCCGCCTGCGTACCTGCGAGCTGCACGGCCAGGCTCCGCATACGCCGGGTTTCCGAAAGAAGCAGAACAAGCCCCCCACCATACCGGTAACAGGAGATCATGCAGGAAAGCTTTTTTCCCGTCTGCAGAGTCAGATCCATTTCCTGGTTCACCACGGGCACAGGGCTGTGGAGCATGTCTTCCAACCGGCTGTTGGGACGGATGATATCCATGATGTTCCTGCCCCTGTACTCACCTCCGAGCCTCAGCACGTTACGGGCCTGACCGTTGATGATCTCTATGTTCAAGGACGGAGAAAGAATAATGGCCCCGGCTTCCATAAGGTCGGCCATGGCCTGCTGCTGCCGCAGCATGGTTTTTAGCCTCAGCTGTCCGGAAATGGCAAAAGCCACCGCCTTGACCATGCCCAGGGTGTGCGGATGGTAAAGCGTGCACGGCTGCGTCACGAAAAGCACGCCCCGAAGATCTTCCTTATCATCGAAGACCGGAGCGGCCGTGCACGCCCACTTGCTGCCGCGATCCGCAAAATGCTCCTCACCGAAAATTTCAACAGCATCCCTCAGAGCAATACACGTTCCAATGGCATTGGTGCCTTTGGAGTCCTCCGTGGAAATATCCTTCCCTCCGTCACGGGGAAAAAATTCATTTCTGCCCGTGTTCTTCCGGCTTGAACAAAGTTCGATGCCACGCTCATCCGTAAAGGTGATGGAGCTGCGCTGAAACAGAAGGGAAGGAAGAAGCGCATTGTCAATGAACGACGAGGCTATTTCAATCAGCGTCGCATTTTTCTCCAGCGTGGAAACATACTCCGCAGAAGTGGCGATGATGGGCTGGTTGGCAACCGGATCTATGCCGTAGGCATAACTGCGCTCCCAGGACTCGGCGATGATATCCCTGACTATACTCCTGTCGACCTGCCCTCCGCGCAGAAACGCCATTTTCTGCGCCCTGATAGCGGCCTGCCGTTCCGGGGACAGCAGCATCTCTTCCATGAAGTGGGCCATGATTTCCACCCTGTTTTAATGTTTAATATCATGACATGTCATATATGACATGTCATGATATTAAA
>NZ_DYZA01000030.1 GCF_020741395.1 Mailhella massiliensis | reverse complement strand
TAGATAGTGTCTACACGAGTTAAGTTAACAGCTTGAGCCATATCGCTATACAGCGGATTTGTACGGCAGCCTCAAACGATGAGAGCATCTTCGCGTATCTAGTAGCAATGCCGCGCCACCGTTTGAGATGGAGAAAAGCATTTTCCACCAAGTGCCTCACGCGATAAAGAGTCTTATCATAGCAACGCTGTGCTTTGCGATTCCTTTTGGGAGGAATAACAATTTCGCAACCAGTCTCAATGGCTTTATCTATAATCTCATTGCTGTCATATCCGCGATCCGCCAACAAGAATTGAGCGGAAATACCGTCAATCAAGGCTACGGCTTGTGTGCAATCCGCTGTGGTACCCGCTGTAACAGCAACTCTGACCGGCATACCATGCGCATCCACGGCCAGGTGTATTTTACTGTTGAGCCCCCTTTTGTGTGCCCCATGCCCTGATTACCTCCCCTGGCCCCTGCCGCATGGGGATGGACTTTGCAATGGCTGGCATCGATCATCAACCATTCAAAATCTGGATCATCAATCAATATTTCAAGGAGTTTTTCCCATATTCGCTTGTCTCGCCAACGAATAAAGCGTTGGTGAACGGTTCCCCATTTGCCATATTCCGGCGGCAAATCTCGCCACGGCGCGCCAGTACGCAATATCCAGAAGACGGCATTGATGAAGAGGCGATTATCCTTTGCTACACCTCCCCATTGTCCGCTTTGCCCAGGTAAATGAGGTTCCAATAAGGCCCATGCAGCATCTGAAATGTCATGGCGGCGTTGAGGATTCGTCATAAGCACATCCTTGTAGAATTGATGCGCTTCTTATAACTCAAATCTCGTGTAAACACTATCTATGAAAAACGGACGATCCCCGACGTGACGGAATCGTCCGTTTTTCATAAATATAAGAAATTTTCTTCAGCAAAAAAGTAAGGTTCTCTCCTTCAGCGCAGAGAGAACTGAAACGGTACAAGGACTACGGTATTGACCGCTTTCCCTTTAAGTTTCCCTGGCATAAAACGCATTTTTTCCGCCGCAGAAAGAGCCGCCTGTTCAAACCAGCCCGCTGGTTCAGCTAAATGAACACGACACTCACGAGCACGACCTTCCATATCCACAACAAGCTGAATGACCACTCTTCCCTCTACCGCACGACGGCGAGCCTTGGATGGATACTCCACTGGCGAGCGCTTCACAATGGAAGGACGCTGATCCACCTGATCTGTATTATAGGCCAAAAATGAGCCTATACGGCCGGGGATGGAGGCCGCAGGCCCCTGTTCCACATGGGCGGAAGAAGGAACGGGCCGTGGCGCCGCCGGACGCGGAGTTTCCTTTTTCCGCACCGGGACGGGGTCCTTTTTCTTTTTCGAACTGACGATTTCCGGTGCGGACTTCTCCTGTGCGGGAGCTCTCTCCGGTTCGGGCAAAGATTCCGGCTCAGGGGGCGGAGGCGGAGCAGTCTCTGATTCGGGAACAGGTGCAGTCTCCGGTCCGGGTGCGACGTTTTCCACCGCAGGCGCGGCGGGAACGGCGAATTCCGCCAGTGCGACCTGGTAGACACTTTCGTCTTCCGGCGCCTTATCCTCCGTCCGGGAAAAAGCATACACCCCGCCGAAGAGCACGACATGTATGCACGCCGAAAGCAGCATCGTGGAAGTTCTGACGCATCGGCGCATCGTCATGCATCCTGTCCGCCGGCGTTCTCCAGACCGGAGCCCTTTTCCCCCGTACCTTCCGCCGGAAGGGTGACCAGCCCCACGTCATGAATACCGGCCCTGCGAATCTTCCCCATGATGTTCATGAAAATACCATAGGGCACATGTTGGTCGGCGCGGATGAAAAGACGCCTCCCCGGCGCGACGACGTGCACGTCCAGCAAGGAAGGGAGATCTTCCGCCGAAGTCTCGTATTCATCAAGAAAAACGGAGCCGTCCTCCCTGACGGTGAGCATGACGTGCTCGTTCTCCGCAGGCAGAGTTTCCGAGACCTCCACCCTGGGAAGATTCACCTCCAGCCCCTCCGTCATCATGGGCGCCGTCACCATGAAAATGATGAGCAGCACCAGCATCACGTCGACAAGAGGCGTGACGTTGATGTCGGATACGAAATCATCGGATGACGGGCCGCCCATACTACTTTCCTCCTCCGAAGCTGAGGCCGCCCGCGTGATGCCCTACTTCATGCTGCATACGGTTCAGAAGCTGCCCGGCAAAGGTGATGCACTCGTTTTCAATGGCGGAAAGGCTTGCCCGGAACATGTTGAAGCCCCATGTGGCGGGAATGGCCACGAAAAGCCCCACTGCCGTGGCGATGAGTGCCTCGGCTATGCCCGGAGCCACCGTGGCGATGGAAACGCTCTTCATCACCGCTATGGACTGGAAGGAGTACATGATGCCCCACACCGTGCCGAAAAGCCCGATGAACGGCGCCGTGCTCGCCGTCGTTGCCAGAAGGGAAAGAGAAGACCTCAGACGGGCCATCTCGTGAGCTATGCCAAAATGAAGCGCCCTTCTCACGTTGTCGTTCATCAGACGCTCGGCATCCCCGGTGCGGCTGATGCGGTTGAATTCCCGCACGCCTCTGCGTGTGATGCCGTACAGAGGCGAACGCCCGTGGCATTCCAGTTCCGCCAACGATTCCAGAAGATCGTCCGAATCCATGACATCAAGACCATGACGCACCTGTTTGCGTACCTTCCGCAGGCACAGCCACTTGCCCAGCATGTAGGCCCAGCTTACCAGCGACATGAACAGAAGCAGCGACAGAACCAGCTTGGAAACCAGCGTGGCCTGCATGACGGCATGGAAAATCATATCCACGACGGAAACTCCCTGCCCGCCCGGAAGAGCGGATGAAACTGAACATAAAAAAACACCGAATACCCTGTACCGTCTTACTGAAGCCGGGGCGGAAGAGTGCCGTCCCGGCTCTTCAGCAAACGAATCGTCCAACTTAGAAGCGATAGGAAATACCTACGCCGCCGTTCACACCTTCCGTAGCCACCCAATAGGCGCCACCGAAGCTGCGGACATAATCGTAGTTCTTATCGAAGATATTGTTCACATAGGCGTACACATCGACATTGTTGTCAAACTCATAACCGACACGAGCATTGACCAGCGTATGGGAGGGAATATAGCCGCTGTTATCAATGTTGAGGTATGACTTGGTAGCTCCGGTTGCGTCTACACGAGTATAGAAACCGGATTCATGACGGTAGGAAGCACCAACGCTGTAGGTCCATTCCGGCACATAGGGCACACGATTTCTGTTCAGCCTGCCGTACAAATCGTCGGTAATGTCGTCGAAACGTAAATGCGTGTAGCCCACGTTCGCAAAAAGTTCGAGGCCGGGCAGCACCATCCAGGAGATTTCGCCTTCTGCACCAAAAGCCCAAGGGTTACCTGCGTTGTCAATATAACCGCTCATGCCTGAGGTGAACTTTTCCACCTGCATTCCGTTGTACTTGTTGGCAAAAACTGCGAAGTTCATGCGCAGACTGTTATCGAGAAACTGATTTTTGGAACCAAGTTCAAAGGAATACACATGCTCTTCATCATACTTCTCATGACCGGGCGTGGCATAGGCGGAGTCGAAGCCGCCCGCCTTGTAGCCTTCGGAGAAGCTGGCATAGAGCATGTTGTTTTCCGTAAGCGAATATTCCAGCGCAACCTTGGGAGACACATTGAACCAGCTGTCATCCCCGGAATACGGCGCCTGCATGCCCATGCCCGCCCTTTTGGCGTGTGCCCACGCACCGGTATGGTAATAATCCAGTCTGCCGCCTATCGTGAATGCCCAGCGCTCGGCAAAGGGAACCTTCACCTGGCTGAAGAGCGAATAGGTATTGGTAATGTCGCGCGCATTAGTGGCTCCTATGGAGTTGTAGTAATCGTAGCGCTGGCGGCGGTCGATATGCGAATAGGCCGCACCTATGACGGCGTTCACGCCGTCCTCGTCGTAGGTGAGACGGAATTCCTGACCAAAGTCATACATGCCGCTGTCGTTGCGGTCCTCAGAGGCCATACCGTACTCAAGCGGAAGAAAATTCGGGCCGAAATCGTAGTCCACGAGGAAGCGGATATCGGCTTCACTTCTGGTGGTGACAGATGTAAATGTCCATGCCGGCGATATATTGTACTTTATGCTCAAAGACTGATCGTTGAGCATGGTTTTATTATAGCCGTTGTCGTTGGATGTGACATGCCTCGGCGTACGGGTACCGCCGTTCATGTCATGATACATCTGCGTCATCTCGGGTCCGTACATCTTGTCGTATATGGCGAAGGCGTTGGGCGAATACATACTGAAGGTGCCTTCATTGTACTTCGTCATGCCTGCGGAAAGACGTATTTCCCAGTCTTCCGTGGGAGTGAAAAGCAGGCTGAAACGGCCGCTGTAGTTTCTGCGGTCGTCCACATAGGTACCGGTGTAATCGTTCCACACGTTGCCGCGATGGTTATAGAACTGGAAGGAACCGCTGGCAAAAAGCTTGTCGTCAATGATGGGACCGGAAAGAGCGATGTTCGGCTTCACATGATTGTGCGTACCGACCTCCACGCCAACCTGACCATGAATTTCATTTTCAGGTTTTTTGGTGATGATCTTTATGACGCCGCCGGAGGCATTCCTGCCGTACAATGTTCCCTGCGGTCCACGAAGCACTTCGATGGACTCTATGTTGTAAAGAGGGACATCATAGGCGGTAGTGCTGGTAAGCGGCACGTCGTCAATATAGGTAATAACCGAAGGAACATAGGAATGAGCAATGGACTGAGAGCCACGGATGGAGGGAAACTTCATCATGGGCAGACCGCCGGTGGGCATCACCAGATTGGGCACCTTTGCGGAAAGGTCGTCAAGAGTTTCCATGCCCGAATCCCGCACCTCATCCTCATTGATGACGGATACGCTGAGAGGCACCTTCTGCTGGTCTTCCGCAATCTTATTTGCCGTGACGGTGATCTCGGGAAGTACCAGCAGATCATCCGCCAGTGCATTCGTCTGAGTTCCGGCCAGCATACACATACCGCAGAACGCGGCGGCCGCAAGCTTCCTTGTTCTCTTCCTTGCCATGAGCAACAACTCCTCTGAAAGTGATAATGAACAACTATAAAAAGCCGGAGGGCAAAAGAGAGTACCCTAACAGGTCAAAAAATGCCCCGATCGGGCCTCATGCCTGATGGATGTTGTTTTCTCCGCCCTGCCGGCATTTTGTGGGAGAAACACCGTAGTAACGGGAAAACGCACGGGAAAAATGCCCGGGAGACTCATATCCTACGCGATAGGCCACTTCCGCTACGCTGTAGCTGCTTTCTTCAAGGAGCTTTCGGGCTTCACACATCCTGTGCCGTTGAAAAGAAGCAAATATCGAATCTCCATACATCGCACGGAAAGCCCGCTTCAGACTGGTTTCACTCATGCCCACGGTTCGGGCAAGCTCGCCTATGGACATGGGATGCTCAAGATTTTCACGCATGACCTGCCACACACGTGCACATTTGCTGTGCATGGTACACATTTCACAGCAGTTTTCCTTCTGCAGAAAAAACTGCTGCATGTTTTCAAGTATCAGCTCCATACCCTTTATCTCACGATACGCCTGCCCCAGCCTGCCCTTATAGGGAACATTGAGAAGCTGTCCGAGAAGAAGCTGTGCCGTCACGGAGGCCGGTATGGTATGAAAAAAAGGCTCAAGACGGTGATGCACATGCAGAAAAGCCGCCTTCCGGTTGAGACTTTTCCTCTCCTCGCCGACCAGGTTGAAGATATCCTCATAGTCCACGGTTATGCCAAGGAAAATACACCTGCCGTCATGCGGTCTCCCGACAACGTCGCCGGGCATATGTCCTCCCCATACGCAGAGCGTATGCTGCCGCAACTCATATTCCCCGTCTGCATGAAACCTCATGGTTCCTTCGACAACATAACCGAAGCCCAGCTTCCGCCGGAACTCTTCTGCGGCATACAGGGAACTTTCTCCACCGCTCAATTCAAACCTGCGGATCTCAATCCCGAAATTACCGAAACCATCAAGAAGGGAAGTAACGGAATTCATACGCCTTCCTCAAAAATATGAAATAGAAATTCATTTTCATTTTATTAATGAACACATCCTGAAGCTACCGTTCCGCTCTGCCCGGCAATACCGTCTCTCCGATGTCGTCTCTGCCGTATCATGACGGGGAATTCCACAACCTCTTTTGCACCGAAACGGAAATGCCTGCACTCTCCCCCGGCCTTCCGCCTTTCTCTGAGGACTAAGACTCCAGCTTCCACGATTTGACCGCGCATTCCCGGTCCCAGAGTCTGCGGTATATGCCGTTTTGCGCCAGCAACTCCTCATGCCTTCCTTTTTCCACGATTTTTCCATTATCCAGAACCAATATCTGACCGGCATGGCGGATATGGTTCAGCGTGTGGGCGATCATGACGACGGTTTTGTTCCGGGTAAGGGAGGAAAGCCCCTGCTGTATGGCCCAGGCATGTTCCGGATCCACACTGGAAAAAGCCTCGTCAAGCAGAACGACGGGGGCATTTTTAAGAATCGCTCTGGCAATGGCGATGCGCTGGCGCTCCCCTCCGGAAAACGTGCAGCCGCCCTCTCCCGTCAGGGAGGCATAGCCTTGCGGAAGCTTCATGATGAAATCATGACAGCCCGCTGCCATGGCCGCCTTGACGACCTCTTCCGATGAAGCGTCGCTTCTGCCCATGCGGATATTGTCGCCCACACTTCCGGAAAACAGATAGACATCCTGAAAAACCATGGATATCGACGACATGAGCGTTTCTGACGGAATATCCCGCACATCGATATCGTCCATGACTACATGCCCCTTCCGCGCATCCCAGAACCGCGCCAGCAACATGAGAAGCGTTGTCTTGCCGCTGCCGGAACGCCCCACCACGGCATTCAGCGTACCGGGCAGAAAATCCGCGCTCAAGCCGTCGAGCGCGGATCTGCCGTCCGGGGTGTAGCTGAATTCCACGTTCTTCATGCCCGGGGCGAACCTCGTCGGCCTTATGGCTCCGTGATCGGGCATGACGGGACGCGAATGCAGCGCGTCGATGTGGTCAAGGCTCAGCATCATGATGTTCAGAATGCCGAATTCGCCGAGCAGCGCTTCCACAGGCTGATAATAGGTACCGCTGATGACGGCGAAAAACAGAAATACCGGCAGGGTTATCATGTCGTTCAGATAAAAGATGAGCCCGCAGAGAAAAATCAACCCCATGCCCATGCGGACAAAAAGCTGATACAGCGTCATGGGCGGCAGAGCCTTCAGCTCATAGGCGGCGGCCGCATCCCTGTATCTTTCCAGACTGCCGTTGATCGCTGCAAAGACATGCTCGCTCATGTTGTAGGAACGTATGGTTTCCATTCCCGATACATATTCAAGAATGGAACCGATGAAGCCGCGTTCCATGTGCTGCCTTTTCACCCCCGCATCCCGAAAGGCACGTACCGTGGCATGATAGACGAACCATGCGGGTACAAAGCCCACCATGGCCATGAAGGCAAGGCGAAGATCCATCGCCAGCATGACAAGAGAGAGGAAGAACACCGACGTCATGCCGGAAATGAAATTCGCCGCCGTCGCCATGCAGCGCATTTCCACAAAGGCCATGTCGTTGGTGAATACGGAAGAGAGATTCCCCGCCGTTTCCGCCTGAAAAACACCGAGTGGAAGTTCTGCCAGACGACGACTCTCCCGGATGCGCACATCTCGCATGATCTCATAGCCGAGCGAAGATTGTATGGACGTGGAAACGTACTCCAGTACATAACGGAGAATCAGCAGCGCAATCATACCGAGACTGCACCGTATCAGCGTATCCATGGTGAAGTTTCCCTCAAGAAGCTTCATTATGGCGAAAAGTACTGCAAGATATATACAGCCGGTACAGCAGTTCTGAATGATATTCAAAAAGATTGCGGAACGTAACCGCCCTTTTCTATGGCCTGCCAGTTCAAATATACGGCGTATCATCTCAATCATGTTCATCTCCTCCGGCAAGCCAGTTTTCAGAGCTCTCCAACGCCTTCCACATGTTCTGATAGACTTCGCATGTCTCCATGAGGACGGCATGTGTACCCGATGCCTCAATATTTCCATTGCAGAGCACAATGATCCTGCTGGCATCCATCACACTTCTGAGTCTGTGCGCGATGACCAGCACGGTTTTTCCTTTCACCAGTGCCGAGAGAGCCTTCTGAAGTTCATCTTCATTATCGGGATCGCAGTATGCCGTAGCTTCGTCCAGAATGAGCACGGGAGCGTTCTTCAAAAGCGCCCTTGCTATGGCGATGCGCTGACGTTCGCCGCCCGACACCGATATCCCGGCCCCTAGCACGGTATCGTACCCCTGAGGAAGGGACATGATGAAGTCATGACAGAGTGCGGCCCGGGCGGCTTCCTCCACTTCCGCCATGGATGCATCGGGTTTTCCAAGGCGTATGTTCTCAAGTACGCTGCGCTCGAACACGATATTGTTCTGCGTAACGAAAGCCACCGTAGAGGCCAGCGCTTCCGTCGTAAGGGAACGGATATCCACGCCTCCTATGCGTATGGCGCCTTCCTCAACATCCCAGAACCTCGCCACCAGTCTCGCGGCAGTACTCTTGCCGCCGCCGGAGGGGCCCACCAGGGCCGTCACACTTCCGGCCTCGGCGGTGAAGGAAAGTCTGTGGAAGACTTTTTTTTCTCCATAGGAAAAAGACACGTTGCAGAACTCCACGTCAAAGCGTTCAGGAAGCTGTGTCCGCGACCCCTGAGGGAGTTCTTCCATGGACAAAAGCCGGAAAAGACGGGCTCCCACCTGCATACAGATGTTCATTTCGTCACCATAGCGTCCTATTCTGGTAAGAGGCGCCGCGTAACAGAGCGCCGCGAACAAATAGAACAGCATGGAGGGGGCATCGGTTCTTCCCGTGACGAAGAGCCAGCCCGCTACAGGAAAGACAAAAACAATCCCTGAACTCATGACGATGGTATTCACCGTCATGCCGTGCCGGCAGTCGGCAAACCATTGCCGCATGAAGTCACAATATTCTTCCGCCGCATGTTCAAAACGCTTCCAGCTCCTGACCCCCCCGAACATGCGTATTTCCTTCATGCCGCGCACATATTCCACAAGGCTCGCATTCAGCTTCTGGCCGGAGACCTCCATGAGAGGAAAATTTCTCGCGGCAAGCCTGCCCATGGCTCCCAGGCACGCCGCATAGATGACAATGGGAGCAAGAAGCGAAAGCCCTATGCGCCAGTCCATGAAGAAAACCACGGCGATCATGCACACGGGAACAAGGAGATTACCTATGATTTCAGGGTAGTGATGCCCGTAAAACATCTCAAGCTTTTCCACGTCGTCGAAAATCTGACTCTTGAGCCTGCCTGCGGAACTCTCATCCAGCACCCCCTGAGGAACACGGGAAAGCCTGTGAAGTATGTCCCGGCGCACGGCATGGAGCGTATCAAAGGCCGCCCTGTGCGACAGTCTGGTGGAAAGGGCATGAAACACGACCTGAAGAAAGATCCCCGCGACAGCCACCCCCACTCCGCGGAACGCTCCCGCGACATCGGCAGGTTCCGTCAGAAGAGCCTTCAGCATGAGATAGAGCCCCATCATGGGCAGAAGGCTGAACAGCGCTCCGGCCACGGCAAGCACGCCGGAAAGCATCAGTCTGCGCCGGCCGGCCTCATCGGGCAGAGAGCATAATATCTGCATTCCGTTATTCATCAGCCCCTCCGCAACGCTCCGTCATATGCATGACTGCATCCATGCGGGCTTTCGCCTCACAAAGCGCCAGCGCAAGTTCCTGCCGTTTTCTTTCCAGGCACTCCTGTACATATTCAGTCATATCTTCCACGGTTTTCACGTTCTCCATAATACGGCTGTCGAGCGCAATGGAGAAGGTTTTTTCCACCTCCATGGCCAGCTCCGGCAGATCAAGCACATCCGCCTCCAAATCCGTATAGAAATCCGTTGTCCTCTGAACAGATTCCACGGAAATTCTGAAGTGATCAGCTATAAGTTCATTGAGTCGGGACTCCACGGACATATCAGCACTCCTTGAACTTTTTCCATTGAAAATTTCAGCCATCCGTCCATTCCGCATCCGGAAAAAAAGTGGGGCGGATATCCCTCACCGTTCACTCTGTCATCTTTCAGATCCGGATACTTCTGAATTGCGTTCTTCCCCAAAAACTCTAAGACGCACAATAAGGTTGGGGGTGATGAAGTAATCGGAAAGAAACGCTGCCAAAATACCTATGAACACCAGTATGCCCATATGCACGAAAATGATCATTTTTGAAAACATGTATGCGGAAAAACTCAGACACAGAATGGATGATGTAAGCAGCATGGCCTTACCCGTGCTCCTGAAGGTAATGCGTATGCTTTCCCGATAGTTTCCGGTACGCATGAACTCAAGCTGGCAGTGATTGATGAAATGAATGGTATCGTCCACGGCAAGCCCGAGTATCATGGGAATGACCGTCACCGTCATCATATCAAGAGGAATATTGAAGAACCCCATCACCGCACAGACGAAAAATGCGGGAAGAATATTGGGAATCATGGCGATGAGGCCGATTTTCAGGCTGCCGAAAACCGCCGCCATGAGCAGGGATATGACCAGCATGGAAATGAAGATGGACTGCACCTGTCCCCAGCTCACATAATCCTGAATCTGCGTGAACTGACAGAGCGTACCGGTGAGAATGATCTTCGCGTCGGGAAAAAGCTGCGCACCAAGGGTGCGTATGCTCTCAAGTTCCCTCACCGCCTCGCCGGAGTTGTAGTCGTCAATTTCTATCATCACGCGAAGGCGGCGGTATTCATAGTCTATCCAGCGCTCTGCCTCGGTGCCTCCGGCGTTCTCATAAAGAAGCAGCACCTGCGCTATTTCCTCTCGTGTCTGGGGTATGGTGTAGCTTTCAGGATTTCCCGCATTAAGCACCTGATTGAGATCCTTCACCACATCAAGCACGCTGTGCACCTTCTTGGTCAGCGGGAACTCACGGATGCGCTCGGTCAGGATTTCCAGTTTCCTGAGATTTTCGGGGAGACGGGCCTCGTCAGGATTCGGAAACTCTATGCCCACGCCAAAGGAATACAGGGAGCCGAGGGGCGTTTCACTGATGCGGCAGATGCGGTCGATATAGGGAACCTCGGTACCGAAGGAACGACGCAGATCAAACGCTACCTCCACGCGGAAAAGACCCGCAACCGAAGCCATCAGAGCAATCGCGGCAACGGTGAAAACGATGCGGGGATGCTGAAGCACATGGCTGCCCATCCACTCCATGAGCCTATCGAGCGGAACTTTTTTTACGACAATCTGCGCCCCCTTCTCCTTTTTGTCTCCCCCGAAGGAAAAAAGTACGGGCAGAAGCACAATGGTAAGCACATAAAGCAGCATGGTCATGGATGCGGAGGTCATGCCAACCCAGCTTACCGGACGCAGATTCACGAAGCAGAATGAGAGCAGCGAAGCCATGGTGGTAAAGGCGCTGAAGAAGATTGGCCAGCCGGTTTCTCCTACAGCGTGCTCCAGAGCCCACAACCGATCGCCCTTCTTCTGAAACTCCCATCGGAAGAAGTTGATGAAATACAAAGAATAACATATCGCCATGGAAATGCTGAGGAATATCGGCATGAGCATGACCATGGGATCCGTCGCCACGCCGAGAAGCCCCTGTATGCCGAGCACGATGGAAAGCCCGGCTCCGGCAAGGAAGACGGGAAAAATAACGCCCCGGATGCTGCGGAGCACAAGGGCGAGCACAAGAATGATGGACAGCAGGGAAAGCCCTATGAGTTTCGGCATTTCTCCGGCCATAAAATCGCGCTTTTCCAGGTTGATGACCGGCCAGCCTGTGGTTTCCGGGTTCATCCAGGCGTATTTCTCCTGTCCGGTGATCTCGTTGACCGTACGGCCTATGACCATTTCGATGAACTCGCCGTGTTCGTCCACGGTACCGGAGGGAATATGCATGAGGCGCACCATGATCCATGCATAGCGGCCGTCCTCGGAAACGATCTGATTTCTGAGCGAGGGCTTCGCCATGATCGCCTCGCGTATTTCCGCAAGCTGTGCGGGATCTTCGGGAATAGGATCAGGCACAATATCGGACACGTCGAGCCCATCCTCGTCGCCCCGCGTGAACTCCATGTCCGTCACGGAAATCACGTCGTCCACATACGGCACCTTTGCTTTCAGTTCCCTTCCCATTTCACGAATACCCGCCAGCACGCGCGGCGTGAACACATTGTCCACATGAACAAGAACGGCGCAGAAATTGTCGTTGCCGAATATGGAGGCCATGTAATCCTTGGCCAGCAGAAGCTCGTCCCCCTCGTTGAAGTAGTGAGAATCATCCGTATCGGATTTGAGCTGCTTCAGCCCATAAAAGGAAATCGCCAGAATCAGGACCATGGCCACAAGAATGAGCGCCCTGAATTTCAGAATCACCTTGCTGAATGCAACAAATCTTTCGTTAATAGCCTCGATATTCAGCATATATCCCTCACTTGCACCGCGCTCCGGCCATGCGGACTTCATGCCTGCAACTTCAGGTGGGCTGCGCGGCACCTCGTTAAAAACTAAAGCGCAGCTTTCCCCATATCTGGGAGTTACGCCGGTAGACACCATACGAACCGTCATCTCCGTAGAACCTATCCCAGCCGACGGTGAGTTCCATGCCGTCGGCAAGCTCATACGCCGCCTGCAGACGGTTGAAAAACTCCCCGTCATTCAGGGAAACGTAGATCATGTCGGAAACGGTAAGCTGTTCGTTGAAAAAGGTTCTGGAAATATTGAACGTGGCCTGCGGGCTGTGTTCCTCTGCGACAAGCGCCCTGTCGTAATTCATGATGAACTCGTCCAAGAGCTGTGCGGTCACGCTCCAGTTGCCGCCGGGGCTCCAGTCCACGCCGGCCAGATACTTGAGCACGTCGTGACTTTCACTGCCTCCGGCCGATGTGGAAAGGCGCCTTCCCTGAAAGTAGGCGGCTTCCCCCCGGAACACGAAGTCCGACCAAGGTCTGGCGAAGTCGAAACCGTAAATCAGGATCCTGTGATAATCCTGCTCCATGACGATTTCCCGCCTTTCTCCGCCCATATTGCGCACGGACACGGAAGAGGCCGCCGTATCGTCCCAGGTATAGAAGGCGGAAAGGGATACGTCGAAGCCCGCCATGTAGGATGAAACGCGCAGGGCGAACTCGCTGTCCTCCAGAGACCAGGAAGAAGGTTCCTCCGGGCCGTACGTCCTCACCGGCAGAGCAGAAGAGAAGGATCTCTCCAGCGCCCAGGGATTGTTTCCCGTTGCAAGCTTTGCGGGCCTGAACTCCGGTATCCATATGAGTTCCGTAATCAGCGTATTGCTGAGGAACCTGAGCTTGGCCGCGGTGACGGGAATGCGCATCTCGTCGATGTTTCTGTTGAGATAGTCGGAAAAATCCGTAGGACAGACATTGTCCGTAATGCGTACGCCGTCCGCCTTGCCCCAGATGATGAGCTGCCGCCCCACGCGCAGATCCCAGCCGGAACCGACATGCTCAAGCCATGCCTCGCGGACGGAAAGCCCGTCGAGAGCCGGAATGGTCCAGTTCTTTTCCGCATCAAGAGAAAGAAATCCGTTGAAGGTGCCGACATTGCCCGAAACCTCCAGCCGCCCGTGCACGCGGGAGGTCACCTCGTCATGCGGAGCGTAGGTGCGCATGGACTGCACAAGCTCAATCCATCCGGTGGAGCTGAAGTGCTCGTTCCAGAAGGCGGAAACGGCATTCGGACGCGACGATACCCCCTCCTCCCCGGCCGTATCCGCAAGCGCACGACAGGGGAGGAGGGGCAGCAGCAAAAGGACGGAAAGCAATATACTTCTGCAATACATGACGCCAGGCATCAGCCGCGCTGCAACACCGCGACCTGAAAGAGATTGTCGTCCACGCCGCGATCATAGACAAAGGGGCCGAACTCCATAAGCGTCTGATGCTCTGTCTCCAGATTGCGCATTCTGGAGCTTTTCACGTTCCAGAACCCCTGCTGCTTTTGAAGTTCGAGCACCTCATACACGCGGGAAAGCCCTTTGTCCGTATAGTATTCCAGATACACGGGGATGCAGGTCTTCTTGTCCACCCACAGCACGCGGCGGCGGACGGGATCATCCTTGTCCACAGGGACGGATTCCACCTTCCAGCACTCGTAGGAACCGCGGCTCTCCTCTCCCAGATAGGTATGGGTGTCCTTGCTGATGTTGCGCCTGCCCATGTCAATATCGTCATAGGTGAAGTCGCTGCCCATGAAGAAGTCGTTGTTCGCCGCGCCGCTGATGCGGCGTACTTTTTTCATGGAAGGAATGTAGAGCCATTTATCGTCGTCCCTGCCGGGTTCGTCGTATGTCCAGGAAAGAAACCTGGTTCCGCGCACGTCCGCAGGTTCGTTGAAGACGATGATCGCCTTCCTGTCCATGCCGTAGTCCTTGGCTACCTGTTCCATGACCCGCACGCGTTTTGCGCCGCGCCTGTTGACAAGAGTCATGCTGACGGTGCCCTTCCGGTCTTCCCCGTCGGGGCGCATCCTCATTTTCGTGATCACATCCGTTCCGGTCAGTTCTTCCGCTTTCGCCGACAAAGGCGTCACAAGCAGCAAGAGCGCAAGCGCTGCCAGCATACCCCGAATACTGCAATGCATGAGATATCCTCCTGTTTTTCCGTACCTGCGGAAAAACGCTCCGCACATGTACATAATGAAGTTGAAAATCATTTTCAAGTTAAATTATTGCAGATACCCTCTTTTTTTTCAGGCCACGGCGCACTGCCCTGCCGGACGCGGCTCGCCGTCCCGGCGGAACAGACGTATCTTCTCCTCTCCGACTTTTTCCCGGAGCTCATGATCCCGGATTCCCATGCTCTCCTCCGGGGCGATGTTGAGAAAACCGAGCTTGCCCATGTGCGTCCCCTTATGGAGCATGGAAAAAGCCTCAGCCCCTTCCGCAAGGGGAAAGACACGGGAAAGCGTAGGGTACAGAAAGCCCTTGCCGATGAGTCTTGCGGTCTGCACCGCCTCATAATAGTTCGCTGCGTGAGAACCTATGATGTGCTTCACGGTCTGCCACAGATAGCGGTTATCGAAAACATGGTCATAGCCCGAGGTGGAACCGCAGGTCACGATCTTGCCGCCGGGACGGGCCACAGCCACGCTGGCGGCAAAGGTGGAACGGCCCGTATGTTCAAAGACGATATCGGGATCCTCGCCTCCGGTGAGTTTCCGTATCTGGGCCTTGAGCCTGAGGATCTGCCTGTTTTTCGTATGTCCGTTCTCATCAAGGAAGCGGTCTTCCCCATGATCGCGGGGAAGCACGATGACACGCTCGCACCCCATTTTCCGCACCATGGCGGCCTTCTCTTCGCTGGAAACCACGCCCACGGGAATACCTCCGCCGTTCAGAACGAACTGTATGGCAAAGGTACCTAGTCCCCCGGAAGCCCCCCAGATGAGCACGTTGTCTCCCTGGCTCATCTGAGCCCCGTTCCGGGAAACAAGCATCCTGTAGGTCGTCGTGGCCACCAGCGTCATGGAAGCTGCCTCCACCCAGGTGAGGTGCTCAGGCTTGGGCAGAAGCTGATGCTCCCTGACCAGCGTGAAATCTGCGAACGAGCCGAAATTGGTCTCAAAGCCATACGCCATGAGATGCGGATCGCGTATTTCGTCGTCAAACACTTCAGGAGAGGAAACGTCACAGGTGGGGCCGAAAATCATGACGCGATCCCCGGGCTTCCAGCGCGTAACTGCGGTACCGGTACGAACCACGACCCCCGCTCCGTCGGTACCGAGTATGTGATAGTCAAGGTTATGCTTGGCATTGACCGGAGAGTATCTCGAATACTCGCCGATATAGTTGAATCCGGGAGACGGCTCAAACAGCGATGACCAGACGTTGTTGAAATTGAGTGCCGAAGCCATCACCGCCACCAGAACCTCATTCGGCCCCACTTCGGGAAGCGGCACTTCCTCATAATGCAGGGAACGACGGGGATCTTTTTCATGGAAGGCAAGGCCACGGAAGAGGTCCGTTTCGTCGCGGTGCACCGTCATGGCGCTCATGGTATCGGGCAGAGGGAGATGGGCAAAGTCCTCGGAAGAAGCGGACTTGGATTCCGAAAGTTCCGCAAGATGTTTCAATGCTGCTTTCATGGCAGGTTCCGTCGGGTAGAAGTTCAGTATGTCCTCATAGAACGTACAAAAGAAGGGATTCGTCTATAGCCTTGACAATGTCGTCGAGCCAGCGGCGCACATAGAAGTGCCCGCCGGGCCAGGTAAGCATGCTGCATGAGCCGGAGGTGAAATTCCGCCACGCCTGCGCCCTTTCCAAAGGGACCAGCCGGTCCCGTTCTCCGGCCATGATCGTCAAGGGCACAGCAAGCGGATCCGTCCGTCCGTCGAGCATGGAAAGCAGAAGTTCGTGGTCGTTGAGCAGTGTTTTTTTTACGATCTGCAGGCTTTCCTCATCGAGCATCACCGCTTCCGGCACCGTGCCCGACTGAAGTATGCGGCGCAAAAATTCCTCTTCCTCCGAGGGTTCCCCGGTCATTTCCGGCGGTCGCATGGGCACGGGCGCGGCGGAAAGAAAAAGATGCACAGGCGCAGGCTCTCCGCGGCCGAGCAGATAGCGGGCGAACTGGAAGGCCAGAAGCCCGCCCATGCTGTGCCCGAAAAAGGCCATGGAGGAGGAAAAATACGGACGCAGACCGTCATACATGGCCTCATACATCCGTTCCGCATCCGTTATCGCCTCCTCCTCGAAACGGTCTTCATGTCCGGGAAGCTGTACGGGGACAAGGCTGATGTAGTCGGGCAGAAGTTTCTTCCATGATAGAAATGCGGATGCGCCTCCTCCCGCAAAAGGAAAGCAGAACAGTCTCACCCTTTCGTCGGGAGCTTGTCTGAAAAAACGCACCCAGCTCAAATTCTCTTCACTATTCAGCACGCTTTTCTCCATGGCCGTCGTTCCGGAAATCCGAAACTGCCGGAACGACGGCTCTCATCCGGCCGATGGCGGTTCTGCCGCCTTACGGCTTCAAATCGCGTATGATCCGCATGATACCGGGAACATGTTCTCCCAATATGCAGTTAAAGTGATTGCCCGGCACATCGATGACTTCCACACGCTTTGCGGGCATGGTTCTCCAGAAGGGCCTCGGGTCGGGAATACCCTGAAGAAGATCCGTGGCGAAAAAGTACGTCAGCGTGCCGTGGTAGGGATTCGGCGTATAGGTCTTGGCGGAACCTACGGTAGCCTCAAACAGCCTGTATTGATGAACGAAGTCCTCGAAGGATATCTCGTCGGAGAGCAGCTTGTGCGAAGTGACGTAGTCGAATATGGTTCTTATGCAGTCATCCAGGCTCATGGCCATGAGCGCTTTCAGCTCCATGGCATCGGGAACGACGTCAGGCTGCTTCAGCACGCAGAGGATGGGATCCTTCTCAAGACCGGAATAGATGTTCATGGGCAGAAAATAGGTGCCCAGATACATAAAGAGCAGACTGAGCTTGTGGGAGAAGGCCGCGCCCGGCGCGCCCGTGTCGAAGGCAAGCAGATGCTCCACCTGTACGCCCTGCCGCTCAAGCTGCACCGCCAGTTCATACCCCAGCATCCCGCCAACGCAGAAGCCCGCAATGGAAATGCGTATGCCCGGCCTGCGGCGTAAAAGATCCAGCACACCTTGTGCCCAGTAAGCCGCAAGTTCTTCCACCGTACGCAGCGGCTCAACGCTTCTGTCGTCTTTACCCGGAAGGATACAGCCGTAGAAGTCCGCTTCATCCCGGCAGGCACGGGCAAAGTCGGAGAAAATCTCGCCCACGCGGCCCCGGCCTTCGGCAATGCCTATCCACACCTTATTCCTGCCGTTTTCCTGCATAGGCAGCAGCACCTGTCCGGCCGTGCCGGGACCGGACACATGCGCGGCCATCTGCTCCAGAGTATTCAGCGAATACAACTCCTGCACGCCGAGCTCAACGCCGAATTCCTCATGAATACGGGCTATAAGCACGGTAGCCAGCAAAGAGTCACCACCGAGTTCAAAAAAGCTGTCGTCCAAACCCGGTTCACCGACCTGAAGTACGGCTGCCCACATGCGGGCCAGACGCTTCTGCACGTCGTTCTCCGGCGGACGCACCGTTCTGTTCTGCACAATACCGGCTTCCGGCACGGGCAGTGCCTTGCGATCCGTCTTGCCGGAGCGATTGCGCGGAATAGCTTCCATCTCCACAAAGGTCGAGGGAATCATGTACGAGGGCAGTCGTTCGCGCAGGAAAGCTTCCATTTTTTCAGGCTCAAATTCCCACACTTCCAGCGGTGCGCGGGCGATGATGACGTTCTGCTCTGCACCGTCCACGGTACGGCACTGCCGCACGCCGTCAAAACCGGCAAGCCTGAGCTGCTCTTCCCACTGGTTGCCGTCGAGCAAAGGATGCAGAGGTCTGAGCTCCGTATCCTCGAACACGTCGAAGCCCTGCTGAAGCCCCATGGTGATATCGTGATCCTTGTAGAATATGGTCTGCTCGATGATAAACATCACTCCACCGGGCTTGAGCAGCCTGCGAAGAGCCGCCAGGGAGGGAGCCACCCGCTTCACGTCATGCAGCACACTTGCAGCGATGATGACGTCGAAGGAATGAAGCGCAAAACCCTGCACCACAGGATCTTCGTCAAGGTCGAAGAGACGGCATTGGAAAAACGGCCGTGCTCCGAATTTTTCTTCCGCATTCTGAAGAAAATAACGCGAAATATCGGTAAAGCAGAAGCCTTTCGTCGTATCGGGGAGGACGGGCAGAACCGCACTCGTCGCTCCGCCGTGACCGCCGCCGACCTCCAGAATGTTCAAAGGATGATCCTCCGCCATGGCCGCCACCGCATCACGGATGATCTGATAGGAATAACGGAACACGGCGCCGTAGAGTCCCTTGACGCTGCCCGAGGCATACACTTCTGCGGAATGGCGCTTCTCAAGCAGAAGATCCGTCATGCTTTTCGCCTCCGAGGCGATGAAGCCGAGCCCGGAACCGGAAAAGGCATTCTGTACGGCCTGTGCGGAGGTGAAGGCAAAGGGCTTTTCCAGGCGGAAATGTTCGCCATGGCGGGAAAGAAAGCCCGCTTCCTCAAGATTGAGGAGCGCTCTTTTCAGCCAGCGCCCGTAGCGGGGGCGTATGCCCGTCATGCGGAGGATATCCTCCACTGTGCAGCTTTCTCCTTCTTCCCTGTACACACCGAGTTCGTGGAGGGAAGCCTGCACGGCGGCCTCATACAACGCCGCGCCCACGCTCATGTTCTTTTCGTAATCCTTGCGCCGGCGTTCTTCCGCAATGCCCGCGATGTTCTCGTCGATACGGGAAACCGTTTCCCACATGGCGTCGGCGTCCTTCCATTCCACAGCACGGCGACTGTGCAGAGCATCGTTTCCACGGCTCGTGAAGTACGCAGCCACACGAGGATTTTTTTTGTCGCCGTATGTCTGCACCACGGCCTCGCGGATATCGGGATGCCGGAGCAGCGCATGTTCTATTTCCCCCAGCTCCACGCGAAATCCGTTGAGCTTTATCTGATTGTCTTCTCTGCCGAGGAAGACGATATAGCCTTCGGGATGGAAATAGCCCCTGTCTCCCGTGCGGTAGAGTCTCTCGCCGGTGACGGGGTGCAGGACAAAGGAATGTTCCGTCTTCTCCTGGTCATGCCAGTATCCCTCAGAAAGGCCCACACCGCCTATGTACAGATCTCCCGGGACATAGTCGGGGCATACTTTCATGAACTCGTCAAGGACATGGAAGCTCTGGTTTGCCAGAGGATAACCATAGGGGATACTTCCAAGAGATCCATTCACTTCTCCCACGGGATAGAAGATGGACCAGATGGACGCTTCTGTCGCACCTCCCAGACTTACAACCTCAGCCTCGTAATGTGCACGGATGCGGTCCGGCAGATCCACCGGCAGCCAGTCACCGGAGAGCAGCACGAGCCTCAGTGTACCCTTGTTACTGCCGTGAAGCGCATCCTTGTAGTCCACGAGCATTTTCATCATAGCAGGAACGGTATTCCATACCGTTACCTGTTCTTTGTTAACCACATCCAGCCAGTGGGCCGGTTCCCGAAGAAGTACAGAGTCGGGCATGACTATGGCGCCGCCGGCAGCCAGTGTTCCGAAAATATCCCACACCGAAAGGTCAAAGCCGAGATTGGCCAGCGCTATCACCCTGTCCTGCGGTCCCACATGAAAACGGGCATTTATGTCCAGAATCGTATTGACTGCCGCCTTATGGCTTATCATGACGCCTTTGGGCTTTCCCGTTGAACCCGAGGTATAGATGACATAGGCAAGGTCGGAAATCTTCTGCACGGGCGTACGGGTGCAGAGTTCCTCCGCATTGCCTTCGGGGAGCGTATCCACAAAGACCATGTGACGCCCGGCAGAATCGCCGAATTTTTCCTTCAGATGCGACTGCGAGAACACCCAACGCACATCTGCATCGTCGAGTATGTCCGTGAGCCTCTCCCCGGGCATGTCGGGATCGAGAGGAAGATATGCCGCTCCGGCAAACTGCACTGCAAGTACGGCCACCACCTGTTCCCAGCCCTTTTCCATGAGGACGGCCACTAGCTCTCCTGGGGCCACCCTGCCGTCGATAAGCTTTGCCGCCTCCTGGACGCGCCCGGCAAGATCCCGATAGGTAAGCGTCATGTCCGGAGCGGACACGGCCTGTCTGTCGGGCCATTTCCGAACGCTTTCCGTAAAGAGCGTATGCATGTACTGCACACTCACGGAAGTTGCCGTATTGTTGTAAGCCTCTCTTGCCTTCTTCTGCCCCATGGGAAGTTGCACGACCTCCTTCCGCTTCCAGAGCGATTCGTCATCGGACAGTCGTTCAAGCAGGTTCACATACGCATCCATCATGCTTTCCAGAAAACCTTCATGGAAGTATTCCGCACGCACGTCCCAGTGAATATTGAGCTGACCCGCCGATTCATAAACCTGATGGTCAAGAAGAAGCTGAGGCGTCTGACTGGAAGTGAATATCTTTTTCACAGGATGTCCGTCGAACATCATACCCTCAAGACTGTCGCCGTAGTCGCCGAGCAGGAAGGTACTGGTGAACACCACCTCAAGATATACCTGTTCCGAGGCGGAACGACCACGATTGAGTTCCCGCAGAACATCCACGCCGCCGAACTGCCTGTTGTCAAGATCGCTCCAGAGACGATCACGCAGGGCAAGGGCACGTTTTTCAAAGCTCGCATCAGGATCGTCGCGCACTTCCAGAAGAAGCGTGTCGGTAAAATCGCCGATGATGTCGTTGATTTCCCTGTGCAGGGGAAGTCTGTTGAAAAGCGTCAGATTCAGGCAGAAGTTACGCTCCGCATTCCATCGGCGGAGCACTTCGGAAAATACGGCCAGCAGTATACTCGTAGGCGACAGGCCTATTTTCGTGCCGTACTCCTTCAGTCTGCTCCAGCGACCGGAATCAAGATGTCCCTCCAGCGGCCTGCTCACGGGTTCACCCACATGCTCCTCCTTCAGCACCGGCATACGCGGCCCAGGGGAAAGGGTGGGAATGCGGTCGAGCCAGTACTGCCTTGCCTGCCGGTAGGACTCCATACTACGACGCTCCTCCAGAGACAGTACATAGTCACGGAAAGTCAGTTCCAGTTCAGGCAGCGTCAGTGACGGATCGTTATAGAAGGCCTGGAGTTCCTTCATCATGAGCGGCAGGCTGAGCACGTCGGCATTCAGCCCCTCAAGGCTGACATGCATACGGAAGGTATGTTCGTCGATGCGGGAAACATAGACGTCATACATGGGCCAGACATCCACGGGCTTTATTTTCTGGCGCAGTTCATCGCGGATTTCCATCAGCACACGCTGACGCTCCTCCTCCGTCTTCCCGGAAAGGTCGAAGTACTTCACCTCAAAAGGCGGTACCTGCTCGAGAATCTGCTGCTGACCTGTCTTGTAAATGACGCAGCGCATCATGTCGTGTCGCGCCACGATCTTGCGCCAGGCGTTGGTATAGCGCTCGACATCCAGATCTTCGGTGTCCATCTCGAAATAGACGTGACTTGAAACATTGCTTGCCCCAAGCGAGCCGTTTTCCCTGCCTATCATGTAGGCAAGCTGTATGTCGGTAAGGGGGAAAGGTTTATATCTGTCTTCAGGACGGGGAATGATGACGGGCGTCTTCTCATCCTTTCCCTCAAGGATGAAATCGTCCTTTTCCAGAAACATGGCCAGAAGGGATTCCTGCTCTTCCGAAAGGCTGATGCCTCCGGGGAACATGGGAGCGTCTTTCTGCATTCTTCGATACCTTGTACGAAATGGTGATGGACAAAACGAGACGCTATGACCTGCGGGCCAGCATGGCCTTGATCTCGTCATCCGACATGTTTTTTACTTTGATGTAAAGTTCCGCAATCCTTGCCGTCCTGCCGGGCTTTCCTTCATTTCCGACCAGGTATGCGGCAAGTTTTCTCACCGTATTTTCCGTGACCAGGGCACGGATGGGCACCTTTGTATGGAAGATTTCCTCCAGTCTGCTCACCATGGGAATGGCGTGCAGGGAATCACCGCCCAGTTCCACGAATGCGTCATCGCAGCCTACGGCATCGAAACCAAGAATTTCCTGCCATACGGCGGCGATCACCTTTTCCACGGCAGTCTGAGGTTCAGCGTAGGGAACGGAAAGACGGGGTCTTTTCACCATTGTCTGAGAATTTTTTCCCTGTGCGTAATCCCTGAGTACGTTCTTTGCACTGTTTCTGAGTTCCGCCACAAGTGCAGGATAGTCCGAGGGGGAAACCATGACCTGGGCCTCATGCATTGCGAGAATGCGGCGTATGCATTCCATGCCCTCTCCGGCGAGAATCCCGTGAGCCTCCACGTTGCCGCCCACGGTCTCCATCATCTTCGGAAGCAGCACAGTTCCTATGCCTACTCCTTCCCAGTAGCCCCAGTTCACCGAAACCACACGGTAAGGCAGACGATCCGACACGGCACAGGCATAGGTATCCATGAAGCAGCAGCCCGCAGCGTAATCCGCAAAGCCCAGAGGCGCCGTGCTGGAGCACAGAGAGGAAAAGAGCATCACGAAGTCGGGAGTCGTGCGCGTCATGAGCTGCTCTATGACCCGCGTACCCCGTGCCTTGGTATTGATGACGGCCCTCGCATGTTCATCGGTCTGCACCTGTATCATGCTTGAAGATACGGTAGAGGCGGCATGGAAGACACCGTTGATGACCCCGAAATGCTTCAGTGTCTCATCACACACGCGGGCCATCTGCCCCATGTCTGCAATGTCGGCGGAAAACACCAGGCACTCGCCGCCCATGGCCTCCAGCTCCCGCACCTGCCGGATACGAAGAGCAATGCCCTCGTCCGCCCCGGGAGATGCAAGTATCGTATCCCATGCCTCCCGTGGAGGAAGGGGCGTTCTTCCCACAAGGACAAGGCGCGCGCCCCAGCCCTTCACCAGATAACGTGAGAGCTCACATGCTACCCCACCGAAACCGCCGGTGATCATATAGACGCCTCCCCGGCGAAGCGGCACGCTCTTCTCTGCGGCATCCCCGGCAAGAGGAATATGCGCAAACGTCTGCTCCAGGCGGCAGAGTCCCCGGTAGGCGATGGTTTCCGCATGATCTGCCGCCGGGCTCCCGCCTGTCAGAATCTTCCTGAGTGCAAAGACATCACACAGCACGGCATCAAGCACGGCCGTCGGCAGTTTCTCTCCTTCCCGGGGAACTTCCACATCAATGCTGCATGTCTGAATATTCTTGTATTCATTGGGAATGACGCGGCACGGGCCGAGAACCAGACTCTTTTCCGGCATAAGCGTCTCATGCCCTGTCACCTGCTGCATACCATCGGCAATCACGGCAAGGCCGAGCGGACGCTCTTCCATGTCAGACGCGGAGAGGGAACGCACAAGGCCTGTGAGACTCTGATAGCCCTGCGCATACATGTCTTCCTCACTTCCGCCGCCCACAAGCCATGCATGAATGATAAAGTCCGGCGCAAAGCCGCGCGCCTTCAAGGCCTTCAGCATGGAGAGCATGTCTTCTTCCCTGCCCGGACAAACCTCTGGCTCGCCCTCCGCCGCCTCGCCTTTTCTGCGGACAAGAACGCTCTCATGACCATAATCCGCAAGGCGTGCCGCAAGAGCATCGGCCACGCCTGAGGAGTCGGCAAAAATCAGAACCCGGGCGCTCTTTTCGCTACCTGTCATGCGCGGCAAAAAGGTGCGGCGCCATTGAGGCAGTACGAACCACTCGTCCAGCGAGTCTTTCTTTTCCATAAGCCTGCCCATCATGGACACAAGCGCGGAGCCTCCCCTGTCCATCAGGCTGCGGGAACATGCCTCTGCCGACCAGTAGCGTGTATCGGCAAAGGCATAGGTCGGCAGAGAAATACGCCTCCCCCGCCCCGTCCAGACCAGATCCACGCCGGAGGCATACAGAGCGGCACAGGCCGCGGCCAGCGCCTGCCCGTCGCTGATGTTCTGCCCTTCATCACGCATGGAAAACACAATGGACTGCCCCTTGAGATCGGCGTGCCGTCTGGCCAGAGTCCCCAGAATCTTGCCCGGACCGACCTCCAGAAGCACCGCGTTGCGATCTTTCAGGATAGCCGCTATGTTTTCACTGTAACGCACGGGACGGCGGATGTGCCCTGTCCAGTATTCGGGGCTGACGGCCTCTTCATCGGTCATCCATGTCCCGGAAACATTGGAAAGCAGTGGTACCTTCGGAGTGTTCATACGCACAGAGAACAGCATGGCCTGAAATTCAGCGAGGATGGGTTCCATGAGTGCGCTGTGTCCGGCTCTGGTTGCAGCGACACGGCGATAATGAATACGCATGGCGCCGAGCTTTTCTTCCAACGCTTCCATATCCTTGGGACGACCGGAAACGGTGCACAGTTTCTCCGCATTAATGGCGGCAATGGACAAGCTGTCTTGCAAAAGAGGAAGAATGCTCTCTTCGGAAGCATAAAGCAGAAGCATGGCTCCCTCCTCCACCCTGTCCATGAGCTGACCGCGCCTGACCGCTATGGCAAGGCCATCCTCAAGAGAAAACACTCCGGCCATGACGGCGGCCAGGTACTGCCCAAAACTGTGCCCTGCATAGCCGGCAGGGCGTATACCCCGATGGAGCCAGAGTCTGGCAAGGGCATATTCCGTGGCAAAGAGCGAGGCGAAGCTGAACGTAGGAGCGGACATTTTCTGCGACGCCGCGTCCCTCTCCTCTTCATGAGCGTAAAGAACATTGCGGATATCTTCCCCAAGCAGCGGCAAAAGAATGCGGGAGCACTCATCCACGGCGTCACGATACACGGGTTCTTCTTCGTAAAGATCCCTGCCCATACCGACGTACTGGGAGCCAGCCCCTGGGAACAGGAAATAGACGCTGCCGGCAGAGCCTTCCCCGGTTCCTTCCACAAGTCTTTCCTTCCACCGCCTATCCTTCAGATCCGCCAAGAGCGATGACGTCGAATCCGCCGTTAATGCACGCCGACATCCGAAATGCCTGCGTCCCCGTTGAAGAGTACAGGCGATATCCCGAATATCCGTCTGCGGATGCTTCTCAAGAAACGCTGAAAGCCGACTGGTCATATTCTCCAGTGATTCTTCCGTTCTTGCGGACAGAGGAATGACGCTCCATTTTTTCTCAGAAAAAGAAACATTGCTGCGGGGAGCCTCTTCCAGAACCATATGACAGTTGGTACCGCCGAGGCCGAAGGAACTCACTGCGGCCCGCAGAGGACCTTCAGACGTCCACGGGCAGGCTTCAACTTGAACGTGGAATCGGCTGTGTTCAAAGTCTATTTCCGGATTGGCCTTTTCATAATGCAGCGTAGGCGTCAGCATCTTTTTGTCGAGAGAGAGCATGACTCGAATGAATCCGGCTATGCCTGCGGCGGAATTAAGATGGCCTACGTTGGTCTTCACCGAGCCCAGCGCGCAGGGAACGGAAGAATGTCCGTACACGCTTTCCAGCGCGCGCACTTCCATAGGATCTCCCATGGGCGTGCCCGTGCCGTGTGTTTCTATGAAGGTAACGCTGCCAGCCTCCACACCGGAAATTTCCAACGCTTCACGAAGCACGCTTTCCTGACCATGAACGCCGGGAGCGGAAAAACCTATCTTGTCGGAACCGTCATTGTTCACGGCAAAGCCGCGCACCACACCATAGATATGGTCTCCGTCCTCGAGCGCGTCCTCCAGCCTGCGCAGCAGCACAACACCCACACCGTTGCCGTACATCATGCCCGAAGCACGATGATCAAAGGCATGGCAACATGCATCACGCGACATGGCTCCATCCTGCCCGGCAAGGTACCCCGTCTTTTCCGGAAGCGAAATGGAAATCCCCCCGGCAAGCGCCATGTCACAGTGATAGTCCAGAAGCGCCTGACAGGCCGTGGCTGTAGCCACAAGAGAGCTGGAACACGCACTCTGCACACTGAAGGCCGGTCCCTTCAGTCCGAATTTATAAGCCACTCTTGGGGCGGCATAGTCCTTGTCGTTCCCCATGAGTCTGCTGAAAAAAGGCATGGGGTGTTCCGGCATGGCAAGATTGTCGGAAACAAGATAGCTGCTCTGCGTGATGCTTGCGTACACTCCTACCGAGGCTTCCTCTCCCGGCACATGTCCTGCATCCTCAAAGGCCTCCCAGGCACATTCGAGGAACATGCGCTGCTGAGGATCCAGTTCCTCGGCTTCCTTCGGCGTATAGCCGAAAAATTCCGCATCAAACCTGTCCACCTTGCCGAGAATGTAGCCCTTTTTTACATATTCCCCGTTTTTCAGAAGGCGCCCGGGAATGATCTGTGCAAGTTCCTCATCGGTGAACGTCGTGCGGACGTCGGCGCCGGATACCAGATTTTCCCAGAAGCGTTCCAGCGAATCGGCGCCGGGAAACCTCCCCGCCATGCCGATGACCGCTATGAGTCCGCTATCCCTGTCTTCCGTCATAATCACCTCATGTTCTTCTTCCAGTGTTGTCGCCATGTGCTCTCCGCCGCGCACCAATGCCTTCAAAACGTCGAAGGTCTCTTCCGTGCCGCAACTCGGTCTTTCAGGTGTTTCTTCCGCATGGCCGCGCGCCCGGAAGAGGCAAGCGCCGCTTCCGTCCCGGAGCCCTTACCTTCCAGAAACGCCGCCATGGTGCGTATGTCGGGGTAGGTAAACACGCTTACCAGAGGAAATTCCCTTGCAAATGCCTTCGTCAGTTCCCTGTGCAGGCGTACGGCCAGAACCGAAGTGCCCCCTGCATCAAAGAAATTGTCGTCAATGCCCGCAGGCCTGCGCCCCAGGACGGCGGCCCAGGCATCTGCAATTCTGCTTTCCGTTTCCGATGAAACTTCGACAACCTGTTTCCGGGGCACATTGCACTCTTCCGCCATGGCAAGAAGGCGTTTTCTGTCCACCTTGCCGTTGGAGGAAAGAGGCATGGCATCCATCTTCATCACCACGGAAGGAACCATGTAATCGGGTAGTCTGTCCCGTACGGTTTGAAGCAGCTCTTCCGTATCCGCCGCGTCCTCCGTTACCACGCAGGCCACGAGTCTGCGTGAGGAGGCGCTTTCACCTGTGACCACAACGACGGCCTCACGCACGTCTTTTCTGGAGAGCAGCACCGATTCTATTTCACCAAGTTCTATGCGATGCCCGCGGATTTTTACCTGAAAATCCCTGCGTCCGAGAAATTCCACCAGCCCGCCGGGAAGCATGCGGCCCATATCACCCGTGCGGTACAGCCGATCCCCCGTATCGGGATGCGTGAAGAAACTTCCGGCCGTACGGACGGCATCCTTCCAGTATCCCTGTGCCAGACCCGTTCCGGCGATGCAGAGTTCGCCGGGAACATGGTCAGGGCAGTCCTCAAGACGGGAATTCAGAACATACCAGCGCTGATTGCGCAGCGGTCTGCCGTAAGGCACACTCTTCCATCCGGGCTCCACGGTCTCGATGGGATGGAAAATGGACCAGATGGAGGCTTCCGTGGCGCCGCCGAGGCTGTACTGCCCGGCAGCCGGCGCCGCCATGCGAAGGCGTCCCGGAACATCAAGGGGAATCCAGTCGCCGCTCATAAGAACAAGGCGCAGGGGAATACTGCCGGACTTTCCTGAAAACTCCAGATATTCCACCAGCATCTGCACAAGCATGGGTACGGAGTTCCATATGGTGACACCCTTTTTTGCAGCCAGCGCCTGCCAGTGGGAAGGATCCTTCAGCTTATCCGCATCCGGCAGTACCACGGCCGCACCGGAAAGCAGCGCCCCCCATATGTCATATACGGAAAGGTCGAAATGCAGCGCGGAGAGTCCGAAAAGCCTGTCGTCCGGCGTCAGATGGAAACGATCATTCATGTCCAGCACGGTGTTCACCACACCACGGTGATCAATGGCCACACCCTTAGGGCTGCCTGTAGAACCCGATGTATAGATGATATAGGCAAGATCTTCTTCTGATGCGGAATCTTCCGGAGCCTCCTCAGCTTCCGTCAGAATATCTACGGCAATAACACATGATCCCTCGGGCCAGCACAGGGTGGAAGCAAGGTCAGCCTGGGTAAGTATGACTTTCATACCGGCATCAGCTGCTATCTGTGCAAGACGGGCAGGAGGAACATGGGCATCGACGGGCACATAGACGGCTCCGCCAAGAACAATGCCTTCCACAGCCGCCACCTGTTCCCAGCCTTTTTCCATGACAACGCCCACAAGGTCGCCGCGTTTCACCCCCGCTTCCGCCAGAGCACGGGCCACGGCGCAGGCACGGCGATAGAGCTCTCCATGCGTCATGGTGCGGTGCGAGGTGATCACCGCCGGTCTGTCCGCATGGCGCAACGCCGCCTGACGAACGAGAGAGGACAACGTGCCTGCTTCATGCTTCCACGCCGTATCGTTGTACTCCGCCCGGGTACGAAGCTGCTTATCGGAAAGAGTGACGACGTTCCGCTGCGACCACGCGGCCTCATTGCCGGCAAGACGGTGCAGCAGATCCACATAGGCGCAGAACATGTCCTCCACCATGCCCTCAGGGAAAAGGCCTTCCACCACATCCCAGTTGAGCATGAGCCTGCCATCCTGCTCATAGGTCTGATGATCCAGCCAGACCTGCGGAGTCTGCGTGAGACTGGTGACGAGGGTGCCGAGCCCGGAGAAGCTCGATGCATCGCGCCCTGCGGCGCCGAAGCCCGCCGCACCGGTAAATACCACGGGCATACGCATGGCCCGCCCCGATGCCGCGAGTTCCCTCAGGACGCGCACGCCGCTCACCGTGCGGTGGCTCATGTCTTCCCACAGGCGACTCTGTATCCTCCTTGCCCTGCCGAGGAAGGAAGGTTCGGCATCCATGTCCACTTCCAGAAGCTCAATAGAGGAAAAGTCCCCTACAATGTCATTTACCTGCTCATGAAGCGGCAACCGATTGAAAAGCGTAAGGTTCAGCGTAAAGCGTGAAGATGCGCTCCAGCGGCCTATGACCTCCGCATAGGCCGATACGAGCACACTCGAAGCCGAGAGTCCCAGAGTACGTATGCGCTCCTGAAGATTCGCCCACACATCCGGCTCCAGAGAAGAAGCCAAACGTACAGTACGAGCATGAGAAATTTCCGAAGGCTGTCTGACAAGGGAAAGCTCAGGCGCCGGGGGAAGTGACTCCATTCTCTGTTTCCAGTACTCAAAATCCCTGCGCCAGCGCGCCGTCGCTTCCAGCTTTTTCTCTGCAAGCACATAGTCACGGAAGGAAAGGGAAAGAGGACAAAGCCCGGTTTCAGGATCGTTGTAAAGTTTCCGCCATTCTTCAAGCAGCAGGAAAATACTCCATGCATCGGCGAGCATGGCGTCAAAATCGAGGAAAAGGCGCATTCTTTCCTTTCCATCCTCGCAATAAAGCGCGGCACGTATATCGAAAAGCGGCCATACATCTGCGGAAAGTATCTGAGAAGACATGTTCCGCCGCACTTCCGCCATGGTTTTTCCGGCATCCTCGGCATCGCGCAGATCATAGACCCGGAAGGCATACGGCTCTGCAAAAGGCAGTATCTTCTGCGTGCCGTCTGCCTGAATTACCGCGCGCAGCATGTCATGCCTCTGCACCAGCATATTCCATGCACGGGAAAGCCGTTCCAGATCCATGCCCTCGCTGTCAAACTCAAAATAGACATGACTGGAAACATTCCCAAGTTCATACGCGCCTATACGCCCTATCCAGTAGGAATGTTGCACATCCGTAAGCGGGAAAGGAAGAAAACGCCCGGCCTCATCACTCTCCACGGCAGGCAGATCACCCGTATCTTCCGACACTCCGCTCTCTGCATTCAGACATTGGGCAAGAGAGGCAATGTCCGGAAAACGGAAAAGCATGTCCAACGTAACTTCCCTTTTCAACTCCCGGCGCATTTCCGCTACAAGACGCGTTGCAACAAGGGAGTCGCCCCCAAGCTCAAAGAAATTGTCCTCCGCTCCCACATGGGGCAGGATGAGAACACGCCGCCATACGGAGGCAAGCGCCTGCTCCATGGCAGATAGCGGCCGCTCTTCCGTCCCGCTCTTCTCCTCAAAGGCAGGCAGCGCCTTGCGATCCAGTTTTCCGTTGGCAGACAGGGGCAGCTTCTCAAGTCTGCCGAACACTGACGGAATCATGTATTCCGGTACTCTGTCGACTAGGAAGGAGCGAACCTTTTCAAAAAGCTCCTCATCGCCCATGGTGATTCCGGCCACCACATACGCGCCCAGCCGGCGTATTCCCCGTGATCCGGTCACGGTCACGGCAACGGCATCCTTTACGGCGGGGCACTGCCGCATGGCGGCTTCTATTTCTCCGAGCTCAATGCGATGACCGCGTATTTTCACCTGACTGTCGACTCGGCCGAGAAACTCCAGGGTTCCGTCCGGCCAGAAGCGCCCCATGTCGCCGGTTCTGTACCAGCGGATCCCGCCTTCCTCCAGAAAACGCCCGGCGGAACGCTCCTCATCGCCGAGATAGCAGCGGGCGACTCCGGCCCCGCCTATCCACAGTTCTCCCTCCACCCAGTCGGGACAGTCTCTCCCCTTTGCATCCACGACGCGGTAGCTCTGAAGAGACAGCGGCCTTCCGTACGGTATGGACTTCCAGAAGGAGGGAACCGGCGTGGGAACTTCCATGATGTTCGACCAGATGGAGGCTTCCGTAGCTCCTCCCATGGCAATGAAACGCGCATGAGATGTGCATGACGCAAGCCGGAGCGGCAGATCCAGTCCTATCCAGTCTCCAGACAGAAGTGCAGCGCGCAAAGGCAGCTTCCACCCCCGTCCTTCGGCTGCGACAAGAAGCATATCCAGCAGAATGGGCACGGAATTCCATATCGTCACGCCATGCCGGCAGACAACATCAACCCAGTCTTCTGCACTCCGGCGCGTAGCTTCACTCAGCAACACCAGCTTCGCCCCGCAAGAAAGAGTGCCGAAAATATCGTACACGGAAAGGTCAAAATCCAGAGAGGATACTGCCAGACAGGCATCCATCGTG
Organism: Mailhella massiliensis; assembly: GCF_020741395.1. Lineage (GTDB taxonomy): Bacteria > Desulfobacterota > Desulfovibrionia > Desulfovibrionales > Desulfovibrionaceae > Mailhella > Mailhella massiliensis_A. The sequence goes on along the minus strand of NZ_DYZA01000030.1, from coordinate 7,144 downwards.
CCCGGATTCAACCGGCTGTTGATGTCGCGGATGGTGTTTGCCGCGCTGCGATGTTCTATGGCCACGCCTTTGGGTTCACCCGTAGAACCGGAAGTAAAGATGACGTAGGCAAGGTCGGCGGCATCCACGGCAACAGGAGCGCTCAACGGCGGTATGGAAAAACGATCCGCCATATCCACGAATTCGACGCCCTCGGGAAGGGAGGAAGGTTCCACCACATCGGCAGCACCGAGAACAAAGCGCCCCTGCGTACGATGAAGTATGCGCTCCCGCCTTGCCGCAGGCTGGGTATGGCTCACCGGAACATAAAAACCACCCGCCGCAAGCACGCCCAGCACGGCAACGATCTGTTCTCTGCCCTTCGGCAGGGTAACGGCCACTGGCATACCCTTTTTCACTCCCCGTTCCTGAAGAAGCGCGGCAACACGAAGTGCATCCCGTGCAAGTTCCCCATAGGTGACGCTCTCCCCCGTCATGCCATCCACAAGGGCCACGAGTTCGCCGTGCACTGCTGCCAATTCAAAAAATCCGGCATGAAGAAGTGCATCCGGCGCAGGCTGTGCCAGAGCCTTATCCTTTTCCCGGGCCTCGCGCTGACGCTCGGGCAAAACATCGGGTACGCAATCCCAGAAGTCGCGGTCTCCGGCAAGCTCCTGTAAAAGATGACCGCAGGCAAGGAGCATATCATCCACCATCCCCTCAGGGAAAAGCTCTTCCGCCGTATCCCAGGCGAGTACCAGTCCACCGTCGGAGCTTTCATATACCTGATAGTCCAGCCAGACCTGAGGAGTTTGGGAAAGCATATCATGCAGCACGCCCAGATGTTCCCGGCATTCGTCGGTAAGAAGGGGCGTCCCCAGATTGCAGGCGAACACCACAGGAGCAATGAACGTCTCGCCGGGACGTATCTTCGCAAGCTCACGCTGTACGCTCACGCCGGAAAAGGAAGAATGTGCCGCATTCTCGTAAAAGCGGGCCTGTATATCCCTCAGGCGGTCAAAAAAGCTTTTTTCCTCAGTACAGTCCACGTCCACCAGCAGAAGATTGGTGAAGTCCGCCACCACGTCTTCCAGTCCGGCGTCTCCCGTTTCACGGTCAAAAAGCGGAAGATTGATGAAAAACCTGGAGTGACTGCTCCACCGGGCCAGCACTTCGGCATAGGCCGTAAGCAGCACCATGGCGGCCGTGACGCCGCGCGCCTTCGCCTCCGCCTTCACCTCATTCCATTCCCCGGGAGAAAGACGGAAGATGCGCCTCCTGTAGGTGGCTCTTTCCACCTGCGACGGATCGCATCTGAGCGGAAGAGCGGGGGCGCCGGGAAATTCGGAAAGACGATTCTTCCACCAGAGGGCATCTCTTTCCCTGTCGGCGCGGATCCGGACCTCCTTCTTCGCCAGGTAGTCGGAGAAGCGCCAGTCCGCCGGTACCGCAGGGCTGACACCGCGCGCATAGGCGGCGGCCAGGTCACGAAGCACGATGCAGAAACTCTGCACATCCGCAACCAGCAGGTCGATGTCGAAAAAAATCCGGGTACGTCCCCCGGAAAGAAGGCACAGCTCAAGACCGGCAAGACGGCCTTTTTCCACTTCAAGCCGGCGGCAGGAAAGCGCCTTTCTCCGTTCAGCGAGAAAAGCGGCTTCCTCGTTGCCGTCCATCCGCGTACAGTCGTGCACGACAAGCGCGCCGGAAGAGGCCTCCGGCTGAACGCTCTGTCTGCCGTCCTCAAGAAATACTGTACGCAGCATGGCATGATGACTCAGCACTATACGCCAGGCCTCGGCAAGACGATCAGAGTCAACATTACGACCGTCCAGTTCTATATAGGCGTGACAGCCTACCCCACCAAGAGCCTGTCCGTCCCTGCGACCTATCCAATAGGCATACTGAACATCCGTCAGGGCAAAGGGGGCGTCCTCCGGTTCCGTCCGCTCCATGCGCTCTTCCAGAACATTTTCCCCTGCCCTGAGGCGCAGAATCTCCATCCAGCGCTGAAGTACCGGTTCCGCCATCATTTCGGCAAACGTGACCTTCACACCGGCTTTGCGCCAGCGGCTGACAAGACGCATGATCTTCAAAGAGTCCAGCCCAAGACCGACAAGATTATCCGTATCGGAAAACAGCGTCGTCGCGGTCAGCTTTTCTATGCTCTGCCGGACAACATCATACTCTATCGCTGCGGGGTCCTTAACTGCCATGTATTCACCTGTTCCAAAATCGTCCGTTGGAAAATGTTCAGTTTCCGGCGGCCCGGCGCTCTGCAGCCATGACGGCCAGAGCACGCTTGTCCACCTTGCCCACACTGGTCACAGGCCACGACTCCGCGACTTCAAGCTGATCGGGATATTTGAAACGCGCCATGCCGTTCTTTTCAAAATGGGAATACACATCGGCCAGGGAAAGCGCGTCCCCATCCGTCATGATCCATGCACAAATGCGCTCGCCAAGTTCCGCATCTTCCACACCCACCACCGCGGCATCCGTGACGCCGGGCATCGTACGCAGCACGTTTTCCACTTCCACGGGGGCAACCTTCTCCCCTGCCCGGTTGATCTGCTCCTTGATACGGCCGCAGACCACAATCCTGCCTTCCGGCGTAAAACGGGCGACGTCACCGGTGTGATAGTATCCGTCCTCCGTGACGGCATGGCGGTTCACTTCGGGGGCGCGATAGTATCCCTGAATGGTATACGGGCCGCGCACTATCATTTCCCCGGCCTGACCATAGGGCACGTCATTGCCGTGCTCATCCACCATGCGCACCTCATCGGCCGGAGAAATGGGCCGTCCCTGCGTATTGCAGATGGTTTCCTCATCATCGTCCAGCGACGTGGTGCAGATAAGCCCTTCCGCCGTTCCGAACACATTGACCATCTTGCAGCCGAGTACCGGCTCCACACGGGCCGCCATGCCGGGATCCACCGCCGAACCGCCCGCCTCGATGAAGCGCAGGGAAGAAATATCCACCTCTTCCCACTCCCTCACTTCCAGCCACAGATTGAGCAGCGCCGGAACAAGCGCCGTAAAGGTGACGCGCTCACGCTCAATGAGGGCAAAAGCCTCCTCAGGACCGACATTTCCGGCAAGAACGACCTTGCCGCCGTGCATGAGCGTTCCTATAATACCCGGAGCGGACAGAGAAAAATTGTGCGCGGCAGGAAGCACCACAAGATACGCGTCCTTCTCACACAGGTTCAGTCGTTCGGAAGCCGCCCTTGCATTGTAGGCATAGTCGGTATGACGGCGGGGAATGAGCTTTGGCGTGCCCGTGGTTCCCCCGGAAAGCAGCAGCAGCGCCGTATCCGTAAAGGAACACGTCCCGGAAGGCGGCAGGCCGCCCTGCTTCCGAAGGCTCTGCAGGGGAATGGTCCCCTCTATGCCGCCGTTGTCGGTAATGATATGACGAAGATGAGGATACCCCGATTTCAGGGCCTCTACCGTGGGACCGTATTCCAGAGAACCGGAACGATCGGTGGTAATATAGGCCACAGGCTCTGCAAGAGCGCACAGGGCCGTCACATCGGCCTGACGACTGGCGGGAAGTGCCATGATGGGAATCGCCCCCAGCCTGAACAGGGCAAAAACCGTCACCATGAGCGACAGCTTGTTGGGAAGCTGCACCAGCACCCTGTCACCGGACTGAATGCCGAGGCCGGCTATCCCTGCGGCATACTCATCCGCCAGACAATCAAGCTCCCCGTACGTCACCGAACCGTCCGGCGCGACAACGGCAGTCCTGCCGGCGTATTTTCGTGCCGCTTCATGCAGTTCCTCCCCCAGCGTCAGGGGCTGCCAGTATCCTTTCTCCATGTACTCCTGCACAGGAACCTGATACATCCACCTTCTCCTTTCTTACGACCATGCCGCATTCGGGACATGATTTATTTGAAAATGAAATTCATTATCAAAATATACAGAAATCCTGCCTTCCACCGAAGCTCCATCCTCGTGCCATTCCATCTGCAGACATCACCGCTGAGCTTAGCCCAGGCCTTTTCTGCTGAACATTCCCTATCAGACCAAAAAGTTGCCACCTTTTATACCCGAGGCCTCCACAGTGCCTTTGTCCCGCATCTGCCCCCGAAAGCACGGTGCACCCTTATTCTATTGCATCAGGGAGGGAAGCCAGAGGCTCAGGCCGGAAAAAGCAAAGAGCATTGCCAAGTGCAGGATGTCGGCGACAAGGAACCAGGATACGCCGCGGAAAATCGTCGTCAGCGGCACATCATGGGCCACCGATTTAATGACGAAGACATTGAGCCCCACAGGAGGCGTGATCTGTGCTATCTCAAAGATTCGTACCACAATGATGCCGAACCATACCGGGTCGTACCCCAAAGACGTGATGAGAGGAAAAACAATGGGCATGGTAAGAACGATCATGGCGATGGGGATCATCACACAGCCGAGCAGAACATACATGACCACAAGCGTCACCATGATCATGACGGGGCTGATCTCAAGGGCGCTTACCTCGGAAGCCAGCGTGAAGGGAATGCGTGTAACCGAGAAAAAATATCCCAGCAGCATGGCTCCCACCATGACGATCATGATCATGGCCGTGGATTTGACGGCCTCCATGAGCGATGCGCCAAACGCGTGCATCGTCAGCCTGCGGCGGAGAAGCGCAAGGACAAGCGCGCCCGACGCTCCCACTGCGGCGGCTTCCGAAGGGCTGAACCAGCCCCGGCATATACCCCCCATGATCAGAGCAAAAAGAGCCAGTACCGGCCAAGAAGCTCTGAGCGAGACAAGTCTTTCCTTCCAAGGAAAGGGAGCACAGGCAGGACCGGCGTCGGGCTTCATCCGACACACGACAGCCACCGTCACCGCATAAAAAAGCGCCTGAAGAATCCCGGGTACAATGCCTGCCATGAACAGTTCTGCAATATTCTGTTCCGTAAGCATACCGTATATAACAAGAACGGTGGACGGCGGAATAAGCACTCCCAGAGTGCCTCCGGCGGCCACGACGCCGGTGCTGAGAGCAGGATCATACCCGAGCTTCTTCATTTCCGGCAGAGCTACGGCCCCCATGGTCACAGCCGTGGCCAGCGTCGTTCCGCTCAGTGCCGCAAATCCGGCACACGCTCCCACCGTGGCAAGGGCAAGCCCGCCTCTGAAATGTCCCACCAGGCGGTGCAGCATCCGGAAGAGTTCTTCAGATATGCCGCTATGAAAGCAGATATTCCCCATAAACATGAACAGCGGGATGACGGCGTAGTCATACGAGGCCACACTCGTCCACGGCGCCGTACGTAAAAGACTGACGCCCGCCCCCATGCCGAGAAGAGCCATCATGCCGGATACTCCGACCACACCCATGGCCACAGCCACCGGCACACGAAGAAAAAGAAGTGCCAGCAGTACGACAAGACCAAGAAAACCCGTCCATTCAGCGGTCATGGCGCACCTCTTTGCTGATTTTGCTCTCCTCATGAACATGCACCAGAAAAACCACGGCAAGCAGCAGGAAACCAAGTCCCAGCAGAAAGATGAATGGCCCCGTCAAAAGGCTCGTCGTAGGAGTGCATTCCCTGTTGCTGAAGGCATCGAGCGCAAGACTCAGCGTTTTCACTCCTGCTGCCGCGCAGAAGAGAAATCCGAGCATATTGCCGAAGGCGCGCAGAATGCTCCGGGCACGCGGCGGCATGAGTTCGGTCACGATTTCCACATCAAGATGGCTATGCGTTACCCCGGTAAAAGCAAGGCCACAGCCGACCATTGCTCCCATGCACACTTCCACCACCTCGAAAACACCGGGGATGGAGGTATCCGCCAGACTTCTGGCAAGAACATCCGTCGTTATCAAAAGCGCCATGAAAAAAAGCAGTGCACAGCCCGCCAGGTTTCCCCATCGGGCCGCACCGCTCACGACGCTGCGCACAAATGCAGCAGCTTTCATAACAAGGATTCCCCTTCGTTACCGCATTTCATATTTCTTCATGAGATCCATAAATTCGGAAACATACCGTCCGGCCTCCGTCATGCCTTCCTTTTCCATGCGGGCAAGTTCCCTTTCCCGCACCGTTGTGCACACCTGATCCATCTTTTTTCTTTCCTCGCCGGTAAGGGTGATCACCTTCTTGCCTTCCCGGGCAAGCTCGGCCTTCACCTCGGCTGCAATAAAGGCTTCCGTTTCCCCTCCGAGGGCCGCAAAACGCGCTCCGCCCGCGTCCTCCATCACTTTCTGCAGATCAGGCGGAAGCGCATCCCACCGGTTGCGGTTGATGACAAGATAAAAGTAAATGGGAGGGATGAAGTCACCTTCGGTGAATGAATTGCATATATCCGTAAGTCCGAAGCCCCGGTGTCCTTCCCATGAGGCAACTGCCGCTTCCACTATTTTTTTCTGAAGATTCATGAAGATATCAGGTCCCGGCACCGTCATCACTCTGGAGCCCATGTGCTCCGCAAGCACCGCCGTACTTTTGCCGTTGGTGCGCAGGCGCAGGCCACGGAAAGCCTCCACACCGTCCACGGCCCTGGTCACAGAGCCTATGACCATGGGAGAAACGTGTACGCCGAGTATCTTCACCCCTTTCGCCTCTTCATGAAAAACAGGATGCTTTTCCATCAGCTCCCATACGGCCAGCGAGGCGGCGCGCGGATCGGTAATGTTCAGCCCCGGAACATAAAGAGTTTCCAGCGCCTTCAGTCTGTCGGTGAAAAAGAAGGAGTGCAGATAGGCGATATCCACAAGTCCGTCCTGGCAGGCCATGAGATTGACGTTGGGCCGGGCAAGAGAGCCGTTGGGGTAGAGATTGATTTTTATGCGCCCCTGGGAAGCCTTTTCCACCGTGGAGCTCCAGGCCTCCAGTGTCCGCACCTGCTGTACGGACTGAGAACCCAGACCTGTTTCAAAATTGAAAATAAACTGCTCCGCAGCAAACGCCGGAAACGACACGACAGCACAGCTCAAAGCCACACCGCATAAGGTCTGCACGATTTTTTTCATTTTCTTCCTCTTCCAATAGACATATTCCCCCCTTTTTATCCTCAGCCTTCATACGACATCGCAGTCTATGTCGTACAAATTCTCACACTCAACATTTTCTTACGATAATCTCTCCACCAAAAACTCCTAGATAGTGTTTACACGAGATTTGAGTTATAAGAAGCGCATCAATTCTACAAGGATGTGCTT
>NZ_DYZA01000029.1 GCF_020741395.1 Mailhella massiliensis | reverse complement strand
TGGCCGGGCAATATCAGAGAACTGGAAAATGTCATAGAACGTGCCGTATATATGACAAACGGTTCCGTTATTACGGCTTCATCATTGCCTTCATTTATGTTACCTTCAAAATCAGAAGGAAATATGAATAATATACGGTTGAGTGAAAAAGAGAAAATTATTTCATCTCTTGAAAAAAATAACTGGGATATGAAAAAAGTCATTGCGGAACTTGCTATCCCAAGAAGCACATTATATTATAAGATGAAGAAATATAATATCGTCAGAAATAAAGGCGGAGGGAAAGCCGTGCAGCAGGTGCTGGACCAATTGTCGGAGGAGCAGATTCGTTCCATCGTGAGGCTTGCGGATTACCTGAAAGACGTTTCAATGCCGAAGTGAAGACGCGGGGAGGCATGAAAAAAGGAGGGAAAGGCGCTTTTACGCCGCTCCCTCCCTTTTTGTATTGTCGCTTATCGTCAGATTTTGGCGGCGGTGAGAAGATCCGCCACGGCGTCGCGCTTTTCCCAAGTGAATTCGGGAAGCTCACGGCCGAAGTGGCCGTAGCAGGAGGCCTTGGTGTAGATGGGGCGCTTGAGGTCGAGGCGCTTGCAGATAAAGTAGGGGCGCAGGTCGAACACTTCGCGCACGATTTCCGTCAGTCTGTCATCAGGCAGCCTGCCGGTACCGAAGGTGTGCACCAGCACGGAGACGGGTTCGGCCACGCCGATGCAGTAGGCTATCTGCACTTCGCAGAGCTCGGCAAGGCCGGCGGCCACGATGTTCTTGGCCACATAGCGGGCCATGTACGCGCCGGAACGGTCTACCTTGGAGGGATCCTTGCCGGAGAAGGCTCCGCCGCCGTGATTGCCCATGCCGCCGTAGGAGTCCTGGATGATCTTGCGGCCGGTGAGGCCGCAGTCGCCCATGGGGCCGCCGATAACGAAACGGCCCGTGGTGTTGATGAAGATTTCGCAGTTCTTTTCGTCGAAGTAGCCGGTGGGCTCCAGGATGGGGCGTATGACTTCCTTCTTCACGGCTTCCACAATGTCGTCGTGGCTGACCTTGGGGGAATGCTGGGTGGAAATGACTACGTTGTTGATACGCACGGGTTTGCCGTCGATATACTCAAAGGATACCTGCGTCTTTCCGTCCGGGCGGAAGAAGTCCACAATGCCGTTCTTGCGCACACGGGCAAGCTGGAGGGAAAGCTGGTGCGCCCAGTAGATGGGGGCGGGCATGAGGGTGTCAGTTTCGTTGGAAGCGAAGCCGAACATCATGCCCTGGTCGCCCGCGCCCTGGTCTTCGGGATTTTCGCGGACCACGCCCTGGGCAATGTCCGGGGACTGCTTGTCGATGGAAGAAATCACGGCGCAGGTCTGGGCGTCGAACCCCATGTCGGAGCCGATATAGCCGATTTCCCGGATGGTGCGGCGCACAATGGCGGGCAGGTCGGCATAGCCCTTTGTGGTGATCTCGCCGGCCACAATAGCCATGCCGGTAGTCACCAGGGTTTCACAGGCTACATGGGAATCGGGATCCTGCGCCAGCAGGGCGTCGAGTACGGCGTCGGAAATCTGGTCGGCCACTTTGTCGGGATGGCCTTCGGTGACGGATTCGGAGGTGAAAAGGTATCTGCCTTTAGAGGGGATCATGTTCTCTCCTTGAAGTTCACTGTGCGCCCGGAGGCTACGGTAGGGACTGGACGCCTTGGGCCGGAAGCGCCCAGAGAGGGGGCATATCTTTATATCAAGTTATGGTAATATGCCGTTTCGGGAGATACTATACACAGGCCGGTGCGGACTGTCCAGCTTCTTGACGGGATATCATGGGAAGGCTATCCCTGAAAGAAAAGGAAAACAGAAGGATGGCTCCTGGCATGGCCGCAGGGTCCTCCTGCTTCTCAGCCTGCCCGGGAGTTTGTCATGCAGCCGTTCTATCAAGGAAAAATCGACAATTTCTGCGCCATGTACGCGGTGCTCAACGCCCTCCAGGTGCTTTTCAACCTGGGGCCGCTGCAGGCTCGCAGGATTTTCAACCGTACGCTCTCCGCACAGGCGGCGGATCCCGAGGAGTTCAGCCGGATTCTGGAGCACAGGACCGATTACACGGCGCTGGTGGATTTCATGCTCGACGACGTGCGGCGGCACGAGTTTCCTGCCCTTCAGGTGCGCGCGCCCTTTGATGCGAACGCCGGCAGTGAAGAGGTGTGGGAAACGCTCCGTTCCTGTGCAAGGCCCCCCATGCCCCTGGTTTCGGTATTCCGTTTTCTGCGCATCGCTCCGCCTTCGGAAAAGCCCTATGTGGATCATTGGACGGTGGGGCATTATATGGATATGGAAGGGCTGCACTTTCTGGACTGCAGTCTGGAGGCGGGCGCGCTTTACTGTCTGCCGTATGCGAAACTTACCGATGCATGGCGGCCGCTCAGCCGCGAGTATGTGGTCATACCGCCGGAGAGCGTGCGCATACTTTCGCATGCCCGTTCTTTCGGGCTTCCGCTGTAGTTTTGCGCCGGAGGGGAGCTCTGCCGAGTGTACGGGAACGGCGGGTTGTGGCATGATGGGTGCATGGAGGATGCCCCGCATTTTCTCCGGGGCGGTTCGTTTTTTCAGCCGTCGGGCGTGCCCCGGGCTGTGTTCTGTAAAAAAAGGTTGATGGGCTGATATGGCGCTTACCTCACGGCAGAAAATGGGCGCGGCCGCCCTTATCATGGCGTTCAGCGTTCTTGTCTCGCGTTTCATGGGGCTTTTCCGCGACAAGATCATTTCCTGGCAGTTCGGAGCGGGGGGAGAAGCCGACATTTATTTCGCGGCTTTTGTCGTCCCTGATTTTCTGAACTATCTTCTGGCGGGAGGTTATGTTTCCATCACGCTCATCCCGCTCTTGTCCCGGCGTTTTGAGGAGAATGAGGCCGACGGCTGGCGCTTTTTCGGAACGGTGTTCTGCTGGGCCACGCTTTCCATCGGGGTGCTTTCGCTCCTGGCATGGGCAGCCGCGCCCGCGCTCGCCCCTCTGGTCGCGCCGGGGTTCGACGCGGCCCAGTGCGAGAGGCTGACTTCTTTTCTGCGCATCGTACTTCCTGCCCAGGTCTTTTTCCTGCCCGGGGCATGCCTTTCGGCCGTGCTTTATATCCGCCATCAGTTTGCGGTGCCTGCGCTCATGCCCCTTTTGTACAACGGTTTCATCTTGCTTTTCGGCGTGGGGCTGCCGTATCTCGGCCTTGCCCGGGGCATGGAGGGATTCTGCTGGGGTGTGCTTGCAGGCGCGGCCGTGGGAGCTTTTCTTCTTCCCCTCGTTACCGTACGCGCGGGCGGATTCCGCTTCATGCCCGGCCTTGCGCACCCGCTTATGAAGAAGTTTCTCTTCATGGCTCTGCCGCTCATGATAGGGCAGTCCGTGGTGGTGCTCGATGAGCAGTTCGTGCGTATTTTCGGAAGCCTGGCCGGAGAAGGGGCCGTGAGCCTGCTCAACTATGCCCGACGCATCATGATGGTGCCCGTAGGCGTGGTGGCCCAGGCTGCGGGCGTGGCCTCCTTCCCCTTCCTGGCTTCCCTTGCCGCGCACGGGGATATGGAGAAATTCCGCGCCACTCTCGGCAGTACCATGAAAAACAGCATGATCGTGGCCGTTCCCGTCACGGCCTGGATGATCACTGCCGCCGGCCCCGTGCTGGGCTTCATTTTCGAGGGCGGAAGCTTTTCTTCTTCCCACACCGTGGGGGCGGCTCCGCTTCTGCAGATCATGATGCTGGCCGTGCCCTTCTGGCTCCTGCAGCAGGTGACGGGGCGCGCCTTCTACGCCATGCAGGACACGCTCACCCCCGCCGTGGTGGGCACGCTGGCCACGTTCCTGGCCGTGCCGGGATATCTTGTTTTCATTCCGCTTATGGGGGCGCGGGGAGTTGCGCTGGTGACCACGGCCTGCATCGCCGTGTACGCCCTGGTGCTGCTCGTCATTGCCGAGAGGCGCTTTGCCGGGGGTGCCTTTGCCGGGATATGGGGCGTAGCGTGGCGCAATACGCTTATTTCCATGCCCGGCTGCGGCATCATGCTCGCCGTGATGCATGACGGCTTCCGCCTGCTTTCCGGTCTGCATCCCCTGCTTCAGCAGTTTCTCGTGCTTCTTACAGGCGGGATTCTGTTCGTAGGCTCCTGGTTCGTGCTGACCTGGTTTTTCCACCGGGATTATTTCTATGTGGTGGCCTCTCCCTTCCTGCGGCGCGTAAGGCGCACAGGGCAACGCTGACGGAGGAATTCCATGAATGTCGTACGCGCAAGTCATGCGGGCTTCTGCATGGGCGTGGCGCTGGCCCTGCATAAGCTCGATACCATAGTAGCGTCCCGGCCCGGCGAAAGAGTGGCCACTCTTGGGGAAATCATCCATAACCCGCAGGTGCTGGAAGACTACGCGCGCAAGGGTGTGCAATGCCTTCATTCCGTGGGGGAGGCCGAGGCCGACATGTCGGTGCTCATCCGTGCCCACGGCATTCCGCGGGATGTGGAGGCGGAACTTCGCCGGCGTTGCGCCAGGGTGGAAGACGCCACCTGTCCCCGGGTGAAGAAGGCCCAGCTTGCCATAGCCGAGGCCACGGCCTCTGGTCGGGAACTTCTGCTTTACGGCGAGGCGCAGCACCCCGAGGTGCGGGGCCTGATTTCCTACGCGGCGGGGGAGAGTCGTATCTTTTCCTCCCTTGCGGAGATGGAGGCCATGCTGGAAAAAACACCGCCGGAAGGGCGCTCCGTGGTACTTGCGGCCCAGACCACGCAGGACAGGCAGATTTTCGACGAGATGAATCGTCGCCTTGTGGCGCGTCTCGGTGCGTCACTCGTTGTTCTTGACACCATCTGCGACGCTACGCGCGAGCGCCAGGAGGAAGCCGGGGAAATCGCCGCGCGAGTGCAGGCCATGGTGGTGGCGGGCGGTAAATCCAGCGGCAATACGAGGCGCCTTGCGGAGCTGGCCAGGATGCGCGGCGTACCTACGGTGCTTGTGGAAACGGCCGGGGAACTGAACGAGGCGGATTTTGCCGGAGTACGCGCTGTGGGGCTTACCGCGGGGGCTTCCACTCCCCGGTATATCATCGACGAAGTGGAGAAAAAACTGCGCGCTATGGCGTAAGGCTCCCTTACGGAAGATTGCGGGTCGTGAGGCCCGGGGCATGGCGGAAGTAGCCTTGCGGAGCGCGAGGTGTTTTGTAGGTATCTTCGGGCGAAAGGCCGGGCAAGGAGAAGCAATTTTTCTGCAATATATTGTAACAGGAAAAAAGGTGCGTTCGACCCCGCTCCGGGCTATAGTCGATGCAGATCGTCCCGGAGGATATTGCCATGCCCGATACCGAAACTACCCCTACTGCTTCCCTTTCTCTGCTGGTTGTCGACGACGATCAGGATATACGCGACCTCATGGCCGACTATCTGCGGCAGCACGGCTTTCTGGTGCGTGTGGCCGACGGCGGCAAGGCCATGTTTGAAAGCCTTGAGCAGGAAAAGCCCGACCTTATTGTACTTGATATCATGATGCCCGGCGAAGACGGCCTGTCGCTCTGCAGGAAGCTCCGCTCTGCGGAGGGGCTTTCCTCCCTTCCCGTGATTTTCCTCACCGCCCTCGGCGATACTGCCGACCGTGTGGTGGGCCTTGAGCTCGGAGCCGACGACTATGTGGTCAAGCCTTTCCAGCCGCGCGAGCTTCTGGCCCGTATCCGCGCCGTGCTGCGTCGTTCCGGCCGTGCGACCGACGTGTCGGCCGAGGCGGGCAGGCCGGAAAAGGCCTACCATTTCAGCGGCTGGACGCTGGACGTTTCCGCCCGCCATCTTATCGCGCCCGGGGGTATGGTGGTGAACCTGAGCGGGGCGGAATACCGGCTCCTCACCATTTTTCTGGAACATCCGCAGAAGGTGCTCAGCCGCGATTTCATTCAGGACGAGCTCCAGGGGCAGGAAACCGACCGCAGCCCCTTCGATCGCAGCCTTGATGTCCAGGTCTGCCGTCTGCGCGCCCGTCTGCGCGACACCGGCGACGGCGACAAGGGCCGTGAGAACAAGCTCATCAAAACTGTGCGCGGTGACGGCTATGTGTTCACCAGCGCCATTACGGTGGAATAGCCATGGCTGCGGAAAGCCGGAAGATTCCTTCTCCGGGCAGGGGCGCGCTTTCCCGCATGCGCCGTTTTTTCGTGCGGCTTACGCCCGATTCTCTGTTCGCGCGGCTCATTCTCATTTTTTCCGGCGGTTTTTTCACCATGCTGCTGCTCACCACCATTTACGCCGGGGAGTCGCGGCACTTCTACTTCATGCGCGGGCTCATGGCCGACCGGGCCCGCCGCATGGCTGAGGTCGCAGCTCTTCTGGATGCCACCTCTGCGGAAATCCGTTTCGTGCTGCGCGAGCAGTTCAACAGCCGGGGCTTTTTTGTGAGCTTCACTTCCTCCTGCCCGTCGCTCACCGTGAACGATGAGGATCTGCGCGAGGCTTCCGTGCTCATGGAATACATGTTGAACCTTTCTCTTTCCCGCTTGTACGGCGACAGCAGGCCGCATCACGGCAGGATGATGCATGGAGGAGACAAGAGGATCGACGAGGTGCCCCGCCGCGCCATGCTCGCCGTGCGCGAGCTGAACCTGCCGAGCCCCATGGAGTCTTTCGGGCAGTCGGTCTGGCAGTATTTTTCCAAGGCCAAGCGGACCAGGGGGCCTTCCGTGTATCAGGCCACGGCCGTGGTACCCCTGCACGACGGTACATGGGTAGTCATTGAAGATTCCGCCCCCGGTTATCCTCCCATGCCGTATTTTCCCTTTACCAGCATCATTGCCATTGAAATGTTTTTCGTGGCCATAAGCCTGCTGGCCTTCTATCTATGCGTGAAGCCTCTGCGCCGCCTGGCCCGCGCCGCCGACCGCTTCGGCCGCGATATCAGAACTCCGGCTCTGCCGGAAACCGGCCCCAGTGAGGTGAGGGAGGCCGCGCAGGCCTTCAACCGCATGCAGACGAGCATACGCGAGTTTCTGGATGAGCGCGAACGCACCCTGGCCGCAGTGTCGCACGATCTGCGTACCCCGCTCACCCGCATGCGCCTGCGCGTGGAGCAGCTCGACGAAAGTCAGAGAGCGCCCCTTCAGAAGGACATAAGCGAGCTTCAGCAGATTATGGATACCACCATTGATATCGCACGCAGCAAAAGCGAAAACGTGGCCATGGTGGATGTCATGTCGCTCATTGAAAGCCTTGTGGAAGACAGGCAGGATATGGGGCTTGATATTCAGCTTGAGGAGCGCCTTCAGGATCCGGAGGCCATGTTCTCCATACGTCCGCTTTCGGCAAGGCCTCTCAGTATGAAGCGCTGCCTTGCCAATCTTATGGATAATGCCTTACGCTATGGGGGACATGTGGTGGTGGATGTTGTGGATGGGGACGACATGCTCTCCGTCGTCATTTCCGACAGCGGCCCCGGTATCGCGGAAGCGGAACTCAAAAAGGTGTTTGAACCTTTCTACAGGGTGGAGCGGTCGCGCAACCGCAGTACCGGCGGCACCGGGCTCGGGCTTTCCATTGCCCGGAGCATGGCCCGCATGCACGGCGGTGACGTGACGCTCGAAAACCGGCCCGAAGGGGGGCTGCGTGCTACGGCCACGTTCCGCCGCTCCCCGGGCGCAAGATGAAAAGGAGTACGCTATGCATCGCATTTGCCTGATTGCCGTTTTTTGTGCGGCCTTTACCCTTGCGGGTTGCATGCCTCCCCCGCCTCCGCACGAAGGACCGGGCTATGACGCTCCGCGCAGTGACGGGCATGACTCTCCGCCGAGAAGGCCTGCGCACGAGGCTCCACACATGGATTACTGGGGACCGAGGTGGCTGTAAGGCTTCCCTGAGCGGGTGACGCTTGAGAAGCAGTCGCCGCCTTTCGCCGTAAAGGCCTGCGTTTCGCGAAAAATACGGCTCTTCAGCGCATGCATGGGTTGCGTACCCGTCTTCAGGGAAGGCGGCTTTTTCTGAGGCTTCGGCTTTCTGAAAGCGCGCCGGAGAGTGCTCCGAAGGTATGGTCTGTCTGCAGCCTCTCTTTGTTGCCGTCATGCGCCCGGGGCCCGGTTTCTGCCCGCATGCCTGGGTAAGGGGCGTTTCTCTTCCTTCCGCCGGAAGGCGGGAGGGGAATTTTTTCAGGAGGTTGTCGTGAGAGTTTTTCCCCTTGTGCTGAGCTGCCTGTTTCTGGTTGGTTGTGTTCCTCCTCACCATGATTACCATACTCCGCCTCCTTCCCATGGAACGTATCGTCCGGCCCCGCCCCGTCCGAAGCCTGCGGTAAAGCCTGCCCCGTCCCGTCCGAAGTCGGAGGTTCATCGTCCTTCTCCGGCGCCTGGAAAGCCCGATGCTCCCCGCCCGAACCCCGGCCCTCATGACGGTCGCAGGTAGGTTTTGAAGAGCCCCGACATTTTGCCGGGTCGGTTCGTGAGTTCCGTCTTTTGTATTGAGGGTCGGTGTCCGTCGAATGTTTCTTGGCATCGTCTTGTCTCTTGCCCGCATGTGCAGGAGCGTACCATGAAAGTATTTCCCCTTGTCCTGAGCTGTCTTTTTGCGGCATCTGTTTTTTCCGTCCCCGCCGGTGCGCAGCCGCATCCCCCGGCGGTTCCTCAGCCTGTCTATGCGCAGCCGGCAAAGTCCGCCGTACAGAAGCCTGCACCGAAGCCCGTGAACCCCTCGGTGAAGAAGCCCGCGCCCAAGCCTGCGCCGAAAAAGCCGGAACCGTTCCGTCCGGCTCCGCATGATCCGGGGCGGGACAGATAATCCCTCGCTCCTTTTCTGAGCGACGAACGATGAAAAGCCCCTCCGTTTTTCCGGCCGGAGGGGCGTTCAACTATGGTGAACACATGAGATTCCACACCCTGTTACTGGTATGCGCCCTGTTTTTTCCCCTGTCCTGTGAAGGTGCTCAGGCTTCCCAGCTTCTGACGGCCAGGCAGCAGGCCAGAGTCACGCCTGCGGTCAAGGCCGTGAGCAGTGTGGCCCCTGCCGTGGTGAACATCACAAGCACGCTGGCGGAGCGCCGTTCCTCCCGTGAGCTCATGCCTTTCGACTTTTTCTTCGGTATGCCCGGCCGCGATCTGCGCAGCGAGGCCATAGGCTCCGGTATCATCATCGACGGCCGCCGCTCTCTGGTGCTCACCAATGCCCATGTGGTGAACGGAGCTTCCGAGATTTCCGTTCGACTGCTTGACGGGCGCACCTTTTCCGCCGACGTGGTGGGTGCTGAACCGGATTTCGATATTGCGGTGCTGCGCCTCAAGGGGGCAAAGGATCTGCCCTTCGTAGCCATGGGCGATTCCACCGACCTCATGCCCGGGGAAAGCGTCATTGCCATAGGCAACCCCTACGGATTTTCTCATACCGTGACTACGGGCGTCATTTCCGCACTGGATCGCACCATAGAAGCGGAAGACGGCGTGTTCACGGACCTTATTCAGACCGACGCCGCCATAAATCCCGGCAACAGCGGAGGGCCTCTTCTCAATATTCTCGGCGAGCTTGTGGGGGTGAACACCGCCATTTACGACAGAGCCCAGGGCATAGGCTTCGCCATTCCCATAAGCAAGGCGCGGCGTGTGGTGGATGAAATCCTTGATCAGGGGCATGTCAGCACGCCGTGGCTCGCGCTCATCGGGCAGAACGTGGATCCGCGCACGGCGCGTTATCTGCGCCTTCCGGAAGCCGAGGGACTTCTGGTAACGGAAGTCTTCAAGGACGGCCCGGCGGAAAAGGCGGGCATACGTCCCGGCGACGTAATCCTGGAGCTTGGCGGCAACCGCGTTTCCGACCGTGACAAGTTTCTTTCTCTTCTGCGCAACCATCAGCCCCATGCCCCGGTATCGCTGAAGGTATGGCGCGACGGCAAGGAAAAGTCCTTCACCCTGAAGACGGCGGATTTTGATGACGAGACGGCGGAAAAGCTGGCCTTGCGCCGATGGGGGATCAAGGTGAAGGACGGGAAGCACGGTGCCCTGGTCACCGAGGTCAGGGAACAGTCCCCGGCCGGTCGTCTGGGCCTTCAGAAAGGCGACGCCGTCACGGCCGTTTCCGGGCGCGCCACGAAGACGAGGAAAGATGTTCTCGATGCCTTCCGCCGCGATTTCCTCAAGCGGCAGGTGCTGCTTCAGGTTTTGCGCGGAAACCGCCTGTATCAGGTGCGCATGGGCCTGTAGGAAGAGCCTTTGCGTTGCGTCCCGCCCTTAAACGCGCTAGAATGGCCCATCCCTTTTTCAGGAGTAAGGTATGAACCATTTCCGTCGTCTTTCCCTGGCAATTTGTGCGGTGCTGCTTTTCGCCGCGGCGGTCCTTACCGGCTGCATGGCCCAGAACAATGTCCGCCTGCTGTATAATACCAGCGGATCTTCTGTCCTCCCCGTCTCCACGGCCCCGCGTGTGACTGTGGTGGTCTTTGAAGACCAGCGCGGCCGCCTCGACGTAGGTGTGCGCAAGGACGGCAGCCCCTTCCAGCCGAGTTCCAGCGTGGCCGAGTGGGTGAGCCAGTCCCTGGCCGACGAGCTGGCACGTCAGGGCGCTCAGGTTTCCGTGGCAACCTCCATGGCTCAGGCGCAGGCCGGTCAGCCCGACTACATTGTGGGCGGCGTGGTGGAACGTGTGTGGCTTACGGAAAAGAGCCTCAGCACCTATAATGCCGTGATCCGTATTCAGACCCGCCTCTACAGCCAGAAGCAGGCCGCCGTGACCAAGAGTTTCGCCTCCCAGCAGGAAAAAACGGGCATCCCCGGCTCTTCGCTGCCGGAAGAAACGCTTTCCGGCACGCTGGCCGACGTGCTCGGCAATGCGGCCATGTCCATCATGGGCACCATGCGCTAGGAGCAGCCTTTCCCTTACGCCGCGCGGAAAGTTCCGCGCGGCGTTCTTTTTTCCTCCTGCGGGAGGGTATGGAGTGCCTGCATGAGACCTGTGCTTGTCAAAGCCTACGGGGCGCTGAACCCGGCCACGGAAGAAACCCTGCGCGCGGTGCGCGCCGTACTGGAGGACTGGTATATCCCTGAAGCCGTGGAGCTGAAAGGCGATCTTCTGCGCATCAGCTACGAAGGGGAAGTGTTCCCGGATGAGGAAGTGGTGGAGGCTCTCCGGCCTTTTCTCTGCGATGCGAGCGAGGGAAAGCTTGATATTCTTGACCTTGAAGCCTGGACGCTGCACCGCTATTTTTTTGCATACGGCCGTTTGCGCGACCATACCGCCACATTGGACAAGGCTCTGGAAGCCTGTTCCATGCATTAGGCGCGTTGTTTTGGATGAGAGACCGACTCTCGCCTTTTCATGAAAGGGGGGCAGAAAGGCGATTTTCCATCGCGTTTTCTGCGCCCGTAAGACGACAGAGGCTGAGGCCGCGGCTTCAGCCTTTTTCTTATGTGGCATCCCGTCAGGTAAAACCAACGACAAGACTTGCTTTTCTTGAAAGAAAGACGTGAAGCAAGATCATCCCTGAGGGATGCTTCTTTGATTCCTTTTCTTCTTCGCAGCTCAACGGCAACGTATCATTCGATACCTGGAAAAAATGTCCTTTTATCTCGCTGCCTGTGCAGCCCAAAGCCCCCGCATCTCAAATCAGGCCGGGTGATGGAGTC
The DNA here is from genome assembly GCF_020741395.1 of Mailhella massiliensis. Taxonomy (GTDB): domain Bacteria; phylum Desulfobacterota; class Desulfovibrionia; order Desulfovibrionales; family Desulfovibrionaceae; genus Mailhella; species Mailhella massiliensis_A. The sequence goes on along the minus strand of NZ_DYZA01000029.1, from coordinate 16,883 downwards.
TTACTGGCCGGACGCCGCAGTATCAGGGCAAGTTTGCGGGCTACGGCTGCTATTGCCTTCCGGGCCGGGCCTGTGCGGGGCAGGGTTCTGGCATGGTAATCCTGAATCTCCTTGTCTCTGCCTTTCCAGACCCGGGCGGCCTCTGCCGAAAGGGCGCGTCACTTGCTGTGTCCTGGAGGATGCAGACGGACTGCCGGTGATTTTCCCCGCCATGCCTGCCTATCGGAGCAAGTCCCGGACAGGCGACGACTTCCTCCCTCTTTTGAAACGGCCAGGGCGAAAAAGCGCGCTCAGAAAGGAACTGGCGCTCAGAGATCCGACGCCGGGGACACAGGCAGGCCAGCCTGCTCCCATGAAGCGCGGCCGTATGTCCGGCAAGGCGCTTTTCCCGTTCTGCCATTCGGCGGTTCACCTGACGGAAATCTTCAGGCATGCCTTCCGGGACTTCACGCCGGGTGCGATGAAGGGGAAGCTTTTCCGGACGGGCCATTGCTGCCTTGCCCCGCCGTTACAGGCCTTCCGGCTCCCTGATGCCGTGGAAAAGCAGAAAACTCCGTGCCCTCTGCCTGCAACGTATCCTGCCATTGGAGAGCCGATGCCGTCTGCGCTCCAGCGCTCTTACGGCTTTTTCCTCTTCCGTCGGTACGGCGACAGATTTGATCATGTCCTTTGCGGCTGAGACGGCTCGTTTCCGGCAGGTCTGTCCGGCCATAGGTGCCACGGGTCGATCCTGCCGGGGGCGGCTACGACTGCGGTTATCCTTTCCCGGGCGAAAAGCCTGTCGGCCCTGCCTCGTAGACTACGCTCTGGATATCCCCCTTTTTCCGGTAATCTGCCGGAGCAGGGCGCGCTTGTCCGCCGATGTTTTCCAGCACATCGTGCAGCCTTTTCCCGGCATAACGCCGCAGCACAGCTTCATTTACGGGCACCGACCCGGGTCTTCTTGCCTGCGGATTCGGAAAGAAACTGTTCGAGACTGCTTGCAGCCTTCCTGCGCATGGCATCCTCCCGGATTTGCCTTCAAGGTACGGCAAGCCTGGGGCTTTGTTCAACGGGGATGCCTGCATGATATTTTGTTCCGGGCAAGGGGCGCGCGGGGAAAAGCGCAGAGGATTTCCCCCTGGGGAACGGCCCCCGGTTTTTGCATGGGCCGGGGCTTTTTTGCGGCATGTTCCCCGGAAGAAGCCCGGCCATGGGACGGAGGGCCGTCGGAAGAGCTTCGTATCGTCGCCGTCCGTTGCCCGGTGATAAAATGTTGTTGAGGCCGGGTGTGGGCTTATGTATTCTCAAAAGGCATATAAGCCTCTTTTTCGGTCTGCACCGGCGGGGCTTCACCAGGAGAATGCTATGAACACTCTGCAATGCGATGTGGTTGTGGTCGGCGGCGGCCCGGCCGGTACTTTTGCGGCCGTCAAGGCTGTGGAAAACGGCGCGCGCGTGATACTGCTCGACAAGGGCTATGTGGGTAAGAGCGGCTGCGGCACCTTCGGGGCCGGCTCCTTCAAGGCCTACCTCAAGGAGGAGGATTCCCTTGACCTCTGGTACGGCAAGGCCGTGGAGGAAGGCTTTTTCATCAACGATCAGGACTGGCTGAAAAAACATTTCGACACCATAGGCGACAGGGTGAAGGAGCTCGAAGCCTGGGGCGTGGTGTTCGAGAAGAACGAAGACGGATCCTACCGCCGCATCGAAGGGCAGGGTTCCTCCGATAAAAGGCCCATCAAGACGCTCATGTTCCACGGGCCGCAGTTCATGGAAGTCATGCGGAAGGTCTGCGAGCAGAAGGGCGTGACTATCGTGGACCGCGTCATGGTGGACGCTCTTCTGCATGAAAAAGGCAATACCCGCGTCATACGGGGGGTGGCGGGCTTCCACGGGGTGACGGGGGAACGCTATGTGGTGAAGGCGAAGGCCGTGGTGCTCACCACCGGGGCGCAGGCCTACAAGTCGCATTACGCCGACCTGCACATGGAAACGGGCGACGCCCATATCATGGGCCTTGAAGCGGGCGCGGCGCTCGCCAACTACGAATTCAACTGCCATCAGCTCACGCACGGCCATTTCGCCACGCACGGCATGAACGTCTCCCAGGGGCTGGGCGCGAAGTTCGTCAACGCCCTCGGCGAGGACTTCACCGCCAAGTACGACCCGGAATACGCCTCCCACGGCAACCTGTGGCGCATTTCCGCCTCCATGGCCATGGAGGTGCACTTCGGGCGCGGGCCTCTGTATTTCGATTACTCCTCCTATACCCCCAGGGACTGGGAGCTTTTCGAGCGCACGCTGCCGCTCATGTACCGCTCGTACCGTCAGGCCGGGTATGTGGACGAACACAATCATGTGGTGCAGGGCAAGCTGAGCTGGGTTTCCGCGCTCATCGGCAACGTGGGCTTCGGCGGCGGCCTCTACATTGATATCGACGGCCGCACCACGCTGGAAGGGCTCTATGCCGCGGGCGACGCCTCCTACGGCCCCACCTCGGGAGTGGAAGGCTTCTGCGCCTACGCCATGCCCGCCGCCTCCACCACGGGCGCAGCCGTGGGCGAATCCGCCGCGAAGTACGCCAGAGGCGTGGATGAGGCGCGCGTTGACGAAAAGGAAGTCGAGGCCGTGCTTCGGAAGATGACGGAGCCTTTGAACCATCCGCAGGGCGTGGACCCTTCCCATGTCGTCATTGCCGTGCAGGAGGCCCTGTTCCCCTACGACGTGTACATCCTGCGCACGGAAGAGAAGATGCTCGCAGCCCTTCGGCGTATTCAGGAGATCAAAAAGCGCGACCTGCCGCGCCTGCGCGCGCTGGATGCCCACGGCCTGCGTTTCGCCCTTGAGGCCCGGAACATGGTGCTGAGCGCTGAAGTCATGCTTACCGCCGCCCTGTACCGCAAGGAAAGCCGGGGCTCGCACCTGCGTCTCGATTACCCGGAAATAGACAACGAGCACTGGCTCAAATGGATTCTGGTGGAGGAGAAGGACGGGGAGCTTGCTCTCAGCACGAAGGACATTCCCATCGGGCGCTATCCGCTCCGCCCTGAACATAAACGCGAGCTGCACGCATCCATCGCCGCGGCCAGAAACCTTGGGGAGAAGATATAATGGGCATCCGTCACATTGATTACGACAAGTGCGTGCGCTGTACCCGCTGCGTGACTTATTGCCCGCAGGACGTGCTGCGCCTTGACGATGAGCGTTTCCCGGTCATAACCTATCTTCAGGACTGCCAGTCCTGTTTTCTCTGTGAAAAGTACTGTCCGGCAGGGGCGATATCCGTTTCTGCGGACAGGGAACGGCGGCCCGTGCTGCCGTGGAAGATCTGAGGCGGGGGCCGCCTCCGGGCGGCCCGCGTCCGTGCCTTTGCGGTGCGGTAAAAGAAGGGAGAGCGCGTTCATGATCGCCAATATGCCCACTTCCACCTTTCTTCTTTATATCGGCGTTTTTCTGGTGCAGTTCGTCTTTGTCATAGGCTACGGCATCTGGTGGTGCCTCCAGGGCAGGGACCGTTCGGGCAAGGATAAAGGAAACTGAGGAAGCCGCGCCATGATGATCGCCATTCTTGTCATGTATTTCGGGCTGATGCTCTTCATCGGCTATCTCGCCTCCCGCAAGGTGCGGGATTCCAGGGACTATTTTCTCGGCGGCAGGGGCTTCGGCCCGTGGCTTACGGCCTTCAAGTTCGCGGCCACATGGGAAAGCGGCGTCAAGCTGGTGGGCAGCCCCGGCATGGCCTGGAATGCGGGCTGGTCGTCCCTGGCCATGGGTATCGGCACGCCTCTCTGCTATTTTTTCTCCTTCCGCGTGTTCGGCCAGCGCCTCAAGCTCGCCTTCGACCACTTCAACGTGCTCACCCTGCCGCAGATGCTGGAAAAGCGCTATAAGAGCCGCGCCATACGCATCATCGCGGCCGTGGCCATACTCATAGGCCTCGGAGGCTCCCTGGTGGCGCAGTTCAAGGCCACGGGGGAGATCTTCTCCGCCATACTCGGGCTGGACTATCTGCACGGCCTGTTCATCGGGGCCGTCATTGTGGGCGTGTACTGCGTCATGGGCGGCTACCTCGCCTCGGTGTGGACGGATTTCATCCAGGGCATCATCATGGTGCTCGGCTCCATCGCCATATTCACGGCTACGGCAGAGGCGGCCTTCGGCGGCCTTTCCTTCGACCTTCTGCCTCAGCTCAACTCTGCCCTTGCCTCCATCGACCCCAACCTTCTGGACGTGACGGGCGGCGGCAAGATGAGCTGGTCCAATCTGTTCATCATCCTTGCCATAACCATGCTGGTGGGCATTGCCATGCCGCAGCAGAGCGTGGCTATCTTTTCCATGCGCGACGTGCGCACGGCGCGAGTCGCCATGATCGTGTGTGTGGTCTTTTCCGCCATTCTTGCATGGACGCTGGCCACCACCGGCATGATGAGCCACATGGTGCTTGAGCCGGGCGAAGTGAAGAACCCCGACATGGTCATCCCGCTGCTTATCCCCCGGGTGCTTTCCCCGCTTCTGGGCGGCGTATACCTCGCGGCCGTGCTGGCCGCCATCATGTCCACGGTGAGCGGCTCCATCGTGGTGGCCGCCTCCTCGCTTACGGAAGATATCTTCAAGCTCATCATCCCCGGGCGACACGCCCGCAGGCCCATGTTCTACAACCGGCTGGGAGCGGCCGTGTTCGTGCTTCTGCCGCTCCTTTTTGCCATAAAGCCTCCGACCATCATCTTCTGGATCGGGGTATTCGCCTTCGGCTTTCTGGTTTTCACCTTCCTCATGCCCATGATCGGCGTCATCCTTCTGCCCCGGGCCACGAAGCAGGCCGCCATAGCGCAGATGCTCTGCACCATGATAGCCGTTCCTGTATGGACCATCTGGCTGCAGAAGCCCACGGGCGTGCCCGCGCTCCTGGTGGGGCTCATAGGAGCGCCGCTCGTGTTCTTCGCGGTCGACGCCGTGTACAGGAAGCCGGAGCCGGATGAGGATATCATGCGGCTGTGGGAGAAGTTCGGCAGGCTCTGAGGCCCGGGTGTTTCCGGCAGGGGAGGCCCGGGAGCGCGGGAAGGGACAGGAAGCTTTCTTGCGGTATTGCGTAAGAGCTTCTTCGGGAATTCTTGCGTCTGCCCTTTCCGGGCGTCCTGGAAAGAGGCGGCCTTTTGCCCGTGCGCATGTTGACGGCAGGCTGCAGGAGGGGAAGCATGGCGGCGGAAATATGCCTTTGTTCGTCGGGCCTTCTGTGGGATGAGCGGAGGCTTGCCGCGCGTTATGCCTTTTTGCGCAGGAGGCGGGGCGAGGTACGTCTCGACCTTCTTTATTATCCCTATCGCCTTCTGGAAATTCACGGCGTCGCGGCATGGCGCTTTTTCGGAAAAAGGCCGCTTTGTCTGCTGCTTGCGCAGGATGCCCGCACAGGCGCTTGCCTTCGCGTGCCCTCTTTTCCCGCTTTGAGGGAGGAAAAGCTTGTATTTCTCCCGGGAGAGGGGCGTGCCGGCTTTTGTCCGGCGCGCATGGAAGGCCCGGGCCTTGCCGGGCAGGCGCCTGCCCATGTGGCGCCCCCTTCATGCAGCGGGGAAGAGGCGGACAAGGAGGCGGAAGCCTTTGCCCTGGCCGCGTGGGGCAGGCGCTGCAACCTGCCTCTGGGCCCCCGGGCGGATATCCGCCTCACGGGAAAAAAGGCGTTTTTTCTTCATAAGCCTTTCTGGATCATGAGGCCTGAGGCGGAACCTTCTGACGGGAAAATCTTTCTCTTCGATGCGAGTACGGGACTCGGCGGCGTATCCGAGTACTGGAATGTGGCGGAATATGCGCTTTCCCTCGGAGGTACTCCTTCCTGAAGGGGAGGGGGAAATCCGCGTCGCCGGGCAGATTGCCGCCGGTTCTCCGGGATGCGGGTCTTACTGTGCACGGGGCAAGGAGGAGGACTCGCTCTTTCGGTGCGCTTGAAGACGCCGTCTTTCCCCTTACCCCGGGAAGAGGAGGGGCAAGTCCCGCATTTTCTGCCGGTGAAGTTTTGAATATCGGCATGCTTTTTGCATGAATTACGGCATAAGGAGTAGGGATCATGAGTCAGTATGTACCGTATCTTGAGGCGCTCAACAGGGAAACCGGGCTGGACATTCAGCTTTCCGCCTCAGGCGGGGCGCAGCTCATGCTGGAGGGCAGGGGAATGTTGCTTCAGTGGCTGGAAGCGCAAGCGATGTTTATCGTCTACATCGAGCTGGGGACGCTTTCCGGCTGGCGTGACGAAGAGGTACTGCGTCAGCTTCTTTCTGCCAATTTTCTTCTTCTCCAGACCGAAGGCGGCGCCCTGAGCTACCATCCGGCTGCCAACATGGTTGGCATGAATTACGCCATTTCCGTCTATGGCCTGACGGCGGAAGATTTCGTACGTCGACTCGACGCCGTTATTCTTCTTGCGGAGCAATGGCAGGAAAGGCTGCGACGCATGGAAGCAGAGCAGGAAAAGCTTGCCGTGAGGGCCGTGGAGGGAGGGGAAGAAACTCCTTCCGACGCCGATCCTTATGTCTCCATGCAGATGCTGAGAATTTGACGGACGACAGTTTTCAAGGAGTGTCAGTATGCCTATAGGCCTTGATCTTTTTTTGCAGCAGGCAGGCGCAATCGCCGATACACAGCAGTTCCATGTCGTCGATGATCACATGGAGCAGGGCACGGGCCTGCACGGCCTGAAGAAGCTCTCCTCTTCCGCCCATGCGGCGGAAAACAGGGCGACGGTGCAGGCCTTCATTCATGCCCTGGAGCAGGACCCCCGCTACGCGGCCACGCTGGCGCAGACGCGCGCGCCTCTGGATGCGCTCATGAATGAGGGCAAGCCCCTTACTGCGGGAGTGGTGAAGCAGGCCATGCTGGAGCTGGAAGTGACCCGGGGCATGGCGCTGGGCAGGGAGCTTGCGCGGGACGGGCGTATTCCTGCCGGGCACGGGTCCTCTTTCGGGCAGTATGCGGCCATGCGGGGCCTGCCGCTGGATACGCCCGCCGATCAGGCGGGAGCGGTGCGGGAATACCTGCTCCACGAAGTATATCCCAGGAACATGGGAGTTATGGCCGCCATACAGGATATGGGCGACAAGAGCAACGCGGCGGGCAGGCTCCTTGCCGCGTGCGGCAGGTCTCGTTCCGTGGAAGAAAGCTGGTGTGCGCAGATGCTTGACCGGGAGCTTGCGGGCGGCGTCGGGAATTTTTCCTTCGACACGTTCGCCGCAACCGCCTACAGCCGCTTCCATGAAGGCAAGCTGAACGTCATGCGGCAGCTCGGGAAAGATACGCTGGAACAGCTCGGGGGCATGCCCGGGGGGCCGGAACTTCTGACCTGTCTGGAAGAGGCGATGCCCTCGCTGGGAGACGGCGATGCGGAGAAGCTGCTTCAGCACCTTGTCGCCACCGACGCGCGCCTGAACACTCCCGCCAGCCGTATGGAGGCCGTGCGCGAGTTCATGCTGAACAACCTGGGCAGCGAGGCCGGGCGCGATATCATGGCGGCGCACGGTCTGCCGGAGAGTTTTGCCACGGCTGTCGGGCACAACCCTAAAGTCGCGGCCGAAGCGAAGGCCGGGCTGAATAAGGCCCTTGCCCCCGGGGAGCTTCCCACCCGGGAAAAGGTGCTGGACGCTTTGCGCGCCGCGGCGGAAAACTTCACCTCCGCCCATGAGGCCGATCTTCGAGAGCTTGCAATCATGGCGCAGGATCCGCCCGTGACGCTCACCCCTCCGCTCACGCTGGAAACTATGCCCCGTTATCTGAACGCCATGCTTGCGGGCGACGTGCTTCTGGAGCCTCTGCTCCACGACAACGCGCCCATCGACGCGGCGTTCCTTCAGGCGCTGTCGGATCATGCGGAGGCGCTGAACTCCGCCGCGCACAGCATACGCGGCGACTTCGGCTCGGACGACATGAATACCGTCCTGGAAAATTCCATACGTCTTTTGCTGGCGCGGCGCGGCGTGCCGCAGGAAATGCTCCCGGAACTCGTGACCCGCGCCCTGTCCAGGTTCGGCAGGCTTTCCTGCGAGCTGACGAGCGTGAATAACGCCGTGCAGGACGGCCTGGGAGGCGCGGCCGGCATAGCCTTTCTGCGCAAGGGCATGACGTTGTACCGCACGCTGGAAAACCATGCCTACACGCTCTTGTACCTTCTGAGCGATGAGCAGCGCAGGAACATGCAACTGGAAGCGTTCAGTCGGAGCGATGCCGACAGCGAAGCCGTAAAAAGGGAAAAGAGGGAGCAGTGCGGCGCCCTCATGGAACAGACGTTCCAGTCTGAGGGCAGGCTGGATGAGCTATCCCCTCTGGTCCGCGATTTCGCCAGGGCGCAGGGCGTGCCCGTGCCGGACATGAGCGCCGCCGCTGCGGCAAAGTCGGGGCAGCGCGCCGCCGCGCAGCTTTCCCGCGACAACCTCAGCATGGCCAATGCCGTGCTTGATTCTTTCGTCCCCAGCACAGGCGACATGATAGTTTCCCCCACGCAGGAATTCCGCGCCTTTTTCGCTGAGGCAGCCTTGGGCAACGACTTCTCCGGCATCGACCTGGAGCGGCTGAATCTTGTTCCCTTCAATGTCGCCGCCACCACGGCCGCCAGAAGTGCGGCCCGGCAGGCGTCGCTTGCGGGAAGGCCCGTGCAGCCCGGGGAGATCCGCCGTGCCATAGACCAGAGCCTTGTTCAGGGCCTGAAAGAGCTCAAGACCACGCTGGATGCCGTGAACGCCTTCCCTGAAAAGACGGTGCAAGGGAAGAAGGCGGTGGGCTTCACGGCGGAAGAAAAGGTCGTTCTCAGGAACGTGGTGCAGCGTTTCGGCGTGCGCGATCCTGAGATCATCCGCCGGATAGCGGAAGCGGCTCGCGACGGAAATTTCGTGACGGCCCTGCGCCAGATGACGTATCCCGATCCTACGGCCGCGCAGATTGCCGCTTCGGCGCGCGCCGTCACCAGTGCCTACATGGATTTCAGGAATACGCTTCCTCAGCACTTCGTCGGAGTGGAAGACGTGCTGCCTATGATGCTTGCCCTCGGCATGGAAACAGGCGGCATAACCGCGCAGGAGAAGGAATACCTGGCCGGCGCTCTGGATTCGGAACTGGCGCGGCGGGTAGGAGCTTCCTATGCGTATGCCATGATACAGAGCGGCGTGTCTGAGAGAGGGCGCGGCGAATGTCTGAGCATACTCAGCGTGATGAGCCAGTTACATATGGAAGCGCTTATTGCGACAAGGGGCAACGCGACTTACGCTCCGGTGCGTTTCAGTGATCCGCTGGGGCACATCAGCGAAGCGCCTTCCGGCATGGACGGCGTCGTGGGCGAGCTGCGCAAGGTGGTCGGCAGGGGTATTCCGCCCATGGCCGTCACGTTTTCGAAGCGGCAGCCTCCCTTCACAAGACAGCAGTGGGATACGCTTTCCCAGGTGCATGAAGAGCTTTCAAAGCAGCTGGAGAGTTTTCCCCGTAAGAGCATACTGGCCGATATACTGACGTCCTCTGCGGACGATATCCTCGCCGCCGTCGCTTCCAACGGCGGCAAGGCCCCCTCCATGGAACAGCTCTGGGATATATTCACGGGCGGGGCGCTGGGGGCCATTCCGGGGGATATCGCCGGAGAAAACGGCCTCGCCCGCATGCTTCAGCATCTGGACAGAACCTATCAGCAGCGCATGCACGCCGCGGATCCGAACATTTCTCAGGATGTACTTCAGGAAAGTTTTACCATCAATGTCGGCATGGGAGTGAACATACGGAAGCTTTTTGAGCTGACGCAGCCGGGCGCTTCATTGAGCATTGAAGATATCAGCCTGCCTTTGAAAATGAGCTCCCTGAGAGGCATCGATGAGGGCTCGGGCTACGGACTGGTGGTGGATTTCCGGCGTCAGAGCCCGGATGCGGAACTGCGTTTTACCCGGGCGGACGGCACGGCGCTGGTGGAACATCCCCGTCCCATTCCGATCGAGGAAAGCAACAAGGACCATCCCGCCATAAAGGGTATGGTGGACTTCATGCGCGGCATGACGCATTCCGACGCGCAGCTGAGGCGTGTGGCGCAGGCATTCACACAGGCTTCGCTCATCATGCCCCGCTATTACAGCGCGCTCTTTCCCGGGACATTATACAGTGAGCACGGCAGGTTCCAGATGCACGCCACGGAAAATACCGACGGCTCCGTGACCATGGATATCCGTTCCGATCCGGCGCATCCTCTGCAGTTGCGCCAGCAGTTCCGCATCATGCCCGACGGCTCGCATACCTGCACGGCCTTTGAATTGCGCCGCCCGGTAGTGGGCGAATAAAAATTCCCGCCTTCCGGCGGAAAGGAAGGACGTCAGGGGCCGCTCCCGTTTCCGGGGGCGGCCCTTTTCCTTTCAGGCAAGGCATGGGCGCGGAGAGGGCCCGGGCGCCTGGAGAGAAACGGAAAAGCGCGAGGTTCCATCCGTACGTTCCGTACTGCTTTCCTTGGCGGTGCTCCGTCTTTTTTTTTGCTGCGCCCCGTGTTTTCGGGAAAACGCCTCCTGCGTGAGCTTCCGGCAGCTCCCGGCATTTGCAGGCGGACAGAAGCGGAGGGACGCCCGGAAGAAGCCCGCCTTATTCAAACGCAGCTTCTGGGGAACCGGCCTCAGCCTGCCCGTGCAGGGGATGTTCCGTCACACCCAGAGCATATTGCCCATGAGCGGGGAAATTTCCGTCATGTCCACGGAGCTGGAAAGGCGCTCCTCCACCTCGACGATGAGCTTTGTGGCTGTTTCCGCAAAGCGCTCAAGGGCATTGGAAAGCCTTGCGGCGGTGAGTTCGGGCACGGAAAGCACCAGGGAGAAGACCAGGGTGCGGGCGGGCGCGTACAAGCCTATGTGCCCTCCGCCTGTCTTTGCGCCGAGCAGGTTTTTTTCCAGAAGGAATTCATAGAGCTCGGGCGATGCCTCGGCGGGAAGCCTGCCCGTGCTGCAATAGAGCGCGACGCGGTCTTCCGCTTCCAGATATTCCAGCCCTATTTCCAGGCCCCGCATGTTGATGAGCGCCGTGCCGGAGGCGCTGAGGGAGGCGGCGGGAAGGCCCGCCCCGGCAAGGGCATCGGCAAGCATGGCATGCAGCGATTGAAGTGACATGGTTCTTCCTGTGGTGGGGGTTAGTTGCCCTGGGGCAGCGGTATGGACAGAGTTTCGCCGGAACGTATGCGCGCGAAGGAGGTGTTTCGCGCATACTGGAACGCACCGAGCCCCGGGGACCAGTTTCTGGAGATCTCGTCGGGGGTGACGTTCCTGATGCTGATGTGCGTGGGGGTGTAGGAATGGAAGGAAGCCAGCAGTTCATGCGCTTTTTTCAGCGCCGCTTCTCGGGCGTCTTTCCGCATGGCCATGCGCGCTTCCATAAAGAGACGACGGGTCTCTTCCAGCACTTCGGGCTTGAGGGAGCGGTGTACGGTGAGGCGCGCCGTGGCCGGCAGGCCGCGGAGGAGTTTTTCAAAGGCGTCGGAAAAAGTCACGTCGCTGGCGATACGATTACTTACGGCAGAGGGCAGCAGCAGCGCGCGGGTGATATCGTGTATGCCCCCTCTCTGCAGGGGGCCGACCATATATTCCGTTTCCTCGCAGGTGGCGGGCATGAGCCCCTGCGGCCCGGTAACGATCTTGAAACGCTGCTCCAGATCCATGCTCGCGGCTTTGGCCAGCGTGGTCTTGGGGCTGCCGTAGTAGACGTTGCCTCTGGAAACGCCGGCGGAAATGCTGCCCGCCAGCGTGACTTTGCCCTTGAAGCCTATCGTGGTAGTTTCGCCCGAGGCGTTCTGCTCCACTTTCTGCGAAGTTTCCCCGGCAAAGCTTACGGAGACGCTGGCCGAACCCGAGCCCGCAAAGCCGAGGGGCAGAACCTGCTGGAAAAGGGAGACCATAAGCCCGAGGGAGACATCGGCGGAAACATTCTCGCCGTCGATGAAGCGCACCTGTGAGGCGCAAAGCCACAGGGAAGGATCGTAGGCCTTGTCCTTCCGGTGCAGCCCGGAGGCCGGGTTCATGAATGCGTTGAGGAAGTTTTCGCAGTCCTTTTCACTCTTGAAGGTGAGGGCCAGGCCATGTTCATCCCTGCCGCCTGCATTGCCGCCGGGAACCAGGGTAAGGGGCGTGTGGGGAATGGCTATTTTCATGGTGGCGCCCAGAGAGGCCGCGAGTCCGCCCTTGAGCATGACCTGATAGCAGCCGCCCCCCACGTTGCTGACGGTGATGCTGTCGTTGTGCATGAGGCGCAGGCGTGCGGAAAGCGGGTGCGCCAGGCTGACCAGATTGACAAGCGACTTGGAAGAGGTGAAGGGCGTGAACACGGCGCCGCTGTCGACGACCATGCCGCGTGTCCTGTCGTATACGAAGCCTGAACCGGGGCGGGAGGCCTCGCGCATCAGGGAGCGCACGCCTTCGGCCCTGCGCCGTTCATCGGGCAGAAGGGACTCGTTGATGAAGTCGCGCGTTTTCTGCCATGCGGAGAAGCGGCTTGCGCCTTTTTCGCGCAGGTTCGCTTTCATGGCGTTGGCGCTTTCCCTGCCCGCAAAATCAAGATCGCTCTTTGCCGCCTCGCGGCGCAGGATATCCTCCTTCAGCGTGCCGTCGGCTGCGGTGAGCGAGGCAAGCGTGAGCCTGACGAGCGGCCGGGTCAGCCCGGAGTCCACGGGTACCCCCCAGGTCTTCAGCTGGTCGTACACGGCCTGAAGGGTCTGCTCGTCGTTGATGCTGAAGAGGGAGAGCGGCTGCTGGGATTCCGCGAACACCTTGTAAAGGCCGGCGGTGATGGTCTGCTGAATCCGGCGGATATTGTCCTTGCCGAACTGGGAGCGCAGGGCGCCCATGCTGCGGTCTATGCTTTTCTGAAGAGCCTGGAGCTCGGCCCGCTGATATTGGATGCTCTGGAGCGTGCGCGTGGCCTCCGTGGCCCGGACTCCGTCCACAGTGGTTTTCTTTTCAAAGAAGTTGAGGGCACGGGCACGCGGGAGCATGTGATCCAGCACGATTTCCAGCGAGGGGATTTCCTTTCTGCGGCGGATGCTGGAAGCCAGGGTGAAGGGGCTTATGCCTTTCAGGCTTTCCAGAAGTTTGTCTATTTCGCCCTGGAGGCGTTCCTTTCCCTCGTCGGTGTCGGCCTCGGAGAGCTTTTTTGCCAGACTTTCGATTTCAAATACGGTGTCGCACGTCTTCATCCTTTCGCCGCGCCGGTGCGGCCAGGTAAAATGGATAAGCGCCTTGTCTGCTTCCATGGCCTTGATGCGCTCTTCGCTTTTCCCGGCTTCCGCGCGCAGGCGTACAGCTTCGCCCGTGCTTTCGGCAAGGGTGCGCATGGTCCGGGCATGGGATTCAAAACGGTGCACGTCGTCCAGGAACATCCGCTGTTTCCGGCTTTTCTCGTCCATGCGGAGCCTGACGTCGTTGGGATCTTCTCCTCCGAACATGCTTGCATACAGGGCGTCCGTCTGCCTGCGTATGGCCTCATCCACGGCCCTGCCGTTCAGCGACATGCCCGCGTCGTCACGGCTGAAGCGTTCGTTCGGCCGGATAAGCCCGCTCAGATTGACGATATGATGGTCAAGCGCAAGGCGTGCCATGTATTCGGCGGAAGTCTCGTAAATGGCTTCTTCTCTGCGGCCCGAGCTTATGGATTCGGTCATGGCCGCGCGTTTTTGTATGATGCGCCCCGCTGCGGAAAGTTCCGTCTGTCCGCGGAAGCCCCGCACGAAATGCCCGCAGGCCTGCTCAAGCTCGTGCATGCAGCGTGGCCCGGAGTCTTCTTTATGCAGAGAACTGTGCAGGTCCTTGGCGTAGGCGGCGGCCCTGGCATCGAGGCCCAGGGCAAGGCACCAGTTCTGCACGTCGTTTATGAGGGATTCCTGTTCCCCGGAAAGAGGGAAAAGCCCGGCTTCCGCCGCGCGTTTCTGCAGCACGGCCACATGGGCGAGGTGATAGTTGAAGCCTTCAAGATCGACCTTCTTCGTCAGCGCGCCCACTATGTCCGGCGTGAGCAGGAAGGAGCGCTCAGAGGTGTTGCCCGCGCTGTGCATAAGCCTTGCAAGGGCGGCCTGGCTGCTCATGCCGGAGGGGCCTTCACCGTCCATGAGTATGTTCAGAAGCTGGCGGCTTGCCACCGTGCATGAGTGCTGCAGCGTCACGTCGTTTTCATATCCGGGAAGGAGCAGCTTCTTCAGGGCAAGGGCTTCTTCGGCATATTCCGGGTAGGCTCCCTGAAAGGCCATGTCCACATAGCGCAGGGTTTCGCCACGCAGGGCCGCGTCTTTTCTTCCCTCTTCCGTGCCGGTCGCTGCCACGCCGGAGGCAAGGGCGTTCACGAGCGCGTTCCTGTGTTCCGCCGAGGATGCCCAGGCAAGGCCTTTCTGCAGCATGTCGAGCATGACGGCGGGCCTTTCCCCGGCGCGCAGGGAAAGGCGGGCGAGGTTCTTCAGCGCTTCCTCACCCAGCTTGTCTTTTCCTTCCGCCTGGAGAAGCTCCAGCTGTTCGACCATGGCGTCGATGATGCTTCCTTCCAGGGTGTCGAGGTCATGCCCCACAATGCCGAGGCCCGTCCCGTTCAGAGCCTGTTGCAGGTACTGCGGGTTCCCGGCCTCCATCTGCAGGAGTGCATTCGTCTGTTCCAGGCCGTTCTGCCATGTCAGCGCGAAATCGACAAAGGATTCCAGCTTCCGGGCCGGGCTGCCGTCGCTTTCCTTTACCCTGTTCAGGTCTTCAAGTCTGGCCTCCAGGTTTGTGCGGCTCGTGATGCTGTTGGAAAGCTGCATGCGGCATTTCATGAGCTGGGCCAGCAGTACCGTGTGCTCCGACCCCTGTTCTTCTTTTTCCACGGGGATATTCTCGATGAGCGCGTCGAGCCTGGCCCCGTATTCCTGCATCTCCTTCAGCGGAAGGTCCCGGGGGAAGAGCAGTCCCGGCTTCACATCCTTCAGGACGGTGAAGATCTCCCAGGGAACCTTCATGTCGAGGGTAAGTTCCGCAGCGTGTTCGGCAGGCTTTTTCTCCCCGACGGAGGAGACGGCTTCGGCCTGGGCGGAGCTTTCGGTGGAAACAATCATTCCGGCCTGCTCCAGCATGCTTTCCATCTGCGCCGTAAAAGCGCGGCCCTGAAGCTTCTTTGCCGCCTCATCCATGGAGGAGGCGTCGTTTTTCTCCAGGGCGGAAGCAAGGGTTCTCCCGGCGACGGTTTCTCCGGTTTCCTCGTTTCGCCGGGAGAGCACCTCTTCGGGGATATCCCTTTCCGGTACGCTGTTCATTTCCCGTGCGTTGTCCAGCGTGCTTTCCAGAAGGGGCGGGGCGTCGACAAGCGCTTCGCCTGCAAGGGAAACTGCCTCGTCCTGCTGCCGGAGGTTGTCGGAATCAACGGTAAACGGGGAACGGCTGCCGGTGATGGAAATATCCTGACTCATGAATAGTCCTTTCCTGCGGAGATATCCCGCGCGTTGAAAGGCTGCGCGGCGTGTTCAACGAGGCGGCGAAGGGCGTCTTGCAGGGCTTCCAGCCTGATTCAGGGCGCCGTCCGACGCTTTTTTTGCGGAATTGAAGATACGTCAGGCAGGGGAATTCTGCAATCGTTCCTCCTCCTGCGGGCAGGAGATCCCCCACGGGCAGGCGGAACTCTGTCCGGCTGACGGGGAAAGTGTATTTTTTGTGATATACCGTATGGTTATTGTATGGTAGATGATGTGATGGTATACTGAGGCATAGTAGGGCGCGTTGCTGTGTCGAGCTTTTGCGGGGTGTAGTCCGTAGAAGCGGACTGAAAAGCTTTCATGGCCGCGGCTTTTGCGTCGTGGGAAGAGGGCGTGCGGAGCCTGTGGGAGCAGCCGGGACTTCCGAACAAGTAAAGATGCAACGGGTCAGGGAGGAAAGCATGATTACCTATACCTTGCCGATGAACGTGGGCAGCGGCGATGCCGTTGCGCTGGGCCTGAAAATTCAGGAAATAGGGGGAAAGGAAAAAGATGTGAACGCCCTGACGCCCCGGCTTTTTGAAGTACTGACCCAGTTTTTCCCGCTGCGCCATATATGTATCAGCCATACTCTGAACCAGCCTGATGAAGAATGGTATTATCTGTATCCTCCGCTTCCGGGAATAGGTGCCGATAAGGAAGCCCGGAGCTGTTCTCGCTCGCCGGAAACTTTCGGGCAGAATAACGGCAAGAATTTCCTTGCTCCCGAAGCCTGCACAATGCCGGGGAACGGGCTCCTATTCCTGAGGACGGGGCTGTGCCAAGGGAGCCATGGGCTTTGCCGCAATGCTGATGCCAGGCATTACTTCAGGATTATTCAATGGTTACGGAGTATTCAGCCTTACTTTCACCATGTTGAAGATTGTGGCCATGGCGAATATTCCGACTTTCTGCAGCTTTTTTCCTCCTCTTCACACGTTGCGGAAAGCGCCGTCATGCCTGCCGTATCCTGTTCCTGCTTCTCCTGACAGGGGCATATGTCATCGCGTTTTTTTGAAGATGGGCATATCGCTTTATATTCAGAATACAAGACTTAGTATTTCCGCATTTTCATTGCAATGCAGAAAGTTATGTTTTTTATGAGCGGAAAAGCGGGGACGACGTTTTTTGTCTGTCTGCCTCGGTGATCGCTTTTTATATGACTGTCGGCTGTTATGCGGTAACTACGCCTTTGGTTACGGCCCATGTCCGCATCAATGGCAGCTTGTGGAAGTCTGTGTGCTGACAGACTTTTTTATCGGATTCTGCCTTTATATCATTTTTTCTTGCAGTCTTCCGGGGAGGGATATTCAGACATATTGTTTTTCATTTCTGAAGAAGGGAGATGAGAAATTTTTCAAAGGCTAATCGTCTGCGGCCTTATGCATTTTGCCTTCGGTACAGAAGGGAAGCAGAGGTGAAGCTTCGCTGGCGGAAGGAATTTTTGAGAGAAAAG
>NZ_DYZA01000028.1 GCF_020741395.1 Mailhella massiliensis | reverse complement strand
ATATCCAGAAGGAAGTCATCGACCTCTGCCCGACCCACTGCATGAGCTGGGACGGCAGCAAGCTGTCTATCGACACTGCGAACTGCGTGCGCTGCATGCACTGCATCAACACCATGCCCCGCGCCCTGCATGTCGGTGACGACCGCGGCGCCTCCATCCTCGTCGGCGCCAAGGCTCCTATCCTCGACGGCGCTCAGATGGGCTCCCTGCTCGTTCCCTTCATTCCCGCGGAAGAACCCTTCGACGAAATCAAGTCCGTTATCGAAAAGATCTGGGACTGGTGGATGGAAGAAGGCAAGAACCGCGAACGTGTTGGCGAAACCATCAAGCGTCTCTCCTTCCAGAAGCTGCTTGAAGTGACCGAAATCCCGGCCATTCCTCAGCACGTCATCGAGCCCCGCACGAACCCCTACATTCTCTTCAAGGAAGAGGACGTGCCCGGCGGCTGGACCCGTGACATCGCTGCTTACCGTCAGCGTCACCTGCGCTAATCAGAGAGGAGAGCAAAAATGGCTTTTATTTCTTCCGGTTACAATCCTGCAAAACCCATGGAAGGTCGTATCTCCGATATCGGACCCCGCAAGTACGACTCCTTCTTCCCTGAGGTCATTGCCAAGAACTTCGGCAAGTGGCTGTACCACGAAATTCTGGAACCCGGCGTGCTCATGCATGTGGCCGAAAGCGGCGACAAGGTCTACACTGTCCGTTGCGGCGGCGCTCGTACCATGACCACCGTACACATTCGTGAAATCTGCGAAATCGCAGACAAATACTGCGAAGGCCACGTGCGTTTCACCACGCGTAACAACGTGGAATTCATGGTCACCGATCCCAAGGTGCTTGAAGAACTCAAGGCCGACCTTGCTTCCCGCAAGTTCCCCGGCGGTTCCTACAAGTTCCCCATCGGCGGCACCGGCGCCGGCGTGACCAACATCGTGCACACCCAGGGCTGGCTGCACTGCCACACCCCCGCCACCGACGCCTCCGGCCCGGTGAAGGCCCTGATGGACACCGTGTTCTCCGACTTCCAGAACCATCGTCTGCCCGCCCCCGTGCGCATCTCCCTGGCCTGCTGCCTTAACATGTGCGGCGCCGTGCATGTGTCCGACATCGGCGTCGTGGGCATTCACAGAAAGCCCCCGATGATCGACCAGGAATGGGTCGACCAGCTCTGCGAAATTCCTCTGGCCGTCGCCGCCTGCCCCGTGGCCGCCGTGCGTCCCGCCAAGGAAGAACTCGACGGCAAGAAGATCAACACCGTGGCTATCAAGCAGGAACGCTGCATGTACTGCGGTAACTGCTACACCATGTGCCCCGCCCTTCCCATCTCCGACGGCGAAGGCGACGGTGTGCTCGTCATGGTCGGCGGCAAGATCTCCAACCGTATCAGCCGTCCCAAGTTCTCCAAGGTCGTCGTTTCCTACATCGAAAACGAACCGCCCCGTTGGCCCACGCTGTGCGCCACCGTCAAGCGCATCCTTGACGTGTACGCTGAAAACGCCAACAAGTACGAACGCCTGGGCGACTGGGCCGAACGTATCGGCTGGGAAAAGTTCTTCGAACTGACCGATTTGGAATTCACCCCCCAGCTCATCGACGACTTCCGCGAACAGGCCTACTTCAGCTGGCGTCAGTCCACCCAGTTCAAGTTCTCTGAACTGGCTGCTGAAGCCTACAAGGGTGCCGAAGCCCATGCCGAAGCCTCCAACGCCGGCGTGACTGAAGAAGACAAGACCCTGGTGTACAACTGGCTGGTGGACAAGACCAGCAAGCCCGGCGCCAAGACCAAGTTCTACTTCAACCAGTTCCTCGAACTGTTCCCCGGCGCCAGCCCCCGCAAGGTCAAGAACGTCCTCACCGCTCTGGTGGACGACGAAAAGGTGGCTTACTGGTCCTCCGGTTCCACCACCATGTACGGCCTCAAGGGCGCCGGCAAGCAGGGCGCTACTGAAGAAGGCGAATAATATCGCCTGCTGAATGGTAAGGGCCGCATGGCGCGGCCCGCGCAAGCTTCAGCCAAGCCGAAACATGAAGGGGAAGATCTTCCGGGATCTTCCCCCTTTTTTGATTCTTCCCCGGCCAAGGTACTCCCGACGTCTCTCCTCAGATATAGGATGAACGACGAAGCTCAGCTAAGCTGTGTTCGAGTTCGACTGGGCACCTGAGGAGCAACACGTTTCCTGGCTGTTTCAGCACCGGAGAAAAGGCATTTCTCCCAGACGCCGCAAGGCACGCACCCTCTTCCCCCCCTCCCTTCATGGAACAGGCACGACTTGTCATTTCCGGGCTTTCCGGCGGAAGCGGCAAAACACTGGTTTCGCTGGGCCTCACGCGGCTTTTCGCCAGGCGCGGCCTGGCCGTGCAGCCCTGCAAGAAAGGGCCGGACTATATCGACTACGCATGGCTCGCCCTTGCCGCCGGAAGGCCGGCGGCATGCCTTGACCCTTATTTTCTGGAAGATAACGCTCTTCTACGCCAGTTTTCCCACGTCTGCGCCCGACGCCCCTCCGAGCTTGCCGTCATTGAAGGCAACCGGGGCCTGTTCGACGGCCGGGATGTGGAAGGAACCTGCTCCACAGCTCATGTGGCGCGCCTTTTAAAAGCTCCCGTGGTGCTCACCATGAACTGCGCCAAAATGACACGCACGGCGGCGGCCATTGTTTCCGGCATCGCCCGCTTCGAGCCGGATCTGCACCTGGCGGGAGTTATTTTAAACAACGTGGCCGGAGAACGCCACGGATCCATGCTGCGCCGCGCCGTGGAAACCTATACCGACATTCCCGTCATGGGAATCCTGCCCCGCATGCGCAAAAACCCTCTGCCGGAACGGCACATGGGCCTTTCTCTTGATGAGGCCGATCCTGCAGCCCGCTCAGTGCTGGACTCTCTGGCCGACCTCATGGAAGAGAACAGCGATGCAGGGGTCTTCCTTTCCCTGGCACGCACTGCTCCTCCGCTCCCCGATTTTCCCGGGACATGCTCGGGGCAGACGCCTCAGCCGAACCCCGTCATCGGCTATGTGCACGACAAGGCGCTGTGGTTCTATTACGAAGAAAACCTGGAGGCTCTGCGCGAGGCCGGCGCAAAGCTGGTACGCGTGAGCCTTTTCGACGATGCGCCCTGGCCGAAGCTCGACGGGCTTTACCTCGGGGGAGGGTACCCGGAACTTTTCGCCGACGAAATCAGCGTGTCACAGCATCTTGAGGAAATACGCACCCTTTCCCTGGCAGGCCGCCCCATCTATGCCGAATGCGGAGGATTCATGGTGCTGTGCGACGCGCTCATGCTCGACGACGGGCCGCGCCCCATGGCGGGCCTGCTCCCGCCCCGCCCGCGCTTTTTCCGCCGCCCGCAGGGCCTCGGCTATGTCACGGCGCGCGTCACGGCGAAAAATCCCTTCCATCCTCTGGGAAGCGTATGGCGCGGGCATGAGTTCCACTATTCCCGCTGCGAATGGCCCGAAGGCCCCCTGCCCGCATGCAGCCTGGAGCTTTCCCCGGGCACGGGTATGTATGAAAAGGGCGGCATCCATTACGACGGACTGCTTTCGCGGCGCACCTTCGCCTGCTGGACGCATCTCTTCGCCCCGGCCGTGCCGCACTGGGCGAAGAACTTCGTCCGGGCCTGTGCCGATGCACGCGGCCCTCTCGATTCTCCGCAAGGATAATGCTTGCATCACACCCCCTTCAAAGGATTGTACCCTGCCGGTACCGGCCGAAACGCCGAAGCATGAAGGCGGCCCCAGGATACGGAACGGGGCTTGCCCGAAAAGGCTTGTCCGCCAAGGTTCGGCCATTGCGCCCCGATATCCGCACTTCAGCCGGAAGAGGGGCTCTTTCGGAAAAAACGCGAATAAACGTCGCAACACCGCCCTTTCCCATGTCCCTGTAAAACCGCAGTCACCGGCGGGCAGAAAAAGCCCGGAAGCCGAGGCATCCGAGCTTTCTTGTCTGCCGTTCGGGCGTCCATCGTCTGGACGAAGAAAAAGTGTTCAGCGTCTTTTCTCCAGCTTGCGGCCCAGCCATGCCCAGAAACAGGATACCAGAAGATACATGGCCGCCGTGACAAGCCACAGCTCAAAGGTTATGCGGGATACGGCCATGACTTCCAGGCTTTGAAAGGTGAGTTCCGGCAGCGATATGGCCGAGGCAAGGGCTGTTTCCTTGAACACGGAAATACACTGCCCTGTAAGGGGCGGCGCCATAATCCTGAAGGCCTGCGGCGCGATGATCCAGCGCATCTGCTGCCAGGCGCTCATGCCGAGGGAAGCCGAGGCATCCCATTGCGTCCTGTCCACGGATTCCAGCGCCCCGCGCACGATTTCCGCCACATAGGCTCCAGAATACACGCCCAGGGTGAGTACGGCGGCGGCCATGCGATCCAGCTGCCCGGGCGGGGCAAAAAGGGCCGCGGTCAGCGACTGCGCCCAAGCGGGCAGAGCAGCCACTGTGTCCTCCAAGCGCAGGAAGGGTTCGGAAAAAAATGACCCCGCGAAGAAATACACAAGAAAAAGCAGGACCAGCGGCGGCGTGTTGCGCAGCACGGTAATGTACAATACACCGGGCAGGGCCGAAAGCCCCCTCTGCCTTGCGGAAAGCGCCCCCACAAGGCCTCCGCTCACAAGGGCCACCAGAAGCGACCAGAAGCCCAGGCGCAACGTGCCGAAAAGGCCCTTCAGCAGCATACCGGCCTGCCACGCTCCGGAGGCATCGCGGGAAACGACGTACGGCCAGAGCGAAGCCCAGTCCCAGGCATGGCGCGTCACGGCCATGGAACGCCACGCAAAGGCGGCGACCAGCGCCAGGGCGACCGCCGCGAGAAGCGCATCCCAGCTGTTCAGCCTGCGCCAGGAGCGCGGCCGGGAATGGCCGGGGATGAAGTTCAGTTGATTCTGCTCTGCCATGCGTCAGACTTGAACCAGTAGTTACGGCGATCCTGGAGCCAGCCTTCTTCTTCCACCAGGCGTATCCAGCCGTCGAACACGTTGAGAGTGTCGAAATCGCCCTTGGGCACGGCAAAGGCCACGGGCTGCATGGCAAGCCCTGTTTCAAACTTCTGTACCAGAATGTCACCGTGCTTCAGAGTTTCCATGGCGGGAAGCGGCGCGCTGGAAACAAAGGCGTGGGCTCGACCGGAAAGCACTTCCTCCACGGCGGGAGCCTCGTCGTTGAACATGCGAAGCGTCGCCTTGGGGAAAAGCTTCGCGGCGGCCGCGGCGGCGGTGGTGCCGGTACGCACGGCAATGGTCACGCCCTCCGCGTTCAGATCCTCAATTTTGCTGATTGCGGCAGACTTTTCGCGGTTCAATGTCAGATCCACATACGCGTGATCGTAGGGGATGGAAAAATTAACGGACAGAAGACGCTGCGGCGTAATGCTCATACTGCCGATGATGACATCGAACTTGCCGGAAAGAAGCGCGGGGATGATACCGTCCCAGTTGGTGGGCACAAGCTGAAGCCTGACTCCAAGATCCTGAGCCAGTCTTTCCGCCACGTCGATTTCAAAACCGATATATTTGCCTTCCTTATCCTGCATGGCCCACGGCACGAAGGAGGAAAAGCCCACGCGGAGCGTGCCGCGCCGCACCACCTTTTCCATAACGGATTCACGGTCGGCGGAATATCCCTGAGAAGGCACGGAAAAGACGAGCCCGAGGGCCAGAAGAAAAACGGCGAAACAATGTTTCATACTTGCTCCTTTCGTTCCAGAAGCCGGGCAGGAATACTGACCAGCGATGTGAGGACAAGGTATACGGCTGCGGCGAGCAGCCACATTTCAAAGCTGAGAAAGGTGTCGGTGATGATGACGCGGGTGCGCATGGTCAGGTCGGCCACGGCTATGGCGCTTACCAGGGAGGTATCCTTGACAAGTGCGACAAGCTGCCCCGCCAGCGCGGGCAGGGACTGCCGCAACGCCTGCGGAACGACGACCTCCCTTGCGGCAAGGCTTACGGGCATGCCGAGGCTCAGGGCCGCTTCCCACTGCCCCTTGGGCACGCCCAAAACGCCCGCACGGAAAATTTCCGCCACATAGGCTCCCTCGAAGAGGCCGAGGGAAAGCACTGCCGCCCAGAAAGGCCCCACACCGAGTACGGGAGCGGCCACAAAATACACCATGAAAAGCTGCATGAGCAGGGGCGTGTTGCGGAGAGCGCCGAGAACAAGGAAAGAAAGGGCGCGCGCCACAGGCGAGGCGGAAAGACGCATGCCCGCAAGTACCGCGCCCGAAGCAAGGGAAAGCGCAAGGCTTGCCAGCGTAAGGCGCAGAGTGACATAAAGCGCCTCGACAAGCGCGCCGGGCCTGAAGGCGCCCTCTTCCCACACCCCGATGAAACGCCAGACGCGATACCATTGCCAGCGGTACTGCTCCGAAGCGGCATCCACAATCCACCAGACAAAGGCAAGCATGAGCGCAAGCAGAAGCGCTGGCCTCCACAGGGCCTTCAGGCGTTCCCTTCCGGCAAAAACGACGCAGAGATCGGGCATCGGGGCTCCCTTCAGCGGCTCAGGGAGGTTTCTTTCAGCCGGGAGCCCTCTTCCAGTTTCTTCTGCATGGATCCCCTGTCCGGAGCCTGCGTCACCACGGCCTGCCCCTGCACATATTCCACGGCATTGCTTTCCGCCAGTTCCCCGGCGGAAGCGTCGCTCTGAACCGTCACCCTGTTATAGACATGATCCAGCACCATGAGCACATAGGGCTGAAGCACCGGGGCCTTCAGGTCGATGATGACGAGGTAATATTCCCGGAAGCGGCGCGGCGTATCGGAATAGCCGGACCGGCACAGCACCAGCCAGTCGTCCACACCGTCGTTGTTCCAGTCCGTCACGGCCACAAGTTCCAGCTCCACGCGGTTCATGCCGTCTTCCATGACGGCGCGGGAACCTTCCAGCTTCACCTTTGCCTCGGGAGTGAGCATGGCTCGGAAAGTGGGGGCCACGGCTACCTTGGAATGGGGGAAGCGGAACGCCGGAGAAAGCCTGTCCACCAGAGTTTTCCCGGCATCGGAAGGGCGGGAGGCAAAAAGGGGAGAATACCAGTTGCCCTCGGCATCCACCATGTTTTTTTTCAGCATCACCGGCCGCATGGCGCGGGACATGGCGACAAACTGCCCGCCGTTCAAAGCGTCCACCATACGGCAATCCTGCGGAGCGCAGGAGGCCAGCCCCAGACAGGCAGAAAACGCAAGGCAGGCACAGAGTTTTTTCATCCTGATTCCTTTTTGCAAAAAAGAAAGATTCATATTCCTACAGGGAGCGTTCCACGCAAAAACACCGGCCCTTCCGCCGCCCGGGACTCTCATACCGATGCGGCACAACGAACTGGAAGCCTTGCATATTTTCCGACACACCGAATATCCGCCCTGTCCACGGGAGACTCATGCTTCATCCTTTTTGCCCTTTTTCACCCCACAACGCGGGCACAGGGAAAAAAGCTCGCAGACACTGCAGGCGGGCTTTCGCGCGTCGCAAACATCACGTCCGAACCAAACCAGGCGATGATTCACGTCCCCCCATTCCTCCCGGGGAAAAAGCAGCATGAGATCCTTCTCTATCCGTACCGGGTCGGTATGTTCCGTAAAACCCAGGCGGAAGGAAAGCCGCTTGACATGCGTATCCACGGCGAGACCTTCATTGATGCCGAAGCCGCCCCAAAGCACTACGTTGGCAGTCTTGCGCGCCACTCCGGGGATGGTGATGAGTTCCGCGATGGTACGCGGCACCTGACCGCCGAACACTTCCGTCACCCTTTTCGCCGCGCCCAGAAGATTCTTTGCCTTGTTGTGATAAAAGCCCGTGGGCCGTATTACGGTCTCCAGCTCCTCCTGTGCGGCTGTGGACAGCTCCGCCGGACCGGGCCAACGACGGAACAACTCCGGTGTGATGGTGTTCACACGGGCATCGGTACACTGGGCGGCAAGCACCGTCGCCACCAGAAGTTCCCACGGATTTTCATGCACGAGCATGGTTTCCGGTACGGGGTAGCGCTTTTTCAAAAGCTCAAGCACGGCCAGCGCACGGCTTGCCTTTTCCGTTTTCTTCATCAAGCCATTCCTCTGGAAAGAACCCCTTGCGGGAAATACGGCCCCACACCTCCCATACGGAAAACACGGAAACGGCATTTTCTACAAAGGAAGCGACAAACGAACCGATACACCTTTCTGCCACATTATCTCCCGGCGGGCAAGAAAAGCCCCCTTCACAGGGCGGGGCATACTTGTCAAATCCCCCTCGCTGCCGTTAAAAAGAAGAAAACTCCCTGCCGAGCGGCATGGGAAACAACATGTACGGAGCCTTGCATGATCCACCTTTCCGGTTCTCTCGCCTTTGACCGCATCATGACCTTCCCCGGCCATTTTGAAGAGCATATCCTTCCAGAAAAACTGCATTTTCTGAATGTTTCCTTCCCCATCGACAGACTTGAGGAAAAAATGGGCGGCACGGCGGGCAACATCGCCTATTCCCTCTCGCTCCTCAAGGAGCGTTCCGCCGTATACGGCAGCGTGGGCAAGGACTTCACCGGCTACGGAAGAAGGCTTGCCTCCATGGGCATAGACCTGAGCGGCGTCAAAGTCGACGAGGAAGACTTTACCGCCTGCTGCTACATCATGACCGACAAAAGCAGCAACCAAATCAACGCCTTTTCCCCTTCAGCCATGAAGAATCCGGTCTTTCCAGAAAAGACCCCTCTGCTCGCCGAAGGAGACTGGGGCCTCGTCGCACCCGGCAATGTAGACGATATGGTGAACTTCCCGGCCTATTACCGGGAAAAGGGTATTCCCTACATTTTCGACCCCGGCCAGCAGATCACCGTCCTCGGCGGCGAACAGCTCGCCTCCGGCCTTACCGGCGCTCATGTGCTCATCGGCAACGACTATGAAATACAGCGCGTGGAAAACATAACGGGGCTCTCCCGCGAAGAAATCCTTGACCGCGTGGAATTTCTCATCATCACCTTCGGGGGCAAGGGATCCACCATCCTGCACAGGGGGGTAAAGCCCTACGATATCCCCGCCGTGCCCGCAACAACCGTTTCCGACCCCACCGGCGCGGGCGACGCCTACCGCGCAGGCCTGCTCAAGGGCCTGCACAGCGGCATGGGCATGGCCTTTTCCGCAAGGCTCGGCGCAGTACTTGCCAGCTTCTGCGTGGAGCAGTACGGCACGCAGCTGCACCGGTTCACCATGGAAGAATTCCGTCAGCGCTACGAAGCCTCTTTCGGCCCCATGCCGATGCTGAAATAGCTCCACCCCATGCCCTTCCCCGCCGTGCAGACAACGGCGGGAAAGCCTCGATCCGCTGCACGCGCTGCCTTCCGTGATGTGTGACCGCCCTTTCTCTGCGTTTGAACCGAAGAAAAGCATATAGCGCGCCTGCGTCTCCCACCATGCCTGCACGCTTTACCGCGGCGTCCGTCGCCGGAGCGCGAAACTTCAAAACCTATGACGGCCTTTTTTACGCTCCCGCTTTCCCATAAAAAATACCTTTCCGACCCCCGGAGCGTTTCCGCCGGATATCGGAAAGGTATTTTTTGATGCCTATGGGTATTCCGTACAGCGAGAAGGCTTTCGTCACGCCCGATAAACGCCGCCCTTCACTTCAGGCCTGATATCTTCTGCAACAAAAAGCCTTGCAGCCTTGCGCCCTCCTGTCGGAAAACATCCACTCCATCGCTCAGGCCCTCTCCGCGCACCCGTACCGCCGCACAGGGCCTTTTCCTCCATGAGGTTCCGCTAAAAGCTCGACGGATAAAGATCAGGATCCAGCGGCTTGAAGCCTTTCTTCAAAAGTTCCTTGGCCTTCTCAATGGAATCCGGGCTTGCCGAAAGAACCATGATTGCGCTCGCAGCCTTGCCGTTGGACCCCATGTAGGTAACGCCTGTCATGCCCTGCTTTTGAAGCGTCACCATGTAGGCATTGCCGATGGGTGAAACTTCAGAGACGGTGAAGCCGCCGTTCTTCATATTGGCGGCGGACTGCGTGGCGAAATCTTTTGCGGACATGGCAATCGGCGTAAGGGTGATAGTCATGATGGTGTTGGAAGCCTTTTCCTGCAGGAGAACCATATCCACCCCCTGCGACTGCGCCGTGGTGTGCTCCCAGCTGTCCGGGACATTGAGCACAAAGTTTTCCGTTTTTATTTCCTTTGCAAAGGCGGAAGAGGCGAGGAACACGGAAAGCAGCCCGCACGCCAGAACTTACGCGATTCTGTTCATAACATTCTCCATAAGTAAAATTGTCGCCACAGAGCCCGTTCGGGGTGCGGAAAACAGGCCCTGCACAAAAGTAACAGGAGTATATTCCTTTCCCGTGATATGACAAGAAAACAGGATAGTCCTTTCCACGATACCTCTTTCCCCGCGACCTTTTCTTTCAAGAATACGCCGTTGCAGAAACGAAAAAAATTCAGGCTCGTCCCGCTGAACAACGCGGCATGCTCCCGGCAATGCCGGAGCGGGCCCTCCGCTTTTCTTTCTGCCCGGCCTTGACATCATGCCGCCCCCTTTTCTATGATTTTTTCATGAACATCATGAACGCGGTGCACACCTTCTTCTTCTGGTGGCCGGCTCGCTGACGCGGGCCGGGTTTCTGGTGTTTTCTTTCTACATCAAAATCACGGCGGGTTCCCGGCGTGATTTTTGTTATGGATAAAAGCCTTGCCGGGGCCCGAGGAGGCCCGTATGGCACGCTTTTCTCTCTTTTCTCCCCCGACGTTCCCTTCTTCCGGGAATCTTCCCCTTACTCGACCTCACGCTCCCACCCCGCTCTTTTCCCTGTGTCGGGCGGCAGGCGCATACGTCCTGAAAAGCCCCGCCTCCCTCGGAAGGCCAACGGAAACTGCCGCTCCAATTCCCTCCGACAAGCAAAGGAGCGCTGTATGAACAGCTTCGGCCCCTTTATCGCAGGAAGCGGAAACTTCAGGGTGGAAGCCTTCTGCCGCATGGCCGGAGAAGACCTCATCATTTCCATAAGCGGCGGAGAAAGCCCCCATGTAGGAGCCGTGGCCCTTGCCGTGCCTCGGGAAACAGGCAGGGCCGACAACATCGGCCTGCTCTGCGCGCCCGGCCACAGGGATGATCTGCCCGCCCATGCCCTCGCAAAAAAAATCTGCGCCGTGCTGGGCCGCACGGTGTGCCTTACCGTGGGCCTGCATGTGGACAACGCCGGAGCGGACGACATTGCCCTTCTCGTGAAAAATGCGGAAGAAGCCGTCGCGACGCTGACACGCGCCATGCAACGCGTCTCTGCCGGTATTTCCCGAGCCTGAGCCTCATTTTCCCCTGCACGCGGCCCTCAGCATGGCGCCCGCGCTCAGATCACACTTTTCTTTACCTTTTTCCGGGAGGAACCATGAATCTGCAGGATTGTCTCCATACGCTGGAAATGTCCGGCCGCATCGCCCATATCCGCAGCGAAGTCGACGCCGTACATGAACTTTCGGGCATCGCGGCAAAGCTTGAAGGCGGCAAGGTCGCTTTTTTCGACAAAGTACGCGGCTACGCATACCCCGTAGTCACGGGGCTGTGGTGGAACAGGGGAAACCTTGCCGAAATCTTCCACACCACGGAAGAGGACCTCTCCTTCCTCTTCGCCCGGGCCGTATCCGAGATGCAGAGTACTCCCGTCGCCCCTGTGATAGTGGACAACGCCCCCGCACAGGAAGTGATGATGGAAGAGCCCGACCTTTCCCGTATTCCCGTGCCCACGCACGCGCTGCTCGACGGAGGGCCCTACTTTTCCAACTGCATCATCATCGCCAAAGACCCGGAAACCGGGGTGCGCAACACCTCGGTGCACCGTCTGATGGTCACAGGGAAAAACCGACTCGGCCTGCTCATGGATGTGGGCAGGCACCTGCGCGACTATTATGAACGGGCTGAAGCCATGGGCAGGCCGCTGGAAATAACCATCAACAACGGCGTGCACCCGGCCTATTATGTGGCGGCCATAACGCCTTCCGCCGCTGCGCCCATCAATGTGGACGAACTCGCCGTGGCATCCAGCCTGCTGGGCGAACCTGCCCGCCTCTGCCGGAGCAGAAGCGTAGGGGTGGAGGGCATAGCCGACGCGCAGCTCATCATGGAGGGGGAAATCCTGCCCCATGTGCGCGAACCGGAAGGCCCCTTCGGAGAGGTAAGCGGCTACTACGCCACAAGGGAAAACCGCTGGGTCGTTTCCATAAAAACCGTCACCATGCGGAAGGATCCCGTCATCCACATGCTGCACCCGGGCAAGGAAGTGTGGAATTCCGTGGGCCTCGGCGTGGAAGCGAGCCTGTTCCGCAGCGTTTCCCGCCAAGTTCCCGGTCTGAAGAAAGTGTACATGACACACGGAGGAAGCCACTATCACGTTATCCTTCAGATCGACCCGCCCAAAAACGGCATGGCCAAAAACGCCATACTCGCGGCCTTCGCGGCCTTTCCGCCTTTACAAATGGTCACGGCCGTCAACAGCGACGTGAACATTCACAACCCCGAGGAAGTGGAGCGCGCCATGGTCACGCGCTGCGACCCGGCCTCGGATATCATCATCGTGCCCAACGCCTTCGGGCACGAGCTCAACCCCGTGCTCAGGGACAACGTGGGCGCAAAAATGGGCTTCGACTGTACCTGCCCCCTGCCCCGCTCCCCGCGCTATGAAAAAGTTGCCTATAAGGACGTGTCTTTGAAGGATTATATCATCGAGTAGCGTCAGGCCCCGGCACAGGGAAAAAAGGCTTTTCCGTCGTCCGGGCCGACCATGAAATCCCCCCCCTATCCACAGAACCTTTCTCTTTGAAGAGAAAGGCGGCCCGGCACGAAAACGCGCGGGCGGAACAAGTTCCGCCCGCGCGCAGTATCCATACGCAGAGCGCTCATGGCCTTCACGGCTGAAGCGTGCCTTTTCTCAGGCCGTCACCCCGCCGCCGTTCTACTTTTCCGCATCCACATCCACAAAACAGAAGCTGTCCACGTCGAAAAGGCCGCGGGCCGTGATCTTGAAGTGGGGAATAACGGGAAGCGCCATGAAGCTGAGCGTCATGAAGGCGTCCGCCCCTTCCCAGATATGGTAATGCGATGAAGCGACCTCCAGAAGTTCCTTCAGCTTTGCGGCTACTTCGGCTGCGGGCCTTTCGCTCATGAGGCCGCCCACGGGCAAAGGCAGCGCAGCCAGCACTTTCCCTCCGGCGATCATGACGATACCGCCTTCCATGCGTTCCAGTTCGCGCACGGCAAGGAGCATGTCGTCCTCGTCGTCGCCCGCCACCACGATATTGTGCGAATCATGGGCGATGGTAGTAGCTATGGCTCCGCCGCGCAGGCCGTAGCGGCCTTCCATGAGGCCCACGCCTATCTTGCCCGTGGCGTGATGGCGTTCCAGCACGGCGATTTTCACAAGGCCGGGGTTGAGGGAAAGCTCCACTTCGCCGTCAGGGCCGGTTGCCACAGGCCGCACCAGACATTCTGTAATCAGCGAATGGGGCAGAAGCCCGATGATTCTCGCCTTACCCGAAGTCACGCGCACGGAAAAAGGGCGTTCCGGCAGGGGGGCCAGCACCACACTTCTGCCAAGTTCCCCCGGGTCGCTCTGAGGCAGAGCGCGCAGCATACGACCCTCCCGGGCCACAAGCTCGCCACCCGCCCAGCAAGCAACCACCCGGAACGATTCCAGATCTTCCACAAGCACAAGGTCGGCGCGAAGGCCGGGGGCAATGCCGCCCCTGTCGCGCAGGCCGTAACATTCCGCCGCATTCAGCGTGGCCATACGCACGGCGCTCACCGGGTCGATGCCCGCAGCCACGGCCATGCGCACATTGTTCACGATATGCCCGCGCCTCAGGATATCGGCAGGCTGCCTGTCGTCGGTGCAGAAAAGGCAGCGGCGCTGATTCTCCGGCGTGAGACCGGGCAGAAGCTTCAAAAGATCGCGCGAGGCGGTGCCTTCGCGCAAAAGAACGTACATGCCGCGCGAGACGCGTGCCTCAAGTTCCTCCACCGTGGTGCACTCATGGTCGGTACGCACACCGAGAGCGGCGTACACATCCAGCTCCGCACCGGAAAGAAGCGGCGCATGCCCGTCGATCACCTTGCCAGCGGCTAGAGTGGCCTCCAACTTTTCCAGAACATCGGCATCTCCCGCAAGAAGACCCGGTACATTCATCATTTCCGCGAGTCCCCCCACCTTGTCGTCGGCAAGAAGGGGAGCAATATCGCGGGCAGAGAGCACTGCCCCGGCATCCTCCACAGGAAGGGCGGGAACACAGGAAGAAAGCATGATGCGCACATCAAGCGGCAGAGGCCGCGAGGCTTCCAGCATGTAGGAAAGGCCCGCCATGCCCTTTACATTGGCTATTTCATGCGGGTCGGCCATGACTGTGGTCGTGCCGAAGGGAAGCACCATTTCGGCAAAACGCGCGGGGCAGAGCATGGAGGATTCTATGTGCACATGACCGTCGATAAGGCCGGGCAGAAGGTAGCGTCTCCCTCCGTCCACCACCTCGCGGGCCGCAAGAGGGCTGAATCCGAGAATACGGCCCTGTCCGAAACATACGCAGCCTTCCCGCACCGTCCCGCCGAATACGTCCACCACGTGCACGTTGTCGATGCGCACATCCGCGGGCATGCGCCCTGTGGCCATGGCCCAGAATTCCCTGTTCATATTTCCCTTCCTTGAAATGCTTTTATGGTTGGACACGGCCAGTTGCAGAGCCCCCAGGCGCGGCAACAAGATGTTTTCCCGAAGCCCGACGCACGGTTTCCGCTTTTCGGCAGCATGTTTTCTGCCTGCCCTTCAGAAAATACCGTCTCCTTTGCCGCACGGCAATGCGAAATCGCGCCCGCGCACCTTTTTCAGGCCGCCTCGCCGCGCTGCGTACTCTTCATGCGGATTTCCCTGTCCACCAGCTGCGCAAGAAGAAGGGACATGACCGTGATCCCCGCGCCGAAGAAAAACACGGACTGATACCCCCAGCTCAACCACATCCAGCCGCCAATGGCAGGAATCGTCACGGCGGGAATATGGTTGATGGTCTGGGCTATGGCCATATTGGGCGCGGCGTCTTCAGGAAAGGCTATTTTCTGGAAGAAGGTGCGCACGGCGATGGAGAAGTTGAAGGTGAGGCTGTCGAACACATACAAAAGCACGATGAGGTATTCGCTTTTTGTCAGGGCGTAGCCCATGAAAATGACGAAGGCCGAGATATATTCAATAGTCATGAGGCGGCGTTCGCCCAGCCTGTTGATGATCTTCCCCACCATGGGGTTGAACAGCCAGTTCACCGTATAGTTGAACATGAACAGGAGCGATACGCTGCGCACGGAAAAGCCGAACTGTTCCACCATGAGAAAGACGGCGAATACGGAAAACACGATGCGGCGGCCGCCCATGAGAAAATTCAGGATATAAAAAAGCCAGTAGCGTTTCTGAGGCAGTATCCTTTTCCGCTGCCTGGGAGCATTGCTCCCCATAAGGGGATGCACCAGGCCGAAAAAGCCGAGCAGAAGACCCACGGCCCCGGGCACGAAGAACAGCCAGACAAAGCTCAGCCTGTCGGAAAACAGAAACATGAATATGGAGATCATAAGGCTTCCGCCGGCCACCAGGCCGCGCAGACGCCCCATGACGATAGGCGTCTGCCTGAGGTCGAAATGCTGGATTGCCAGGGAATTATTCATGGCCTCGAAATAATGGAATCCGAAGGACATGAGCATGCTGGTGAAGATGATGGGCACGAAGGAAGGAAACATGCCGGTGAGCATGGTGCCGAGCCCCGCGGCCATAACGGAAAGCGCAGCCAGCTTATGCTCCTTCATGAAAAAGAGGAAGAAAATAAGGGTGACGCCCAGGAGGCCCGGTATCTCGCGCAGGCCCTGCACAAGCCCGCTCTCGGCAGGGCTGAGGCCTGCACAGTTGACCACGAAGTTGTTGTACAGCATGGTCCAGCCCTGCATGGCTACGGTGGAGCCGAAATTGAGCATGGCCATGAAAAGAAGAACGTGTTTTTTCGATGCGGGAAGCCCTGAGAACAGCGCCATATCTCACCTTTGGAACCATGGGAAAAAACGGCAGCAGACGATATTCCGCCAAAATCCCGGCCGCGCCGCGCCGTTCCTCACCCGGATAAAAGTTACCGATTATTCTGCACTGAAGGTTCAGGTGTATGCCTTATCCGGCGTCGCGTCAAAGGGAGGGAAAAAATGCATCCATGGAACGGGAATCCTGGCCCCCGGCAACACGTTAGCCGAAAGATCTTCCGAGGACATACTGTGTATGCCGGACTGCGCATCTTCCCCGCAGTATATACCGCCCCGGTCTTTCCGGGACAATGCTTTTTCCCGGCCCTTCCCACCGTCGGGGACTCATGCGCCGGCGTCCTGTTTTCTTTTCCCCATGCCGTGCCAGAAAAGGAAATGGCGCTATGTATATATGCGGGCTTGCCGTGCCGTCACCTTATTTCAAGGAGCATGAGCCATGAACGCACAGGTACAGGAGCTTCTCAGGGAACAGGTCAACAGGGAGCTGTTCTCAGCCTATTTCTACCTGGCTATTGCCAGCCATTATCATGCAAGGAAACTGGACGGCTTCGGCCGATTCTTCGAAATGCAGGCGGAGGAAGAAAAAAATCATGCCATGAAATTCCTGAAATACCTTCTGGACAACGATGTAAAAATGAATTTCGGCCCCATCGACGCGCCTTCGGCGCACTTTGCGGGCGAGCGGGAGCCTCTGGCCGCCGCACTCAGGCATGAGCAGTACATTACTTCGCTGATCCACAGCCTCTACAAGCAGGCCCGAGACAGCGAAGACTTCCGCACCTGCCAGTTTTTGGAATGGTTCATCGGGGAGCAGGGAGAAGAGGAAAAAAGCGCAGGCGACCTCATCGCCCGTTTCGATCTTTGCGGCGGCGACGCCCGGGGCCTGTACCTGCTGAACGCGGAACTGAAATCCCGCGCATGACAGGTGTGGAAAGCCACAACAAAGGGGAGGGCCGAGCCCTCCCCCCTTTTTTCCATTGTCTTTGCCCGCCGGGCGGGCTCCGCTTTTTACCGCGTAGAGGCAAAACTCCCTTCGCGAAGTCGATGCCCCGCAAAAAGCGCTCCGGCCCGCGGCCTAGGCTTCGCCGTATTCCAGCAGGCCTTTCTCCTGTACCAGCATACGCAGAAAGGCGTTGTTGTGCCCGTGGCCGGAGCAGGACACCGTGAAGGACCCCAGAAGCGGCCTGCCCAGCATGGCCATGTCGCCGATGAAATCCAGGAGCTTGTGGCGCACGAATTCATCAGGGAAGCGCAGGCCTTCCTTGTTCAGCACGCCCTCATCTCCCACGACGATCACGTTGTCCAGCGAGCCTCCGCGGGCAAGCCCCTTGCTGTGCAGGTATTCCACTTCCTTCAGAAAGCCGAAGGTGCGCGCCGGTGCGATTTCCCGGGCAAAAGTTTCAGGCGTGACCTCCAGCGCAAAACGCTGTTCCCCGATGACGGGGTGCGGGAAGCGTATGGTGTAATCCACATGAAAGCCGTCGAAAGGCCGCGCGATAATGGCTTTACCGTCCTTTTCCAGAGAACATTCCCGTGTGATGCGGGCTATGCGGCGCGGCGCGGACTGCTCTGAAAATCCCGCGATACGGAGCGCCTCCACCACCTCTTTCGCCGAGCCGTCGAGAATGGGCACTTCCCCTCCCTCGACGTGCACTTCCACATTGTCCACGCCAAGGCCGGAGAGTGCCGCAAGTACATGCTCAATGGTGGAAACGCGGGCCTGCCCGTCGCTGATGGTGGTGGCAAGTTCCGTCGTGCTCACCGCTTCAGGGCGCGGAGAAAGCAGATGCACGCCGTCTTCGGCATGGATATGAAAAACAATGCCCGAATTCTCCGGCGCGGGCCGAAACTCCATGCTGACCTCACGGCCTGAATGGAGGGAAACACCCTTGCAGCCGACAGCCTTGCCAAGAGTGATCTGCGGCATAAACAACTCCTGTAGCCGCGGCGGAACAGCCCGCCGGGCCTCCCCGGGCCTTCCGGGGGCTTATACGCAAAGGCGCCTCACCGCGAAAAGGAAGCGGTCCTTCCCTGCGAGGTCGCGCCCCGTGCGCACATCCGTCCAGTATGCGTCCGGGCACAACGCCCGGCACGCTTCGCCCTGAAGACAGCCGTGCTCCATGAGCAACAGGCCGCCTTCCTTCAGCAGGGCGCGTGCCGCCGCTTCCACCGCGCGGGGATGCTCCAGACCCTGAGGCCCGGGAACCAGCGCGGAACGCGGTTCAAAATTCCTTACGCCCGCATCCAGCGCGGCGTATTCCTCTTCGCTCACATACGGGGGATTGCTGACCACAAGGTCGAAGCTTCGCCCCTCAAAAGGCAGAGGAAGAGTAAAGTCGGCCTGCAGAAAATCCACGCGCCCCGCCGTGCCGTGGCGCGCGGCGTTGGCTTTCGCCGCCTCCAGGGCTCCGGGGGAAACGTCCACGGCCGCGCCGCGCCACAAAGGCCGCTCCGAAGCGAGCGTCACGGCAATGCAGCCGCTGCCCGTGCCGAGGTCGAGAAAGCGGATCTCTTCCCTGCCGGCAAAAAAACGCAGCGCCTCCTCCACCAGATGTTCCGTTTCCGGCCTGGGGATCAGCGTGTGGCGGTTCACCAGAAAATCCCGGCCGTAAAACTCCCTTGTGCCGAGAAGATAGGCCACAGGCTCCCCGGCAAGGCGACGGGCAAGCAGGGCCTCAAGGACAGCTTCATCCTGCGGCGGAATCTCTTCTTCCGCATGGGCCACAAGCGCGACCTTGTCTATGCCGAGCACATGGCACAGGAGTATCCCCGCCACAAGGGCCGGGGATTCCGTGCCGGCAAGGCGCGCCGTCGCCCGCATTTTCCATTCACGCCTGTTCATGCCCTCTCCCGGCATGCCCCGCGACTGCAGCACTACGAAGTGCTCCCTCCGGCAGGAGGACTCTTCCCTCAAAAAAATGCTTTAAGGGCACGAAGTACATCCTCTTCTCCTCCATACGGAACGCATGTGCCGCCAGCGCCACGTCATGCAGACCGTATGGACTCGCCGCTCCCGGCAGAAATTCTTCCTTTATCCGCAGACACAAAGCATTCATGCGCCGAATCTAGCACAGGAACGTGTTCAGTACAAGAAGACCTGCCCTTGTCCTTTCCGCATTTTCCGCCTTTGCGTCATTTTTTCCCCGGGCACTCCTCAGCCCAGAACACGCGGGCCCACGGCGCGGACGCAAAAAATCTCCCCCGGCCGTCAAAGACCGGAGGAGAACAGAAACGACAGCACACCCGCATCAATCCTTCCCGTTCAGGGCGCAGGCCTACTGCGTAAAGCCCGTATCTTCAGGAAGATCCCGGCGGGAGGCCTCCCGGCGGGCAAGCTCGTCGCAGCGCTCGTTTTCCTTGTGGCCCGCGTGCCCCTTGAGCCAGTGGAAATGCACTTCATGCCTTGCCAGAAGCTCCGGCATGCGCTTCCACATATCCTGGTTCTTCACCGGCTTTTTCGCCGACGTAAGCCAGTTGTTGCGCTGCCAGTTGTCCAGCCAATGTTCCCGTATGGCCTTGGAGACATACTGCGAATCGGTATAAAGCTCCACGATGCACGGCTCCTTCAGCGCGCCGAGAGCCTCCAGTACGGCCAGTATCTCCATACGGTTGTTCGTGGTACGGGCAAAGCCGCCGCTCATTTCCCGGCGCGCCGTCCCCTGCGCTCCCTCACAGGAAAGCACCGCCGCCCAGCCTCCCGGCCCGGGATTGCCGAGGCAGGAGCCGTCGGTATGGATGGTCACCGTTTTCATGCTCACTCCCGTTCCCCGGCGGCAAGGCGCGCGGCCCGGATATGGTCCTTGCCGTTGTTATGCAGGAGGTACTGGGACGTATAGTAGAAATCCATGAGCTTCTGGCGCATGGCCGCCGCCCGCTCCGGCTCTTCCTGCCTGAGGTCGCGGGGATTGTTGTCCGCCGTGTGCTCATTCAGAAGATACAGGGCATCTCCCCGGGGACGTATGGCATACACATAGCCGTCTTCCAGAAGATAGCGGGTATGGTCGCTGTCGCTGATGAAGGCCACGGCGTCCCTGTCGTTTTCCGGGTCGAGCAGGTTGCGGCCCAGGGTATTGGTGTAGTAGTCCAGCCCGGCAAGGGAAGCCATGGTGGGCAGAACGTCCGGCTGCACATGCGGGGCCTCGTTCACGCCCGGGGCTACCTGGCCGCCGGGGGCGTAGATGAGAAGCGGAATGTGCCAGGCCTGAAGGTTGCAGGAACGCACGGCAGGCGTGATGTTGGTGGAATTGTTGT
The DNA here is from genome assembly GCF_020741395.1 of Mailhella massiliensis. Taxonomy (GTDB): domain Bacteria; phylum Desulfobacterota; class Desulfovibrionia; order Desulfovibrionales; family Desulfovibrionaceae; genus Mailhella; species Mailhella massiliensis_A. The sequence goes on along the minus strand of NZ_DYZA01000028.1, from coordinate 15,342 downwards.
TCAGGCCGTGGTCGCCGAAAACGGCGAACACCGTGTCGTTGAACCAGGGTTCCTTTGAGGCCTTCTCAAAGAAGCGGCGCAGGGCATGGTCGGAAAGATGCAGGGAGCGGTATTCCTCGGCGCTCTCATAACCGTACCAGGCAAGGGCTTCCGGCGAAGGGTCGGGTGGGGAAACATAGCCCTCGTTGTCGTCCGGTATGGTGTAGGGACGATGGAAGGAGGCGGACTGTATCACGGCGATGAAGGGCTTGGGACTCTGGTCGAGCACCCCCACGGCCTCACGGAACATGGCGATATCGGACACTCCCCACACGTCGGTGTTGGGGGCCTCCCAGGCCGATTCCTCCAGAAGATGCAGATCCTCCACATTGTGCTGGAGCATGCCCCGGATATTGGCCCAGTTGGCGTTGCCGCCGATCATGTAGTATTTTTCGTAGCCCTTGAACTCGTTGAACACGGTAGACTGATCCACGAGCCGGGGATTGCGCGACGTGGTGCCGCCGGAATGGTTCACGTCCGGCACGCCGCTTATGGTGGTGAACACGGCGCGGGCCGTGGTGCGCGTGGGCGCGTAGAAATTGGGGAAGTAGAGACTCTTTGCCGCAAGCTCTTTGAGGAAGGGCGTGGGGTCTATGTCCTTTCCCAGGGAAGCAGGCATGGAAGGAGCGAGGGAGGTACGCTCCCAGCAGAGCGACTCCATGATGATGACGACGATATTGGGGCGCTTCTCCATCTCCCTGCCGGGGAAATGCCGCAGATAGGTCAGCGGAGGCTCCCCTTCCGGCACACGCAGGTATGCAGCCATGCGCGGCCAGGCCTCCCGCGTGGCCTTCTCATTCGGGGGAATGGCCTTGCCGAAGTTGCGGGTGTCAAAGAGGTTCTGGATGGGGTTCACGGCCAGAAGCGCGATGTTCTTGTCGGAACTGAAGTATGCGTTGCTCCAGCGCAGGGGGAAGAAATTCGAGCTTATCTGCCCGTAGCCCACGACAAAAAGCATGACGAGGGAGGAAACCGTGATAAGGGCGCGCCATTTGCGGCTGCACCCGTCTCCGCCTTTTTTCGGGCGGATGGGGAAAGGAACGTGAGTGCGCAGAAAGGCCGAAAAAAGCCACACATACAGCGCGACGCAGGCGGCGAAGGCCGCAGCGATGAGCAGTACCGGGTAGCTCTGCCACACCATGCGCACGGATTCCGAAGGATCTTCCAGAAAGACCTTGGCCCCCATGTCGATATGCTGGTGCAGGTAGAAAAAGAAACCGAAATCAAAAATGTGGATCAGCATGGCCCCGGCGGCCATGATCCCCGTGACGAGGCAAAGCACGCGGCGGGCCGTGGAAGAACCCTCGCGCGAGACGGCACGCTCAAGCTTCGGCCAGAGCAGACAGAAGGCCAGGGGAAGAGTCATGAACACGGCCATGCGGGCATCGAACTTGAGCCCTATGTACAGTGCATGCGGAATATGCCCTCTTTCAGTGATATCGGGCAGAAGAAAGTATAAAAGCGCCAGCCTCGCGGCAAAAAACAGCACCGTGTTCGCCAGAATGAACAGGGCGATATCCACCATGGGCTGGAACGCTGCAAAAACATGACGACGGAAACTCATAATTGCTCCTTGGGGGGAGGGGGCCTCGGACAGGAAGTCTACACGCGGTCCGCGTACAGCCGTTCGAGGAATTCTTCCATCACATCATCCATACGGCTGATGAACTGATTGAGCTTAAAGGTTCGGCGGCAGGAGGAGCACTGCATATACGCCTCATGACATGTGCGGCGTATATCCAGCGGCGCTCCACATTCCGGGCACGAAAGAGTAGTTCTCGCTTCACGAGGAGCAAAATAAAAAGCCATGACGACTCCGTAAATAATGGTCTTGTACAGTTCAAAAAGTTCAGAGCAGGCTGATACGGCCCTAAAGGGCATGGACCTTTGCCCTCACACTCCGAAACAGACGGAAAAGGCAGAGTTCCCTACAATGCCTGACGATAGCGCAGGGACTGGCGCAAGGTTTCCCTGTCCATATACTTCACCTCCGCTCCCAGAGGTATACCCTGGGCGAGACGGGTGACGCGCACTTCGGGAAAACACGCATTCACCTGATCTTTGACAAAGGTGGCCGTGGCCTCGGCTTCCGCCGTGGCCCCCAGGGCAAGGATGAGCTCCTTTACCCTGCCTTCGGCAAGGCGGGAACGCAGGCGCTCCATGTCCAGCATGTCCGCAGGGCTGTGATCCAGCGGGGCAAGAAGTCCTCCCAGGATCATATAATACCCCCGGTAGAAGTTGCCTTCCTCCATGGTAAGCATACTGTCCCATTCAGCCACAAGGCAGAGCTCGCTTTCGTCGCGCTCCTTATCCGCACAGATGGGACAGGGGTCGGAATCCGAAAGGCCGCCGCAACGGCTGCAAAGATGCAGCGTGTCGCGCAGTTCATACACCCCCTTGCCCAGCCTGCGCACTTCGGCCTCAGGCCATTTGAGCAGCGTCATGGCGGCGCGCATGGCTGACTTGGGCCCGAAGCCGGGCAGACGGGCGAGCTGATCCACAAGATTTTTCAACGGTTCAGGAATGCGCTGCACGGATATTTCCTTTTTCAAAAAACTTCCCTGAAGGGAAAAAGTGCCCCGCCACAGCGGAAAAACCGCCGTGACGGGAAAAAGAGGCGGGCAAAAAGTCCCTACTGAACGAGCTTTCCCAGGCGGCTGAAGCGCGGGGTATGGGTATTGGCGTCCCACGACCAGTAGATGCGCCAGGCCTTGCCGTGAATATAGGAACGGGGTACGGCACCCCAGTCGCGGGAGTCGTCGGAGTTGTCGCGGTTGTCTCCCATGACGAAATAACTGTCTTCCGGCACGGTGAAGGGGCCCACATTGTCGAGCCTGCCGATGACGTTGGGGTAAAGCTGCTGAATATAATCTTCCTTCACCGGTTCGCCGTTCCTGTAGAACTGCTTGTTGCGCATTTCCACCACATCGCCGGGCAGACCCACCACGCGCTTGATGAAGTCGGTATCCGGGTCCTTGGGATACTTGAACACGATGATATCCCCGATCTGCGGGTCGCTTCCCCGGAAGAGATACTTGTCGGTAAAAGGTATCTTCACCCCGTATACGAACTTGTTGACGAGCACATAATCGCCGATCTGTACGGTCTGAAGCATGGACCCCGAGGGAATGGTGTAGGCCTGAAGAACAAAGGTGCGGATGATGACGGCCAGAATCACCGCCGTGAGCAGAGCTTCGCCATAGTCGCGGATGATGGAACTGCCTTTTTTGCTTGAATATTCAGACATATCGACAGGCATGGCGCAAAGGCCGCGGTTGAAGGTACAGGAAAAGGAGGAACGAGCGGAGAGTAGCACGGCCCGAAAGGACGCGCAAGGCGGCATTTTCCGCTGTTTTTTCCACAGGTAACACAGCACTCACCCTCTCGCGCCCTTGCGCGGCCCCGGCAAGTGTGGCAGATTGAAGGCTCATTCCAAAGGAAACGGAGAATTTTCCATGAGCCATATACCCCAGGGTTTCCGCCTCGGCGCGGCCAACGCCGATTTCCGCGGCAAGCATCTTGAACGCAACGACCTTTCCCTTGTTTTCAGCGATATTCCCGCCACCGCCGCCGGTGTGTTCACCACCAACCTTTTCCGTGCCGCCCCTGTGCTCGTCTCGGAGGAACATATCGCATCCTCCGGCGAAGCGGGAGTGCGCGGCGTGCTGTTCAATTCCGGCCAGGCCAACGCCTGCACCGGCGAACAGGGTAGGGAAAACTGCCTGCGCACCCTCGACATGGTGAGCGAAGAACTCGGCAAAGCCGGAGAAAAGGTATCTCCCGAAAGCCTGCTGCCCGCCTCCACGGGCGTTATCGGCGCGCAGATGCCCATGGACAAATGGGCCGCCGCCGTGCCCGCCCTGGTGGCTTCCCTGGGACATGTGGACCTGGAAGGCCTTGCCCGTGCCATGATGACTACCGACGCCTTCCCCAAAATGGCAGACCGCTCCCTCACCCTTAAAGGCGGCACCGTACTGCTTGCCGGTGTCGCCAAGGGGGCCGGCATGATCTGCCCCAACATGGCCACCATGCTTTCCCTCGTCATGTGCGACGCGAAGGTGGAACCTTCCGCCTGGCGCGCCATGTTCCGCCGCGCGGCCGACGCCACCTTCAACCGCGTGAGCGTGGACGGCGACACTTCCACCAACGACTCCCTCTACGGCCTTGCAAACGGTGCTTCCGGCGTAGCCGTCGAGCCGGAGGAAATTCCCCTTCTGGAAGCCTCCCTCACCGAGGTGCTGGGAGAGCTGGCCTACATGCTGGTGAAGGACGGTGAAGGGGCGACGAAGGTAATGCACATCCATGTCACGGGCGCTTCCTGCGACGCGGATGCGGAAAAAGTGGCCCGCACCATAGGCCATTCGCAGCTTGTGAAGACTGCCATGTTCGGGCGCGACCCCAACTGGGGCCGCATTGTGGCCGCCGCCGGCCGCGCGGGCGTGGCTTTCGACCCCATGGCCCTCCGCGTGACGCTCTGCGGCGTGGAACTTTTCCGCGACGGGCGCCCCACCGACCTTGACTTCGACGCTCTTCTGGAAGAACCGCTCAAGGCTGTTGATCTTCCCCTGGAAGTGTCCCTAGGCAATGGCCCGGGCGAATCCCGCCTGCTCGCTTCCGACCTGTCCCACGGCTACGTTTCCCTCAATTCCGACTATCGCTCCTGAAAGGCGGCACGGCATGGTCATAGGCGTTCTCACCGTGGAATACGCGCTGCACGGCAACGATTCCCTCAAGGGGAAACGCCGCGTGGCCAACAGCCTGAAACAGAAGGTGCGCAACACCTTCAATGTGGCCATTGCCGAAGCCGGCACCGAGGAATCCCTGGTGAGGCTCCGGCTTCAGGTGGTTTCCGTGAGCAACAGCGAAAGGCACATGCAGTCGCGCATGGACAAATGCCTGCTCATGATGGAAGCCGTATGCGAAGAAGAAATGGTCTACAGCGACCTTGAGTTTTTCTATGATGACTGAACCTTCCGTTCCTGAAGAACTGCTCTCCGCACTCAGGAAGCATCAACGGGTGCTCATCGCGGCCCACACGAACCCCGACCCGGACGCCATGGGCTCCTGCCTGGCTCTGGCCTGGGCGTTGCGCTCCATCGGCGCAGACGCGCTGGTCTTCAATGAAGACGGCCTGCCCGAACGCCTGCGCTTCCTTACCCTTCCCGGACCGGTGCTCTCCAGCCTGGAAAGCCTGCCCTGCGAACCCGACCTTGTGGCCTGCCTTGACTGCGGGGACAGGGCGCGCCTCGGCGAGGTATTGCAACCCCTGCTCGACCGCGTACCCAGCGTGAATATCGACCATCATCTTGCCAACCCGCTCTTCGGTACCGAGGCCAACTGGGTGGATCCGGGCATGGCCGCCACAGGAGAAATGATAGCCATGATAGCGAAGGCCCTGCGCTCCACCCTGCACGGGGCGCTGGCCGAAGCTTTGTATGTAGCCATATCCGCCGACACGGGCAATTTCAGCTACGGCAATACTACTGCCGGGGCGCTGCGCATGGTGGCGGAGATGGTGGAAGAAGGGCTGGACATATCCCTCCTGCGCGAAAAAATGGAAAACAACTGGAGCGAAACGCGGCTCCGCCTGTGGGGCCGCCTCATGCAGGACGCCCTCATTCTCGAAGAAGGCCGACTCGCCGTTTCCCTCATCACCCGCGACACCCTGCGCGAATGCAACGCAACCCGCGACGATACCGAAGGCTTCGTGGAGCAGCTGCGTCGTCTCCGCGGGGTTCGCGTGGCTCTTATGCTGCGTGAGGAAGAAAAGGACGGCAAAGTCCAGACCAAGGCCAGCCTGCGTTCCTCCGGCAAGGACAATGTGCGCGACGTGGCTGCCCAGTTCGGCGGCGGCGGACACCGCAACGCTGCCGGCGCCACGCTCCCGCTCGACGCCGAAAAGGCCCTCACCGTCATGCAACCTTATATCCGGTTCGTGTGGAACCGGGTGAAATAGGCCTCCGATACTGCGGATGCCGTGCCTGCAAAGGCACGGCCTGCCCGCGCTCGGCGCAGAGGCTCCCGCAGCGTGCCGGTTCCCTCCCACACGGGCCTGCACCGGCATACGCTTCAAGATCAAACCGCGATACAAAGGCCCGGATCGCGTCACAAGCCCGGGAACAGCCATGAAAGACATTCATTTTCACAAAATGCACGGCTGCGGCAACGACTTCATCTTCATCGACAACAGAGAAGCGAAGGTGAGCGTGCCGGAAATGGCGTCATGGACAAAAACGCTGTGCCACCGTAAAACAGGCATAGGCGCCGACGGCCTGCTCTTTCTCGACCGTACACCCGAAGGACGGAAAGGCGACTTCATCTGGCATTTCTACAACGCGGACGGTTCCCGCGCGGAAATGTGCGGCAACGCCTCGCGGTGCGCCTCCTGGCTGGCCGTGGATCTCGGCCTCGCCGGCAGAACACTGTGCTTCGGCACGGACGCAGGCATCATCCATGCCAGTGTGGACGTAGAGCACATGCGCGCCCGCGTGGAGCTCACGCGCCCGCAAGGCATGGCGCTGCACACTCCCCTCGAAGTGGAGGGCAAAACCTATGATGTCCATTTCGTCAATACTGGCGTACCCCATGCCGTCCTCCTTTGCGAGGACTGCGACAGGGTAGACGTGGAACATCTCGGGCGTCTGTTCCGCTATCATGAGCACTTCGCCCCGAAGGGAACAAACGTGAACTTCGTCACCGTCACCGGCAGGGGTTCCCTCCATGTGCGAACCTATGAACGCGGCGTGGAAGGGGAAACTCTGGCCTGCGGCACAGGAGCGGCGGCTTCCACTTGTATCGCTCATGCACTTGGCTTGACGGATTGCAGCGTCAATGTCACTACTTCAGGAAAGGAACTCTTGGGCATTGAACTTGTGGACGGTTCCGTCTTCCTGTCCGGCGCCGTGGCCCGCGTCTTTACAGGCGTCCTCGACCCTTCCCTGTTCAGCCTTTTGAAATTCTGACCGTCCGGGGCCCAGTCGTCTGGAAATTTTCTTCATCCATCTATCCCGCTCGGAGAAAAGTATGTTTCACGGAACGATAACTGCACTGCTTACCCCGTTCAAGAACGGCACCATCGACGAAGAAGCCTACCGCGCCCACATCGAATGGCAGCTTGAACAGGGCGTAAACGGCGTGGTGCCCTGCGGCACCACCGGCGAATCCGCCACCATGAGCCATGCGGAACACGAATCCGCCATACGCATCTGCATTGATCAGGTGAAGGGTCGCGTGCCCGTCATCGCCGGCTCCGGCTCCAATAATACCGCAGAGGCCATCAGCCTCACCCGCTTTGCCAAGAATGCCGGTGCCGACGCCGCCCTGCTCATTTCCCCCTACTACAACAAGCCCACGCAGGAAGGCATCTACCAGCACTTCAAGGCTATCAACGACGAAGTGTCCCTGCCCATGTTCGTATACAACGTGCCCGGTCGCACCGGCTCCAACGTGCTGCCCGCCACGCAGGCCCGTATGGCCCGCGAACTGGAACATGTCATAGGCTGCAAGGAAGCCACCGCCAACCTGGTGCAGGTTTCCAACATCCTTGAACAGTGCCCTGAAGATTACATCCTGCTTTCCGGCGACGATTTCACCGTCCTGCCCACCTACGCAGTGGGCGGCAAGGGCGTCATATCCGTCACGGCCAACGTGCTGCCGGACATGATGAGTGCCCTCACCGCCGCCTGCGAACGCGGCGATTACGAAGAAGCACGCCGCCTGCACTTCGCCCTGGAACCCATGAACCGCGCCATGTTCGCGGAAAGCAATCCCATTCCCTGCAAGACGGCTCTCTCCCTCATGGGCCGCATGAGCCCCGATGTACGCCTGCCTCTCTGCCAGCCCTCTGAAAGCACCGTGAAGCTTCTGCGCGAAGTTCTCGCTTCCTACGGCAGAATCTAAATTTCCGGCCCCGCGCCGGGTAACGGTTCCGTCCGCAAAAAGGGCGCTCCCCGGTGGGGAGCGCCCTTTTTGTGCCTTCAGCGGAAAATCCCCGCCCCGGTTCCGCACATCTTTCTGCCGTGTCCTACCCCAAAAATGCTGAAAAATTTTTTCTTATCAGGAATTATTCTTGACAAGAGATCAATCCATGCTCATATTGTTTTCAACAACAATGCTTCAGGAAGCACGAATGTCCGCCGCTTCCGAGTTTTCTCCCTCTATCAGGAGTTGACCATGCAGTACAATACCACCGAACAGCTCAAGGCTTTCAGCCGCCTGCCCATAGAATGGAACCTCGACCCCGCCGATGCCGTGACTCTTTACCTGGAGTGGGGCAACAACGACTGGAGGGCCGAGCATCCTCCCGTCCGCTCCAAGGACGACTTCGCCCACTACTTCGTGCTCGACAACTGGACCGATCGCCCCACGCTGCGCCTTGTGATGCGCAATTCTGAAGCTACGGAAGACCTGTGGGTATCCCCCCTGCCCAAGGAACTGGAAAACAACTTCCACAAGGAATTCGGTTCGCTGAAGGGCGTATTTATGCCTTCCGACCCCATGAAGGACTGGCTGCGGGAAAAACTTTACGCCGCATAATATCTCCCTCATCTCTCCGCCGGAAAGGCCCGCCTGGTGCACGCACGCGCCGGGCGGGCCTTTCCACCAGGGGGCAATTCCGCCTCCCGGCCCTCCCCGCGGGGCGAAAGGGCCGCACCCTTCCGGGAAAACGGCATAAAAACGCCCCTGGCGCAACGCCGGGCGTGGGAAGCGGCTCTTGCTTCCGGCGCAAAGCTGTGTTAAATTCTTCGCCTTGCAGTATACATGGCTCTTTCGTGCGAGAGTGGCGAAACTGGCATACGCACTGGATTTAGGATCCAGCGGAGCAATCCTTGAGAGTTCAAGCCTCTCCTCTCGCACCATTTTTGCGCCATTCCTCTGCCTTCCGGCAAGGCCGGGCAGATCATTTATAAGGAGTTTTACCGCTATGGCTCACAGCATCGAAGTCGTTTCCCCTGTTTCCCGCAAAATCAGCGTGACCGTCCCGGCCGAGGAGGTCAATGCCGCTCTCAACGCCGCCGCCCGTGAAGTGGGCGCTTCCGTCACGCTGCCCGGCTTCCGCAAGGGCAAGGCTCCCGTTTCCGTCATTGAAAAGCGTTTTGCCGGGGAAGTGCTTTCCCGCGCCTCCGAGACACTGGTGGAACGCCGCGTGGCCGATATCCTGAAGGAAGAAGATCTCAAGCCTCTCTCCCGCCTGGACTACAACGGAGATCAGATCGTCCGCGGCAAGGACTTCTCCTTCTCCTTCTCCTTTGAAACCCTGCCCGACGGTATCCGTCTCCCCGAAGACCTTTCCGCCCTCAGCGTGGAAATGGATTCCTCCGAAGCCACGGAAGAAGAAATCGACGCCTTCACGAAGCGCCTTCTGAAGAGCACAGCCTCTCTGGAAGAAGTGAAGGAAGTCCGCCTGCCTGAAAACGGCGACATTGTCACCATCGACGTGGACGGCGAAGTGGACGGCAAGAGCGTGCCCGGCATGAAGGTGGAAAACTACAGTATCCAGCTTTCCGAACCCGCCGAAGGCAAGGAGCTCTCCGAGCTTGACAAGATCATCCGCGGCCTGCATGCGGGCGAAGAAGGCACCGGCACCATGGTCTGCCCCGAAGACCACATCGACGAAAGCCTGCGCGGCAAGACGGTGAACCTCACCGTGAAGCTCAACAAGATCAGCCGCGAGATTCTGCCCGAACTCGATGATGACTACGCCAAGAAGCTGGGCTTCTCGGATCTGGCTCCGCTGAAGAAGATGCTTGCCGACCAGGCCAGCCACAACAAGATTTCCGCCGCCCGCAGCGCTGCCGAGCAGAAGCTCATCGCTTCCGTGCTGGAAGGCCAGGATTTCCCCCTGCCCGAAGCCGTGGTCAAGAATCAGCAGGTTGAATACGAAAACGAAATACGCGACTATCTCGGCCAGCAGGGTCTGGACAAGGCCGCCATCGACGACAGCATCAAGAACATGGAAGGCGAAATCCGCACCCGCGGCGAAGAACGCGCCCGCGTGCAGGTGTTCCTCACCGCCCTCGCCCGCCGTGAAAAGCTCGAAGTTTCCGCGCAGGAAGTGGACATGCAGATCATGCAAATGGCCCGCGAATACAAGCAGGACTTCCGCAAGCTGCGCGAAGCCCTCTATCAGAACGGCGCCGTCAACGACATTCAGGACCGCATGTTGAACGGCAAGGCCATGAACCTCATGTTCGACAAGGCCCAGAAAGTCGCTCCCGCCGAAGCCAAGGCCGAATAACGGATCAGAAAAAGCTTCCCCGGCCCAGCGGCCGGGGAATTCCTTTCTTAAGGCGGCGTGCCTCTGCATCCTGCCGGATCCCGCCATGCCGGACTCTTCCGCGCACGGCGCAACAGCGCGTTTTCCCTGTACCGGGGCTCGGGAGACCGACGACTCCATGAAAACGCTCCAAGGAGCCTTTACATGACTATCCCCTTTGTCATTGAATCCACCGGACGCGGAGAACGCTCGTACGATATTTACTCCCGTCTGCTCAAGGACCGCATCGTTCTTCTCTGCGACGAGGTCAGCGACGCCACGGCCTCGCTCATCTGTGCCCAGTTGCTTTTTCTGGAATCGCAGGATCCAGAAAAAGAAATAAGCCTGTACATCAACAGCCCCGGCGGGTCGGTCACGGCGGGCATGGCCATTTACGACACCATGCAGTTCATCGCTCCTCCCGTGGCCACGCTGTGTATAGGACAGGCCGCCAGCATGGGAGCCTTCCTTCTGGCGGGCGGCGCGAAGGGCATGCGCTACAGCCTGCCCAACAGCCGCATCATGATACACCAGCCCTCCGCCGGCGTGCAGGGTCAGATCACGGACATGGACATTCATGTACGCGAAGGCCTGCGCCTCAAGAAAAACCTGAACCGCATTCTTGCGGAAAACACCGGCAACTCCATCTCCCGTATTGCCGCGGCTACCGAGCGCGACAACTTCATGTCGGCCGAGGAAGCTCTCAAGTTCGGCATCATCGACCGCATTCTCTCCTCCCGCCGCGACGTGGCGGACAAGGCAGGGCAGCAGGCATGAGCGACGAACAGAAGGAAATGCGCTGCTCCTTCTGCGGGAAGAGCAGCTCTGAAGTGCGCCACTTCGTCACGCAGGGCAAGGTATGCATCTGCGATGAATGTGTGGCCGCCTGCTCCGAAATCATAGCTGAGCAGGACAACCTGGAGAGGAATACTTCCGAGGCGAGGAACACTCCGCCTTCCCCCCGGGATCTCGGCGACCGCCTTCAGGATATATCCGGGCAGGGCATTGAAGAGCCCGAGGGCCTGCTCACGCCGCAGCAGATCAAAGCCAGACTCGACGATTACGTCATAGGTCAGGAACGCGCCAAAAAAATTCTTTCCGTGGCCGTACACAACCACTACAAGCGCGTGTTCCATGCCGGAGCCATAGAAGGTGTGGAGCTTGAGAAGAGCAATATTCTTCTTCTCGGTCCCTCTGGCAGCGGCAAGACACTGCTTGCCCGCACCCTCGCCCGCGTGCTCAAGGTGCCCTTCGCCATTGCCGACGCCACCACGCTCACCGAAGCCGGTTATGTGGGCGAAGACGTGGAAAATATCCTCGTACAGCTTCTCCAGAACGCCGACTACGACCTTGACGCCGCCTGCAAGGGCATTATCTATATCGACGAAATCGACAAGATTTCCCGCAAGGCCGACGGCCCGTCCATCACCCGCGACGTGTCCGGCGAAGGCGTGCAGCAGGCTCTTTTAAAAATCATCGAAGGTACGGTGGCCAATATTCCGCCCAAGGGAGGACGCAAGCACCCGCAGCAGGAGTTCATCCGCATGGATACCTCGAACATCCTGTTCATCATGGGCGGTGCGTTCATCGGGCTGGAAAAGCTGGTGGAATCGCGTTCGCGCGGCTCCAGCATGGGGTTCGGGGCGCATATCGAGAAAAAGAGCGAACACCGCCTAGGAGAACTTCTCGATCAGGTAGTCCCCACCGATCTCGTGCAGTTCGGACTTATCCCCGAATTCATCGGACGTATCCCGGTCATCACCCATGTGGAAGAGCTCAGTGTGGACGACCTTCTGCGCGTCATGACGGAGCCGAAGAATGCCCTGGTCAAGCAGTACCAGAAGCTCTTTGAGCTGGACGGCGTGACGTTGCGTTTTGAAGACGAAGCCCTACGCGCCGTGGCTGAAAAGGCATTGGAAAACAAAACGGGCGCGCGCGGCCTGCGCAATGTGCTGGAAAACGTGATGCTCGACATCATGTACGAACTTCCCACTCTCAAGGATGTGACGGAGTGCATCATCACCCGGAGCGTCATTGAAAGCGGGGACAAACCCATCCTGACGCGCAATGCATAGTTTTGCAGGCTCTCCCTTCCCGCCAGGAGACGAGGGCCCTGAACATGCCTGCCGCCTGCGGAGCTAAGCTCCACAGGGTGGAAAAGTTTTTCCCGGGGAGCTTCCCCGGCCCCGGCGATTGCGTTCCTGCCCCTCGGCCTTTCCGACGGCAGGGACGCAATCGCATACCGGGAATATTGAGGTTCTTTATGGCTGAACAGACTCCGCTGGAATTGCCCATCATTACCCTGCGTGAAGTGGTGATGTTCCCTCATGCCGTCATGACGTTCCATGTCGGTCGTTCGGCTTCGGTGAGCGCCATCAACAGCGCCGTCACCGAATACGACAAGCAGATATTTCTGGTGGCACAGACCAGCGCCGCCATTGAACGTCCCGGACTTTCCGACCTCTTCCAGATAGGGGTGGTCAGCCGAGTGCTGCGTGCCGACCGCCTTCAGGACAATACCATCAAGCTGGTCTGCGAAGGGCTGTACCGCGCCTCGTGGCTGCCTCTGAACGCAAGCTCAGCCTTCGGCGACAGGGCCTTCCCGCGCCTTCGCACCGTGCGCGTGGAGGAAACCATGGAAGAGGACGCCGAGCTTCCCGCCGTGTTGGAGGCGCTCCAGGATTCTCTTTCCGAAGCCTGTCGCCAGAACCGCCGCATCACGCCTGAGCAGCTTGCCGCCTTCGCCCTTCTCGACGATCCGGGGATCCTGGCCGACGCTGTGGCTCCATGCCTCAGGGTAGACTACCTGCACAAGCAGGCCATTCTGGAAACGCTGGATCAGGGCAAACGCCTGCGCCAGGTGTATGAATACCTGGGGGGCGAACTCATCGCCTCCGGCGTGGATAAGACCATCAAAAACCGCGTCAAGGCTCAGATGGAGCAGAATCAGAAGGAGTACTACCTCACCGAGCAGATCAAGGCCATAAACAAGGAGCTCGGCCACGATGACATGCAGGCCGAGATCGTGGAGCTTGAGGAAAAGCTCAAGGCTAAAAACATGCCCGAAGAGGCCCGCGAGCGCGCCCTGCGCGAAGTACGCAAACTCCGACAGATGCCTCCCGCTTCCTCGGAATATGTGGTGGCCAGAAACTATGTGGACTGGATCATCGACCTGCCCTGGAATGAGCTCAAGCCCGTGGATATAGACCTTGCCAAAGCGCGTTCCGTACTCGACGGCGGGCATTTCGGACTGGAAAAGGCCAAGACGCGTATTCTGGAATACCTTGCGGTACAGAAACTTTCCGGTTCCCTCAAGGGCCCCATACTCTGCCTCGTGGGGCCTCCCGGCGTAGGCAAGACCTCTCTTGCAAAATCCATCGCCGAGGCCACGGGCCGCGAGTTCGTGCGCATTTCCCTGGGCGGCGTGCGCGATGAGGCGGAAATACGCGGCCACAGACGCACCTACATCGGCGCCCTGCCCGGCAAGATCATCATGGCCATGAAACGCGCAAAGTCCAACAATCCCCTCTTCTGTCTCGATGAAATCGACAAGATGACGGTGGATTTCAGGGGCGATCCTGCCTCCGCTCTGCTGGAAGTGCTGGATCCGGAACAGAACTGTGCCTTCAACGACCATTACCTCGACATGGATTACGACCTCTCTCAGGTCTTCTTCATCACCACGGCCAACTCCATGCAGAACATCCCCGCACCTCTTCTCGACCGCATGGAGGTACTGGAACTTTCCAGCTACCTGGAAGGGGAAAAAGTGCACATCGCTCGGGATTTCCTGCTTCCCCGACAGTGGAAGCTGCACGGGCTCAAGGCGGAAAACATGAAACTCTCCGACGGAGCGCTTCTTGAGATTATCCGCTCTTACACCCGCGAATCGGGCGTACGCAACCTGGAGCGGCAGATTGCCGCGCTGTGTCGCAAGACGGCCATACGCCTTGTGGACGCGGGGGATACCTCACTTTGCGTGCCCATTGATGAACAAGATTTGGAAGACTTCCTCGGCGTAAAGAAATATCGCTACGACGAAAAGGAGAACCACCCGCAGGCAGGTGTGGCCGCAGGACTCGCCTATACCGGCGCAGGGGGTGATATCCTGTACATCGAAACCGTAGTCATGCCCGGCAACGGCAAGATACAGGTCACCGGCAAGCTCGGCGACGTCATGAAGGAATCCGCCCACGCGGCCTTTTCCTACATCCGTTCCCGCTCCAGCCTGCTCGGCCTGCGTCCCGATTTCTACAAGGACATTGATATCCATGTGCATGTGCCCGAAGGGGCCGTGCCCAAGGACGGCCCTTCCGCAGGCATCACCCTGGCCACGGCGCTCTCTTCCGCCCTGCTCGGCATCCCCGTGCGCGACGACGTGTGCATGACCGGTGAAATCACCCTGCGCGGCCGTGTGCTCGCCATTGGCGGGCTTCGGGAAAAACTGCTCGCCGCCGCCCGCGCGGGCATGAAAACCGTGCTCGTGCCCGCCGACAATGAAAAGGACCTCAAGGAAGTGCCCGAGGAAATTCTTCAGTCCCTGGGCATACGCTTCGTGCGCGACGCGGACGAGGTACTGCCTTTCGCGCTCCTCGCCCCCCGGGAGGAAATTTTCTCCGGCGAAGACTCCCATGCCCTGACCCATTCCCTGCGGGCATCCCGCAGCCTCGGCCAGGATCTCGGCGGCGCCGTGCTGTAGAGCCCGCCGTTTTTCCTCAACCAGCAAAGCCCGTCGATCTCCGGCGGGCTTTGCTGGTTAAAGCAGGTATCATAAAAAGAATGCAGCGCGGAGACACCTTCTCTTGCCTTCGTCGGGTACGGACAGTTCCCCTGTTCCGAAAACACCTCGGATCGGGAAAATTATCCCTCAATACGGGATTGGCTTCCTCAGGCAGGAGCTTTCGCCCGCAGCAAATACACTTCAGACCTTCCTGAAAAGAAATCGCAATACTACGTCGATACCATAAGGAAAATTTTCTCAAACGTATTCTTCTGAAGAACTTCTCGTTCCCAAGGTACAAGCATGGGGAATTATAACCATCTTTTTT
>NZ_DYZA01000027.1 GCF_020741395.1 Mailhella massiliensis | reverse complement strand
GACTCAAGGATTGGCGCAGAATAGCCATGCGTTATGACCGTTGTGCCCACACGTTCTTTTCGGCTATTTGTCTCGCTGCCATTGTCATCTTTTATATTTAATGAGTCCTGAACCTAGCAAAGAAAAGGCTTTTGCGGCTTGTCATTTCGCTCTCCTTCTTATATTCTGCCGAGAACACTTTTTCTTTCAGGAGTCATGTATGTCTCAGCAGGCATCATCCGATTCAGGCAAAGGCAGCTCCCGCGGCCTCTTTTCCGGCCATATAGGCTTCATTCTCGCCGTGGCGGGTTCCGCAGTGGGCCTCGGCAATATCTGGCGGTTCCCCTATCTTGCCGCCAAGTACGGCGGGGGTATCTTCCTGCTGGTCTACATCATCCTCATGCTCACTTTCGGCTACGCTCTTATCGTGGCCGAAACCAGCCTCGGGCGTAAGACGCGCCTCAGTCCCGTGGGCGCCTACCGCGCCTTCGGCCAGATGAAGAGGAACCCCTTCCTCGTATTCGGCGGCTGGGTGAACGCCTTAGTTCCCATGCTTATCCTGCCCTACTACTGCCTCATCGGCGGCTGGATCATCAAATTCCTGTTTGAATATGTCACCGGACAGGTGAACGTCGTGGCTGCGGACGGCTACTTCGGCGGATTCATCTCCTCCACCTGGGAACCGGTGTTCTGGCACCTTCTCTTCCTCGGCTGCACCCTCGGCATCATCCTGAAGGGTGTGGAAGGCGGCGTGGAACGTGCCTCCCGCGTCATGATGCCCCTTCTGCTCATCCTGGCCGTCATCGTGGCCATTTATTCCATGACGCGCCCCGGCGCGGGTGCGGGCATCTATTACTACCTGGTGCCGGACTTCTCCAAGTTCTCCATCATGACTGTGGTGGCGGCCTGCGGCCAGCTCTTCTTCTCCCTCTCCATAGGCATGGGCATACTTATCACCTACGGCTCCTATATGAAGAAGGAAGTCAATGTGGAGCAGGCCACCTACAGCATCGGCCTCATGGATACGCTGGTGGCTACGCTCGCGGGATTCATGATCATCCCGGCGGTGTTCGCCTTCTCCGGCGGCACTGCCGACGCCCTGAACGCCGGGCCTTCGCTCATGTTCATCACCATCCCCAAGGTCTTTGAGAGCATGGGCTTCGGCGGCATCATCGGCGCAGTGTTCTTCCTCATGGTGTTCTTCGCCGCCCTTACCTCCAGCATCTCCATCATGGAAACCTGTGTCTCCACCCTTACGGACGAGCTGCACTGGTCGCGTACCAAGAGCGCCCTGTTCATGACTTTTGAAGCCATAGCCCTGGGCGTACCCTGTTCCCTCGGCTTCGGCGTGTGGGATTTCATCTCCATCGCCGGACTCAGCATCCTCGACATGATGGACTTCCTCGCCAGCCTCATTCTCTGCCCGCTGGCCGCCATGCTTACCTGCCTGCTCATCGGCCGCATCATGGGAATTGAAAACCTCATTTCCGAAGTGAAGATATCCTCCGCTTTCCACGGGGAAAAGATCTTCCGCATCTGCGTTTCCTGGCTGGCACCGGTGCTGCTGCTCGTCGTGCTCATCTCCTCCGTGGGCGCGACACTGGGCCTCATCAAGATCTGACAACGCCCCTCAATTCTTCCCTTAAAAAAGGCGGCGCGACCGGGACATAGCCCCGGCCGCGCCGCTTTTTTTGCATCATATCCCGTATGAGCTTCTCCAGGCCCCGTTGCCGACGTCTCTCGTGAGGCGAAAAGGCACGTATTCAGGGCTTCCTGCGGCAAAAAGCCTGTACACCAATCCTTTTCCGTTACATATTTCCCTCAAAAAAGGGATGCTGCGGCAGAAAAAAACGGATGCCTCCCGCGTCCCGGAAAAGCGGAAATATCATACCGTGGATGAGAATGTCTTATACAGAGAGAGAATTTAGGCTGACGCCGTCGGCAGGCAGTGCGCGAAAAGCCCTGCCGCTCCTGCTCGCTGCCGCGCTGCTGGCCGCGCCCTGTGCGGCGGAAGCCGCCAATTCGGGCGGGCAGACTCAGGGCCCCTGGTATTATGGAAGCGGGGGCACAGATGCAACCGAAGCGAGTAACGGCGAGGTTGCCGTCGATACAAAAACCGACTGTGTCGGCGGAGGGTTCATCTTCAAGTCTTCCACAAATGTGACTTTGTCCGACAACAAGGCCTCAGTAATGGACGGAGCCAGCGGACAGGAGGCCGTTGCGCATACTTGCAGAGCGCATCAGGGACAGCAATCCTGACCGGCAACACGGTGACCTCCAACGGCGGCCATTACGAAATACTGAATGGAGCTCGCATAAAATATGGTGCTGGTACGGCCTTCATGAAGAATAACCACGTTGTCATAAATGACGGTCTCTTCGATAAAAATACCTTGTATATATCGGGGGCAGTAGGCGGTGCAAGAACAGGTTCAGCGACCATCACAGGGAACAGCGTGACCGTCTACGGCGGCACGTTTAAGGAAGCTTATGCTCTTGCCGGAGGCAGAGCGGACCGTGATGATGAAATCACTTATATGAGCAGTTATGTCAACGGGAACACTGTGACCGTCAAGGGCGGTACCTTCTCCGTCCCTAACACGTGGTTCATCGGCGGCGTAACCAGTGGAACCCGTGAGGTTACGGCCGACAACAACGTGGCGGATCTGGGGGGCAACATTACCCTGGAGAGCCCTCTTATCGCAGGCGGGTATATCGAAACCCCATCCTCATACTCCCCCAGCTCGGGCAGAGCCACGGGCAACACGGTTATCCTGCGGGAAGGCTTAAGCTGAGAGGCGACAATTCCAAGCTGTACGGCGGCTACAGTTATCGACCCGACGCCAGCCTGGATTTACGCACGGGCAACACGCTGGAAGTGCGGATCGTTGGCCTCACCGCCGCCAATGTGGCTAATTTTGAGAACTATCACTTCATTCTGCCCGAAAGCGTCAAGGCCGGCGACACTGTACTGCCCCTGACGGATACGGCCGGCACGGACATTTCCGGCGCCGAGGTGGGCGTGGCCGTGGCAGGCGAGAACGCTCCTCTTGCAGAGGGCGACAGCGTCACCCTGCTCAAAAACGAGAGCGGCCTGAACAGTAAAGGCTACACGCAGACCGACCTCACCGACACGCAGGGCGTGTCGCTGGCATACGACTTTACGCTTACCGACACGGGCACAGAACTCATCGCCACCGTAGGGACCGCGTCTGAAACGCCCGGCGGTTCCGAAGAGCCCGGAGGGGACAGCCCGGTGCACGTCCTGCCCCAGACCAAGGCTCTTGCGGAAGGCTACCTTGCCGGCTCTCTGCTTATCCGGCAGGGCGGCGACCTCATTGCCGACCGCGGTATAGCGCATGCCCTGCGCGCCGCCCGCGAAACGGGCGAGTACACCTTTGCCCCCTTCGGCACGGTTTCCGGCGGCTGATCCCGCTACGACACCGGCTCCCACATCGACGTGAGCAGCTTCAACCTGCTCGTCGGCCTTGCCCGGGGCGCGGATTTGGCTCCCGGCCGCTTCACTGCCGGCCTGTTCTTCGAATACGGCAACGGCTCCTACGACACCTGGAACTCCTTCTCCAACGCGGCCACGGTCAAGGGCGACGGCGACACATGGTATGCGGGCGGCGGTGTTCTGGCCCGCATGGACTTTGCCGAAACAGGTCCCGGCCGCTTCTATGCCGAGGCAAGCGCACGCCTTGGCGTGCTGAACAACGACTACGACAACGACGACATGCGCGACGCCTTCGGCCGTAGGGCCTCCTACGACAGCGACAGCGCCTATTACGGCCTGCATGTGGGCGCAGGCTATGTCTGGAACTTCAGCGACAAGGCGGATCTTGACCTGTATACCAAGTACCTGTGAACCCATCAGGACAGCGACAGCCTGCACCTTTCCACCGGCGAGAGCATGCGCTTCGACAGTGTGGACTCCCACCGTCTGCACCTCGGCGCCCGCCTTGCCTGTACCGCCAACGAATACGTGCGCCCCTACATCGGCGCGGCATGGGAATATAAGTTCGACGGCAAGGCCGAAGCCACCATCAACGGTTTTGACATTGACAGGCCGAACCTCAAGGGCAGCACCGGCATAGGCGAGCTCGGCATAACCCTCACCCCCTCGGCCTGCATCCCCGTCAGCCTCGACCTCGGCGTGCAGGGCTATGTGGGCAGACGTGAAGGCGTTTCCGGCACCCTTCAGCTTCAGTGGAAGTTCTAGGTTCAGAACCCTTCAGCAGAAAAAGCGTCTTCAGGAATATTCTGAAGACGCTTTTTCCATGGCGCACAGGGGCGCCTGGAAATATCGAAGCCTGCCCATCCGGGAGCACAACATGTCGCGT
>NZ_DYZA01000026.1 GCF_020741395.1 Mailhella massiliensis | reverse complement strand
CCCAGTTTCCGAGCTGGACATAAAACCAGAAAGTGATACGTTTTCGTTACCATTTTTCCCTGCTCGGCACGTTTTTCTCAAAAGCATTTTTTCCTATCAAAGAAATCCCCGGGCGGAGCAAAGACGGGCGGCACGGAGAAGAGCGTGCCCTTTCCGGTTCCGGGCTTGTCTCTTTTTGAAATCCCATCGCCTCAAGAAAAAACACCCTGAAAAGAATAACCCCCGCCATGGAGGAACCCATGGGACATTCCCAGCATGTGGATATGCTGCATGGTCCGCTGATGCGCAAACTCATTCTGTTTGCCCTGCCCATAGCCCTGAGCAGCATCCTGCAGCAGCTGTTCATTTCTGCAAACGTCGCCGTCGTCGGCCACTTCGTGGGTGCCCAGGCTGTGGCGGCAGTTGGCGGCAACGGCCCCATCGTCAACCTCATCATCAACCTCTTTCTCGGGCTTTCCGTAGGTGCAAATGTCGTCATCGCTCGCTATGTCGGCAGGGAGGATGAGGAAGAATGTCAGTCGGCGGTGCACACCGTCATGGCCGTCTCCATCCTGAGCGGCTTTTTCCTGCTGGGACTGGGGCAGGTGGTCGCTCCGTTCATGCTGACCATGGTCGACGTGCCGGAAGACGTCATGGATCTGGCCGTCCTGTACCTGAGAATATACTTCCTCGGCATGCCGTTCATCATGGTCTACAATTTCGGCGCGGCGGTACTGCGCAGCGTGGGCGATACGAAAAGGCCCATGTACAGCCTCGTTGCGGCGGGCGTCGTCAATGTCGTACTGAGTCTGATCTTCGTGCTTGTGCTTGATCTGGGTGTAGCGGGCGTCGGCATGGCCACCCTGGCGGGCAACGCCGTCAGCGCCTGCCTTGTACTGTACTTTCTTCTGAATGAAGACGATATGATCCGCCTGTATCCGCGCAGGCTGTCCATCGCAAAGATACATCTTTTAAGAGTAATCAGAATAGGCGCTCCGGCCGGTTTGCAGGGCATGATTTTCTCCCTGTCCAACGTCTGCATTCTTTCAGGCATCAACGGATTCGGCTCAAGCACCGCGGCTGGCTCGGCAACCGCCATCAACTTTGAATTTGTCTCCTACTTCTTCATCAACGCCTTCTGTCAGGCCACCGTCACCTTTACCAGCCAGAACTACGCCATGTGCCGCCTCAGCCGATGCAGGAAGATTTTCCGGGAATCCATGGCCTGCGCCATTCTGCTCTCCGGAGCAACCTGCCTCATCTTTACGCTCGGAGCCGCATGGTTCACAGGTCTTTACACCAGCGACCCGGAAGTCATCCGGCACTCAGTGACGCGGGTTTCCATTGTGGAAAGCATGGCATGGCTTTCGGCAACCTACGAAATCAGCGGCGCCGCTCTGCGAGGTATGGGCGTCTCCATGCTTCCGGCCATTGTTACACTCATAGGCTCTTGCCTTTTGCGCATCGTCTGGGTCTACACGGTATTCCGCATGGTGCCCACCTATGAAATGCTGCTCTGCGTCTACCCCGTGTCGTGGATCATTACGGGCGTCATCATGCTGGTTGCCTATTTCCTCATCAGAAAAAGGCTGTTCTCGGAGAGGACTGAAGGCGGATACTGTAAACCCTTGGATTTTTAATCTATCCATAGAAGAAAAGCCCTTTTGGAGCACAGCGCCGAAAGGGCTTTTCTCAAAAAACACTGGGCGGCCCCGGCCTCAGGAATATCGCAGATGCGTCCCCATCTGCCCGGCCAAGGGTCTTCTGCGTGACGGAAGCGGCCCTCCCGGCCGCAGAAAAGGCTTCCCGCCCGTTGCGCAGCCGTCCTTCGGGCGGAACCTGTCCCCGCCCTCTTTCCCGCGGAAGCTTTTATCACGGCCTTTCCCCTGCCGCCCCGGAAAAAGGCCCTTTCACGACAAGGGGCAAGAAGGCTTCGGAAAACGCCGCTTCAAATCTTCGGCCCCGCACCTTTCCGCCGCGGAAAATCCTTCCCGGCAGCACGGAAGCCCGGCCCGTAACCCTCATTCACGGCATGCCCGGGAATGCGTCGACATACTGTATCTTGATATCGGGAAATGCCTCGACAAACTGCACCGTGAAGTCTGGGAAACTCTCCACAAACATCCACTTCCCGCAGCTGTCGGGAAAGGCGCTTACCACCTGTACCCTCAAATCGGCAAAAGCGTCCACCTCCTGTACCTTGAGGTCGGCAAAAGCGTTCACCACCTGTACCCTGCCGTACAGGCAGATGCCCCCGTAACTGCATGCATCTTCCGACACGACCTCGGCAAGCGCCATGCCCGCGCCCGCAAAGAACAGCAGCGCCGAAATCATCAGACGTTTCATCCCGTAAGCCTCCCGCAGCGTTTCTGCGCCGGCAGGCACACCTTCCGGCATGCCTGCCGGTATCCCGTTTCCCGGACTTCCGGGAGCCGTTCCCCGTAAAAGAGCCCGGCGCGACGATACTCCGGCGCTCGCCTACTGCGGCCTGCCGGGCCGCGGCTGAGGCCTGCCGGAGTTCTGTTGCGGCTTCGGCCGGTCAGGTCTCGCCTGCGGTCTCGGCCTCGGAGCCGGTCTGCCCGGCCCGGGCTTCGGTCCGTTGGGCCCGGGTTTCGGCGCATTGGGCCTCGGAGCCGGCCTGCCCGGCCCGGGCTTCGGTCCGTTGGGCCTGGGCGGGGCTGGACGTCCGGGATGGGGTGCAGGCCGCGGAGGCGCCGGACGAGCCGGCCGCGGGGGCGGCGGGGGACGATGAACAGGCCGCGGAGGTGGCGGAGGTCGATGGACAGGGCGAGGAGGAGGCGGCGTCTGGTAGCTTCTGGAATAATACCAGACATCATCCGCAGGCACGACGCATCCGCCGGCCGCAACTCCCAGCAGTCCCGTTGCCACCATCTGAAGAAACGTGCGACGATTCATACCATTCTCCTCTCGCATGGAGCGTTTTCCCTCCCCGGGGCTATCGGGCCTCGCGAAAACGCCTTTTATGACAAACCGTTCACGCCGTTACAGCGCGCTGAGTTCATACCTTTTCCGTACCCGTCGCCGGAAGACGGCCGGTACCGCCGATGTTCCTCTTCCAGACGTGTCCCGGATCCGCGTCCGGTACTCTTCTTGCCGGATCCTCCCGGGGCACGTCGGGGACTAAATCTAGGAAAGCCTGTATTAATGGTTCCGTCAATAGCGCAGATACACTCTTCCATAAAATAAAAAGACAGGAAGAGGCGAGAGCCGAGCTTCCCGGCCCCCCATGCCATGGATGAACGCGGCGCCGTGTTCCCCAGCCCGCGCGGCAGAGAACGCGCATCGCCTTTTCGGGAAAATTCCCCCGCAAAAGCGCTCCGTGCGGGTGTAGGGAGCGTCGCCACAGGCGAAAGCCGCGCAATCCCCATTACCTTCAGCGCGCCGGTTGCATCCGCCATGCTCCGGGGCTATACCGACAGGTAAGGCGCTTCTTCCCTTGCTGCCGTCAAGCATCCTTTCACCCGCAACGCCTTCTCTTCCCTGACCCATGCGCAAAGGCCGTATGCCCGACAGGCCAGGCCTCCCGGGAGCTCCGGGCAGACGGAAGAAAACGGATTCCTACGATGAAAAAGACGACCTCTGCCTCCATGCACAGATTAACCGTGAACTTAAGCGAGTATATAAAAAAAGATATCACTATCCCCTGCTATCAGCGAGGATACATCTGGGGAAAGGAACATGGAAAAAATAAACGGAATGCCGTCTCTTCCATGCTCGACAGTCTTCTGGACGGATATGCCGGCCAGAACGATATCTTCATTCAGGGCATGACCGTCATCGCTTCCGACAAGTCCTTGAAAGTCATAGACGGCCAGCAGCGTACAACATTCTTCTACCTCCTTCTGAAGGCCATGGGCGACCGAGGGTTCAACCTCTCCTACGAGAGCGCCAGAGGTGCGGACGGGGAAACGCGGCTCTCTCCCCAGCAATGGCTGGAAGCGGTCAATGA
>NZ_DYZA01000025.1 GCF_020741395.1 Mailhella massiliensis | reverse complement strand
GGGGCATGCTTCACATGCCTTCCGTGGAGGGCTGGCAGCTGCTTTTCAAGCCCCGGCAGGGCGGGGAGGACGATTCGCGCGTAGTCATGGAAGGGGGCGTGGCGCAGCGCAAAAGCCCCCGCAAAAGTATTCTTTCCCCTACGCTTTCGGCCTTTTCCGCCATGCTTTCCGAAGCGGGAGCGGCCTGTACGGACATGGCGGCCCATGCCGTGAACCAGTACGGCGGGGCGGCGCGCTATTTGCGCGAGCTCCGGACGCAGCGCATTTTCGCCCTTTTCTCCCCCCGCGAGGAGGAATTTGCCGTGGCCGTGGGCTTTGAGGGTGCGGAAAAGGCTTCCCTGGCGCTTGAAAGGGCGGCGCTTTCCGCAGGCGCCCTGGATACGGCCCGCGCCCTCGTCGATCTGCGTCACCTCATGGCGGAGCAGCCCTTTACCGTAGTCATGGTAGGCGAAGGCAAGCGCGGCAAGAGCTCGCTGGTCAATGCCCTGCTTTGCGGGGAATACTCCCCGGTGCGCGAAGCCGTGCCGGAAACGGCGGCTGTGGCGCGCTTCCGCTGGGGCGGGGATTTTTCGGGCACGGTTCGCTTCCTCAGCGAAGAGGAATGTGCCCGCATGGGCGCATATTTCGCTTCCGAAGGGAAGGAGGGCGTGTTCGCAGAACGCCTTGAGGAGCTGCGCACTGGCGCAAAAGAGCGCGGGGAACAGAAACTGCTTTCCCCCGAAGATTTGCGCTCCTTCCTTTCCGCCCGGGAAAGGGGCAGTATTTTTTCCGCCCGCGTGGAGGTGGAAGTGCCGGCGGGCATCCTTCGCCACGGCATGGTTCTGGTGGATACCCCGGGCCTCAACGCCACCGATCCGGTGCAGAACGTGCTGGCCTTTGAGGAATGTCTCGCCGCGGACTGTCTTGTGTTCGTTATGGATGCGCGCAGGCCGGAATCCGCCTCGGAAGAGGAGCTTCTGCGCCAGCTCGCCCGCTCCGGCAGGGCCGCTTCCGTCATAGGTGTGGTGACGGGCGTGGACAGGCTGAACGAAAAGCAGAGCCGATCGGAGGCCATGGCGCGGGCGGAGCTGCTTATGAAAAGCGCCGCCGCCCACGGCATGAAGGTGCTCGGCCTTGTGGATCTGAACGCGCGCGAGGCCATGGAGCAGCGCTGTGCGGGCCATGCCGCCAAAGAGGGCTTCCAGAAGCTGTGCGCCCTCATGGAACACGCCGCTTCGGGAAAGAAGAGGAATGCGGCCGAGCGCGGGGAGCGCATCCGCATGCGCGGCGCGGAAATCGCCCGGGCCGCGCGGGAGGAGGCGAAAAAGGTTCTGGAGAGGGAGCTTTCCCGCCTGCCGGATGTTCGCCATGAGGAACTTCTCCATTCCCATGTGCAGAGGCTGGAGAGCGTGATACAAAGCTGTTCCACTCAGGCATGGTCCGTGGCGAGCGCCGCTTCCGTGGATATGGATTCCTGGCGCAAGGAACAGGAAAGAGCCCTCGATGCCTGGCAGGAAACCATAGTGCTGCGCATCATGGACGCCGCGAACCGCCATGCCGACACTCTGGGCTATACCGGCATGTTCCGCCAGAAGAACTGGAAGGGCTTCGACGAGGAGGAAGTGCCGCGCATCGCCCGGGAATCCCTGGAGGAGCTGCTTGCAGGCCGCCGCGACGTGCAGAAGGACTGGAATGAGAAGCTGCGCCAGTTCGGCGAGCGCATGCGGGAAATTTCCGTGCTCTGCCTTGAGGCCGTGGCCGTGGAGGACGTGGACCTCCAGTCCATGGGCGAAGTGCCCTTCAAAAGGGAGCGCTGGCTGGTGAACGCCTCTTCCCTCATGAAGAAAATGGGCCTTGTGGCCGTGGGCCTCGCCATACGCCGCGGCGGCGGACTCGGCCTCGGCATCGTGCTCGGCAATATGGGCTGGTGGGCCGTGCTCCCCGTGGCCGTGGTGGGAAGCGTGGTGTGGACCCTCATGAAGCTTGGCAATCCTTCCCGCTGCCGCCGCATTTTCATGGAACGCAAGGAAGAGGCCGTGCGCAAATGGGTGAAGGAACAGCGCGCCCGCCTTGAGGAACTGCTCAACCAGAATATGGAGGAGCTGACCTCCGCCTACGGCCGTGCCGTGAGCGAAGGCTTCGTGCCCGCCCTCGCCGTGCTCGCCGAAGAGGCCTCCGCCCTGCGTACCTACCTCGACGTGCTCGGAAAAATTCGCGCCGGAGTCTCCGCCCGCGCCGAACATACCCTGCGCCTTGCCGAAAACCTGGAAAAATCCCTTTCCCTCCCCCCCGGAGGCGAAGCCCCGGCCGGGAGCTGAAAGGCAGAAAGAGAGGAAAGGCACGCGGGGCTCCGCCCCGGACCCCGCCGGGGGAGGTGACCTCCCCCCGGGCCCCGCAGCAGGCAGGGCAAAGGCCTTCCTGATGCGCAGGCTCTCCTTCGACCCGCTGCCGTTGTCTGGGTGAAAGTGCAGGCCTTCCTCCGGTGCGCCGCCATCCCGTGGAGCTTGGCATAAAGGGGGGAAGTCCTTCCGCCGGAAAGGGTGGGGAACGCTCCGGGCATGAGGGCAGGGCGTGCTTTGCCTCGCCGTGCGCCGTTCCGTGCCCTCAGTCCGTGCGAGCGTGCTCACGCAGGCCGACGGTTTTCCGGTAACAGGTGTTTGTCAGAGGAGATAGATTCAGCTTCAACATATGTATCCTCAGGATAAAGTTGCGAAGACTTTTAAGCGTGTTCCTGTTTTTTTTCTGAACAGAAACAGACGATATGTTCTATGTAAGGGACGGTAAAAGGAAGATGGAATTCTTCCAGGTGATCGGAAAGCCATTGTTCTGCTTCTTCAAAATCTTCTTTTTGAGGATGAACGGCCACTATTGACGTTGCGTTCAACTGGCGTGGCTTGTCGGCAAAAGTATTAAGAAATAAAAGTAATTCCCAATCGTTATAAATTTTCCAACCGGAGGGAGTCTTTGTCGCTCCATAGACGTGTTGACGGGTATGGCTTTTTTCTGTTGAGCGGTCTCGTACTCGAAGAATGAAAAGAGGTTCCGTGAGTCCACGCAACACACTGTAATTCTCCTGGAGTAGTATGCCTTCTTCCACCGCTCGATTGATGGGGACAAGTCCCATACCGCCTCTGTCTTCATCATCTCGGCAGGGAAGTTCACGAGAAAAAACCAGGTGGTATTCGTCGGCAAACGCAATAGCGGAAGTCCATGCCTTCGGAGTCTTGAATGTCATCCGGTATTTGTCTTCCATTTTCCATGCTCGCTGGTGGCGGCTCAGGGTAAGTTTCAGATAGGGGCAGAGGTCATGGAGCTCCACTTGCGGC